>QYQE01000044.1 GCA_007280335.1 Nitrosopumilales archaeon | reverse complement strand
TGTTAATTGTCTGTATAATAATAAAATCACAATAAGTATTGATCCGGCCAAACCTAAAATTAGAATTGTATTATCCAAACTGACAAGCAAGATACTGCCAAAAAGAAAACTAAACAGGTTTACAGTAAAACCACCTGCCAAACTGATAAGAATGACTCCCATAGCAAGACCAGACGAGAGTAAAATTGCTACCGTAGCATCACCTGAAATTTGAAATCTTTGTCTAATCTTTGTAAGACCTAATGCACTTAAGATAGAAACGATAAATGCCGTCCACATTGGATAGATTCCAAGAAAGAGTCCTATCGCTATTCCTCCAAATGCTGAATGTGCAAGCGCGTCACCAAAAAGTGAATGTCTCCTTAAAACTAGAAAGAGTCCAACAACTGAACACATCAGAGAAATAGCTATACCTGAGATTAGAGCTCTTTGCATAAAACCATAGGAGAGAATTTCAAAGCCCATTTTAATCCTCGTGATGATGCATGTGCATTTGCATTGAAGATTCTGAATACATCTTTAATAGATTCTCGTCATGGAAGAACTCTTCAGATATACCATGGAAGAACAATGTTCGATTAAGACATGCTACTTTGGTTGCAAGTTTAGCAACTGCATCAAGATCATGTGATGACCAAATTATAGTAATGTTATCTTTTTTATTCAAGTCTAGCAAAATTTGGTAAAACAAATCCTTACTTTGTGAATCTATTCCAGTGACAGGTTCGTCTAGGATAAGAATTTGTGGATCATTTGCAAGTGCTTTTGCAATAAAAACACGTTGTTGTTGACCTCCAGATAGATCTCCTATTCTTCTATGACTTAGTTCGTGAAGCCAGACTTTTTGAAGAACTTTATCAATCGTTTTCTCTTTTTGGTTTTTTGTTAAACCCATACCAACTACTTCTGCCACAGTAGCTGGAAAATTTTTTTCAAAGACTGGCTTTTGTGGAACGTATCCTATTTGATGAAGATATTGTTTCGATTTTCTTATGTTTGTTCCAAAAAATCTAATTTCACCTTGATAGTTGTTTAAAAGTCCCAGCATACAGCTAAATAGAGTAGTCTTGCCTGCACCGTTTGGACCTATAATGCCCAAAAAATCTTTTTCCTCTACTGAGAGACTTACATTATCAAGTGCTAAGATACCATCATAATTTACAGTAAGATTTTCAATCTCAACTAGCTTCATGAACACAATGCCTCCTTGAGATTTGAGAGATTTTGTTCCATTTTTGAGATATAGTCTATATTTTTATCAGTCACCTCTAACGGGCTTAGAACCATAACTTTTCCATGTATCTCATCAGCTATGACCTGCGATACTCTGGGGTTTGCTGCTTCTTCTGTAAAGATGACATTTAACCCCAAACTTTGTGCATCTTCTGTTATTTGTTGTAATGCTGGTGCTGTTGGTTCTGTTTCAGGATCAAGTCCTCCAACTATTGTATGTTGATGTAGACCATACTCTTTTGAAAAATAAGAAAAGGCATCATGAAATGCAAGAAAGTCTTTTTTACTACAGACAGAAAGATCCATTTTGATCTTGTTGTCAAGTGCATCTAATTTTGTATTATAGTTGTTAGCATTTTGTTGATAATAATTTGCATTTTGTGGATCAAGTTTTATCAAACCATTTTCAATATTTTGTATTTGTTTTTTAGCTAGAACGGGATCGAGCCAAATATGTGGATCTTTTGTAGTCTTATCTAATCCATTTGAGTCTTTTTCTAATAACGGTATGTCATTACTTGTATCAACAATCATAACATTAGGATTTACCGAAGTAATTTTTGTGATCCAAGATTCCAAGCCTGCACCATTTATGACTATCATATCTGCATCTTTCATTTTTTCAATATCTTGTATTGTTGGTTCCCAGTCATGAGGTTCGATTCCAGGAGGAATTATTATAGAAACATCAATTTTGTCCTTACCTACAGCTTTTGTAAATTGATAAAGTGGATAGAAGGTAACAAGGATTTTGTGTCCACCTACTGACATACTTTCGGTTTTGTTTTGTTCAGACAACCAGAGTGAAAATGCAGTAAGTGGAATTACAACAGAGATTGCAAGTATCGCGGCTTTTTTGTCGCTGTTCAATGCCACTTTTTCATTTGTGTTATTAATAAATCTATAAAAAGTTAATAATAATTACTACTAAACTTATAAAATACTTAATAATAATACCAATATGCCAATTATATCGATATCACTAAACGATGAAATTCTATCAGAAATAGACAAGTTACAAAAATCCATGGGATTTTCTGGAAGATCCGAGATAGTAAGAGCTGGTCTTAGGACACTTATTTCAGAAGAAAAACAGAGATCTAATCTTTCTGGTTTGATTCATGCGATATTAATGGTGATTCATGATGAAGAATCAGAACAAATAGTTACAGGAATCAAACATAATCATGAAGATCTAATTGGTACGCATCTTCATAGTAAGATAGATGGAAACAAGTGCATGGAGCTTTTTTTATTACGTGGTGAAGCTGGAAAGGTAGATGTGATGACAAGAGATTTTCAGACAAACAGGAAAATGGATCACGTAAAGCTTGTTGCAATGTAAAAAATAATATTATTATTGATTTAAGATTTTTACAAAATATGATATAGATTTATGGTATGAAAATTCCTCTAGTTGTTTGTTGATTTTTTCTACAACAACATTATGAGCATTACCATACAAGTCTTTGAGTATTTCATTAAGATATTCAGGATGATCATAGCAGTCTGGAAGATAACAATAATATTTTTGATATAGATCATGAACAACCTTATCATATGTTTCTTTTCCAATTTCAAGCAAGGTTGTTTCTATAACAAGACTAACTAGTGCCTTTTTTACCAAATCATTGTCATATGTCATTTTCTAATACAACCACATTTCACTTTGCTAATTCTTAACCTGTTAAAGTTTACTCACAATATATTTCTTTAAATTTTAATGAATTAAAATCCATTTTCATTTAAAATAAGGGCAAGAAGCGCAGCGCGAGTATCTTTGCCATATTCAGCCTGTTTGAAGTATTTTGCCTGTTTTGTCGAATCTAAATCGTGTGAAATCTCATCAAGACGTGGTAATGGATGCATTATTATGACATCGTCTTTCATTTTCTTCAACATATCAGGCACAATCTTGTAGCTACCTTTAACTTTGGCATATTCTTCAGCATCCGCAAATCTTTCTTTTTGTATCCTTGTAACATAAAGAACATCAAATTCATCTAGATTTTCTTCTAGGTCTGTTGATTCTTTGTAAGCCAGTCTTTTTTTAATTTCATATGTAGAATCAGCACGAATTTTCAAAGCTGTTGGAGAAATAAGATGTACATCTACTTTGTAGTTACCAAGTGCATAAAGCAATGAATATACGGTTCTGCCATATTTTAGATCGCCAACAATTCCTATTTTAAGACCATCGATTCGTTTTTTCTCTTTCCAAATTGTATAAAGATCCAATATTGCTTGAGTTGGATGTTCTTCGGTTCCACTTCCTGCGTTTATCATGGGTTTATCTGATATTTCTGCTGCAAACCTACTAGATCCATCAAGTTGATGTCGTAGTACAAGAACATCAGAGTAAAGCGACATTATTTTTACAGTATCAGCAAGACTCTCGCCTTTTTTGGTAGAAGAAGATGAAGCATCAGCTATCCCTATCGATGTACCACCTAATGATGCCATTGCAGCTTCAAAGCTTAATCTAGTTCTGGTACTTGGTTCAAAGAAAAGATATCCCAAAGTTTTTCCTCTAGCAAGTTCACGACGCTCGCTTGGATTCATTTTAATTATTTTATCAGTGGCATCAAAGATTGCCTCAAATTTTTTCTTGTCAAAATCACGGATTGAAACAATATCTTTTTGGAAAAAAGAATTGCTCATTATCGTTCAATAATATATATGAGTACTATACAAAGTATTCCAATGTCAGAGTCTGATCTCATAGTAAGACGAATCAAGAATGGTACTGTAATTGATCACATTGAGGCAGGAAAAGGTCTCAAAGTTCTAAACGCACTTGAGATAGATGGTAAGGATGGCAATGTCATAACAATAGCACTAAATGTACCTAGTTCAAAAGTTGCAAAGAAAGACATCATAAAAGTTGAAAATAGATTTCTAAAAGATGGCGATACCAACAAGCTTGCACTTATTGCGCCAAAAGCTACTGTGAATATTATCAAAGACTATAAACTGGTTGAAAAAAGACGAGTAACTCTTCCAAATGAAATTGAACGAATTTTCAGATGTTCAAATCCAGATTGTATAACAAATAGTGACGAAGACATTGAACCGATAATGGATGTAGTTGATAAAACTGGTCTTGTTCTTAGATGCAGATACTGTACAAGAACTCTAGATGTAAATGAATTGAAATATTATTAATTAATTCAAAATACAGAGTTATTTTTTAACTTTAGCTTTTTCTTTTATTTCTAATTCGTATTGATCATAAGTAAACTTGCGCATAGTTCCAAATGGTCTAAATGCTCTACCGTTTCCATGATAAAATTTGGAGAAAAATTCCACGTAAATCAATCTTGCCCCCTGAATGCCAGGCTCAAAGACTCCAATTATTATATTGAATATGTGACCAATGAAAAGAATCATCGTTCCAAGGACAATAAACGGTATTGAATGATGTAACGTCTTTATGAAAATGAAATCAATTACATCAGCTAGTATTACTGAGGCTAACAGAATTCCAACAATTCTTGTGTAAGAAAGTATATGACTAACTATAGATGGTAACTCCATAATAGCTCTTGGACCTTCTCCAACGAACATTAAACCGATTCCACCCAAAAGCAATCCAAAGTAACCAATTCCCTCTACGTGGTGAATTGGGTTGATATGTCCATGATGCATTAATGCTAATCCTGTCATCACAACACCCCATCCAAATAGCAACCAGCCTACTTTTCCAATGGCATGTTTCTTTTCGCCCTCTCTTAGGCTATTGAGGATTCCAAGAATTAGACCAAAGGTTACCATGCCTAGACCGATATATCCACTAATTAGTAAAAGTCTACGCAATCCTACAATTGGATTAAAGATTGCTCCGCTAGTAGGAAGAAGTTGCATGCCAAGTGCCGTGTTTATATAATCAAACAGATAGCCATTGAGATGAAATCCAAAGTACAGATTGAATGTAAATCCTATAATAATTCCAATAATAGCACCAGGAGTCATTGCCTTTGCCAATTTGACCATCTGTCTGGGTTTCAATATAGTAAGTGCAAACTTTCTCAAAGGCTTTGGCATGATGTTAAGATTACGTTTTCCACCCTCTACTCTTCTGATTACCCATCTGCAAACAAGAAGGATAAAAAGACAATAGCCTGCATCCCCTACCATCATACCATAAAAGATGGGAAAGATAAGACCAAAAATTAATGTAGGATCAAATTCTTTGCCTTGTGGTAAAGAATAGAATCTAATAAAAGCCTCAAACAATTTGAACCTTTTTGGATTTGCAAATAATGTTGGTGGATTTTCTTCAGTATCTAGTTCATAAACAATTGTTCCTTTGGCATGCTTGTCTAGATTAGCCTTGACTGATTCTAGTTTTGATTTTGGAACCCAACCTTCTAGAGCAAAAGAATCAGATGTGACTCCAAGATTGTCAATGACCTCAAGTTTTCTGTTTTCTATTTCAAGCTGCTCTTCTATGCAGACAATATTTGCATAGTGTTCTTTTGAAATTTCTCCTAGTTGTCTATCAATCTCTTTTAATTTTTGATTTAGTTCATTGAGAATAGTTCCTAGTGATTGTTTTAATTGAACTGCGGTTCCATTGAGTTTTGGTACAGCTTCAAGTTTAACATTATACTCTTGAACAGCAGTAGCCAACGCATGAGGAGGAAAGTTAGGAAATGTAATAAGAACAATGCGTGTAATTTCTTTTTCTTCTTTAGAATAAAGGAAAACGTCTAGGTTGTTTGCTTCTAATGCTTTCTTAAAAGATGGGGATTGTTTCGAATCTAAACGGCCAAAATAAGAGTGCCCTAATACTAACTGTAGTACATTGAAATCTTCTGGAAAAAACGAAAACTCTTCAACAAGTTTCATATTATTTTCAGTTTCATTTATTTGAGTTAGGAGATTTTCTTTTTCTCTTTCTAAAGAAGATATTTTAGAATCTATATCGATTGATTTTGCTACTTGCATCAAGTTGTCAATTGTTGGAAAACGTTGACAACTTGAAACTGGGTTGGGAGGTAGAACAATTTTGAATGCTTTAATTCTAAGAAGTTGATCTGAAACTTGTCTGTAAAGATCATTATCACGTTCATTTTTGAGCATAGGAGCCACGTCTTTAGATAATGGTTCCAATTGTACTATGCCCATATCATGTAAAACAGAAATTACAACTTGCCTTTCTTTTCTTAAACCAAGTATTGCCATCATAGTCATTGGGACAGGCTTGAGTACCATTATTCTACACCTTTTAATAAAATATCTAGAATTCCATGAATAGTTTTTTCATCCATTTGTGATGATATGGTTTTTGATTTTGTTTTTGCTTCTTCAATGATTTTTTTTACTTCAATTTCGGCATTTTTTCTTGCTTGATCAATATTTGTTTCAACTAGTTTTTCTCCTTGTATTTTTGCTGCCTCAATTGCCTTGTCAGCATCAATTTGAAAAGATTTGATATCTTCCGCTACTTTTTTCTTGAAATTTTGAACTTCTGCCCATGCTTTTTCTTCACCTTCCTTAATTTGTTTGAGAGAATGAACGTATTTTTCTTGAGTTAACATGTTATACTCCTAAGAAATGCTTTCCTGCATACAGTGCTATAGTAATTGTACCAAGGATGTTTCCAATTTTAAATGCCCTTATAATCAGATAGAATTTTCTTTGTTGTGGATTTGCAAAATTAACTGGCAAGTATTTCTTTCTCCCTTTGAATATTTTCTTGTTCTCTTTCACCCATCTTACGTTTTACTGTTTTTAACATGATGAATGTATCACGTTCCATCTCAGCTAGTCTGAATATGATGAATTTAACAGCACCCTGCAATCTTGGAATGAAAACATTTTCTATTGCATTAGATTTTCGTTTTGTCTTTTCAATCTCATATAGAAGCTTTCGTAATGTGGTTTCTTTTTCTGCAACATCAAGCACCATTTTGTGAACATTTTGAAATGCCTTTATTGCTTCATTAATTGAAGGAGGGAGTTCCAACATATGCTCAATGATAGCAGTATTACTTTGTCCACCTTGTAATTTTGGTATACTAACTCCCATTACATTTTTTACTTGAATTTGCAATTTACTTATTTGTGGAATCTTCATTGCTTCATTTTCTAGTCTCATTGTACCTGCAAGCATCTCTGCTAATCTGATACTTTGGTAGCCTTTTACCAATTCAGATTGTAAACCACTCCTTAATGCAGCAGCAGTTTTGCTTGCATTAAAAAATTCTAGAATTAATGCTTGACGTTTTAGTTTCAGTAACTTCAATCCTTTGTTAGCAACAACAATTCTTCGCTTGGTACGAATGTATTCAAGACGAGTTGGACGAATGTTAATTACTGATGGCAAAGTCTATGCACCATCCTGCGTGGTTCTTTTTCCGTACTTTGCAATGAACTCTGGTTTAATACGATTCATTTCTGAATCAGATAGATTGCTAAGTAATTCCCAACCAATGTCTAGAGTTTGTTCAATTGAACGGTTTTCATCCATTCCTTGATCGACAAATTTTCTCTCAAAGTTTTTAGCCACCTTTAAGAATTTCTTATCTAAATCACTTAGAGCTTCTTCACCAACTATAGCTGCAAGTGATCTTGCATCTTTACCTTGTGCATATGCTGCATAAAGTTGGTCCGCAAGACCTCGATGATCTTCTCTTGTATTTCCTTTTCCAATACCTTGATTCATCAAACGTGAAAGACTTGTTAGGACATCTACTGGTGGATGAATGCCTGATCTATGCAAATCTCTACTCATTACTATCTGACCTTCCGTAATGTAACCAGTAAGATCTGGTATAGGATGTGTAATATCATCAGCTGGCATCGTAAGTATAGGAATTTGTGTTACGGAACCATGTCGCCCCTTTATCTTTCCAGCTCTTTCATAAAGAGATGATAGGTCAGTATACATGTATCCTGGATATCCTCTTCTTCCTGGAACTTCTTCACGTGCTGCAGCAATTTCTCTTAATGCTTCACAATAGTTTGTCATATCGGTAATAATGACAAGAACATGCATATCTCGCTCATAAGCAAGAAATTCTGCTGTTGTTAGAGCAAGTCTAGGAGTAAGTATACGTTCCATTGAAGGATCAGATGACAGGTTCAAAAACAGTGCGGTTCTTCCAAGAGCTCCACTTTCTTCAAATTGTTTAATGAAAAAGTTTGATTCTTCACTTGTAATTCCTATTGCAGCAAACACAACAGAAAAGTTTTCAGAACCACCAAGAACTTTGGCCTGCCTTGCGATCTGTGCAGCAAGTAAATTATGTGGAAGACCAGAACCAGAAAATATTGGAAGCTTTTGACCTCTTACAAGAGTATTCATTCCATCAATGTTTGACATTCCTGTTTGGATGAATTCTGAAGGTTCTTCTCTGGCGTATGGGTTAATACCAGAACCTACAAGATCAACTTTTTGTTTAGATACTATTTTTGGTCCATTATCTCTAGGATTCCCTAGTCCATCAAATACCCTTCCAAGCATTTCATCAGAAACTGACATCATAGCAGTCTCACCAGTGAATTTTGTTGTAGTTCCAGAGGTGGTCATGCCAAGAGTTGGACCAAAGACCTGAACCACAGCCAAACCTTGTCTAGTATCAAGGACTTGTCCTTGTCGTCGCTCACCGTTGGGAAGTTTTATCTCAACCATTTCGCCATAAGCTGCATTATCTATGCCTTCTACAAATATTAGCGGACCTGAAATTTTTGATAGTGTCTTGAATGCTACACCAGACATCTATGTAGTCACCTCAATCATCAGAGTATTGAATTCTTTTTCCATGGTAGTCATTGTATCCTTAACCAGTTGCTCTACTTGATCTTCTTTGGTCCATTTTATTCTTGAAATCATTTTTCTTGATTCTAGTGCACCAATCTTTGATGATGTTGCACCTTTCTTTATTGCATCGCTTTCTTTTCTACCAAAATCTAAAATTGTTCTAAGTAAAAGATATTGTTTTTTAATTGATGTATAAGTGTCGACTTCATCATAAGCACTTTGTTGTAGGTAATCTTCTCTAATGGATCGTGCAGTATCCAAAACACCTTTTTCTGGTTCTGGTAATGCATCATAACCTACCAACTGAACAATTTCTTGCAATTCTGATTCTCTTTGTAAAATTTCTAGAGCTTCTTTTCTTAGTGTAACCCAATCGCTTGCAACATTATTTTTGTACCATTCACCCATGTTATCAGCATACAATGAATAGCTTGTAAGCCAGTTGATAGATGGGAAGTGTCTTCTTGATGCCAAGCTTGCATCCAAAGCCCAGAAAACTCTTGTAACTCTTAGTGTGTTTTGTGATACTGGTTCTGAAAAGTCTCCACCAGGAGGTGAAACTGCACCAACCAAAGTCAAGGAACCTACTCTTTCTTCTGGAGAGATCACAACAGCTTTTCCACCCCTTTCATAAAATTCTGCTAATCTTCTTCCAAGATATGCTGGATATCCTTCTTCACCTGGCATCTCTTCTAATCTTCCTGAAATTTCTCTGAGTGCTTCTGCCCACCGAGATGTACTATCTGCCATCAAAGCTACACCATATCCCATATCACGATAATATTCTCCCATTGTAATCCCGGTATAGATACTAGCCTCACGTGCAGCTACTGGCATGTTTGAAGTATTAGCAACAAGAATTGTGCGTTCCATTAATGGACGCTTTGATTTAGGATCCTCTAGTTTTGGAAAAGTTGTAAGAACTTCGGTCATCTCGTTTCCTCTTTCTCCACAACCTACATAGACAATGACATTACTGTCTGCCCACTTGGCAAGTTGTTGCTGGGTGACTGTTTTTCCACTTCCAAATGGTCCTGGAATTGCAGCAGTTCCACCTTTTGCAACTGGAAAGAATGTATCCAAAACACGTTGACCTGTAAGCAATGGTTCTTCTGGTGGAAGTTTACGTAGTACAGGTCTTGGTACACGAACGGTCCACCAACTTGACAGACCAATTTCTACTTTTGAACTATTTGTTTGAACAGACCCTACAATTTCATTGACGTTGTATTTTCCTTCAGATATTTCTGTTAGTTCACCTTCAATGTTATATGGAATCATTATTTTGTGCATTATCAATGGAGTTTCTTGGACTTCACCAATAATTTCACCTGGGAAAACATGATCACCTTTTCTCTTTAATGGAATAAAATCCCATTTTTTTGTCTGATCAAATGCAGGGATGATATTTCCTCTGCTGATAAAGTCACCACTTTGTGCTCTTAGTACATCAAGTGGTCTTTGAATACCATCATAAATTGAAGTTAAAAGTCCTGGTCCAAGCTGCAATGAAAGCGGACGTTTTGTATTGATGACCTTTTCACCTGGTTTTAAACCAGTTGTATCTTCGTATACCTGAACTGTAGCCTTGTTACCTTCTAAACGGATTATTTCTCCTACTAGACCAAGTTCACCAATTCGTACGACATCAAACATTTGTGCGCCTTCAAGACCACTTGCTAAAACAACGGGTCCTGAAATTCTAGAAACTATTCCATCTGTCATCTCATCATCAACTTCCTTGAATATTAATCCCCAATACCCTTTTTGCTAATACGGATATTGATTCTTCTTGAATGTTTCCCTGTAGTGATGGCATGAATAACACCAATGGTTCGATTGATGCCTCGATCTTTGTTCTAAATATACTTGGAAGTAAGTTACGAACAAATTCGCTTACAATAATCAGACCAAACTTACCAGATGAAAAAAGTTCTTGCAATGTTTTGTTAGCATCATCCTTACTGACAATAAATGTATCGTCCATTCCAAGAAGTCGATATCCAATGACTAGCTCACGCTCTCCTATTACCGCGATCCTTCCACTTGATTCTATTTTTTGTTTAGACATTTTTATTCACTTAGCAACATTGAACTTATTTGTTCAGTTGATAAATTGTAACGTTTTCCATAGGCGATCCTTTTAATGTTTTCACGTTCATATTCTGCATTAATTATAAAGTAAAACACTGTTCCAATAGAAAGTGCGATGTTTTTTAATTTTTTGACATACTGAATGTTTATGAATTTGTCAAGTGCCACTTCAAAATCAATTAAACTTTTTGTCTTCTTGTATTGTGCTAACGCATTGATTAGAGAAAAGCGATTTTCAACTCTTCCAGCAATTTCTGCAGGATCTTTTACTCCATAGATATCCAATAGCTCATTCATCGGGATCCTTCCTCCGTCAATAAGATGTCTACCCACTAGTTCTTTATCCAAATTTGCTTCTTTGCCTTTCATAAGATTTAGTATGTTTTTCTTATCAATCTCTGCTCTGAAAAATTCCCTTATCATACCTTCATCGCCTTGGAAGAATTTTAAAGATTCAAGTAATGTTTTATAATAAAATTTTTGTAATGCATACATCATAGGACCAAGATCACCGCTTTTTTGGTATTCTTCCAAGTGTTGCAGTAAGATTGGGCCATAATTGTATTTCACAAGTTGATTTACCACACCATCTACACCTGTTTGTGAGAGGATGGTTTTCATCTCATCATGAGTAATATTACCTGCAGAAATTCCTGCTGGTACGTTACGGCTAGAGACTAGGAATGATTCTGTCTCGGTAATTGTTTTGCCCATACTTTTTGAAGAAAGTATCAACTCAATGTTGTAGATATCCCATTTTGACAAATAGGCTCTAACTGCAGATTTTCCATTAAACGGTGTTGCATCTAATGCAATTTTATTGATTTGAACAAGGTATCTGTTCAATGCAACTTCTAAAATTTCTGAAGGTTGGTAAATAGATGCGGCTTTTTCAATCTCTGGTCCATACCATGTTGACTCTAGGATTTTTGCCATTTCAACGTCATCTTTTGCTTTTAGTAGATTCTGCATCATATCTTTAGTAAGAAAATTCATTGATATTGCTTGCAATCTACCAAAAGAGGAGGCATATTGTGAAGTCCCCATTATGTTCTCTCCGTAAGAAAACCTTTTACTTCATCTTCATGAGTTCTTAAAAGTTCTTCAAATGTCAGATCTATTTCCTTTGTTCCATCTTTATTTTCTGCGATTATTCCACCTAAAGTTTGAATTGTAGAACCAATGGTAACTCCCATTTCTTTTAAAACTGTACTATCTTCTTCACGACAATGAACCGTAATTTTTTGATCTAATTTTTTTTTTGAAGTATTCACCATGGTCTCTAATGTTTTTTTGTACTGTGATGATTTTACATAGTTTTTGATTTCTTGTTTGATGACATCAAATGCAGATTCCAAGTTTTCGTTAATGGCATCAAACATGATTTTTTTTGCTTGTAATCTAGCTGACTCTATTATTCTTGCCAATTCTCTTTCGGATTTTAATTTTGCCTCATTTGCAAAACGTTCCTGTATTTCTTTAATTTGTGTATCTCTTTGGTTTTGTATAACAGTTCCTTTCTCATCTAGTTCTTTGTTAAGTTTTGCAAGATCCCTTTTTTTCCTATTCTCTATCTCAAGGAGAAAGGTCTCTATGCTCATTACAAATTCTCACTACAGTATGCCAAGTAACAGAATAATTCCTAGCACGAATCCGATGATCCACAGTGTTTCAGGAATGACAAAGAAGAATAATACCTGACCAAATTTTTCTGGCTTCTCAGCTATGATACCCATGCCAGCAGCACCAATTCCTTGTTGTGCATTACCAGTACCTATCAAACCTCCAGCTATAGCAATTGCAGCTGCAATAGCTAACAAAGGCTTTGTTAAACCTGAACTTGTAGCTGCGGATTGCGCAAATGCGGGGGTTGTAGAGAATGTAGAAAGTGCGATCGTTAAACCTGCAACTATTATAATAAAGGATAATTTTGAACGTCTGTTCAGCATCATCATGTATGGCTCATTTGGTAAGGTTATATTAAGCTAATTTTTATATTGGCTGATCTATTTTTTTAAAAAAATATTACTTTTCAATCAAAGATTGGATCTAAATTTAGGATGAATCCAAGTTATAGATCATTACCAGTCTAGACTTGGAGAATCCATACAAAAATTGAGTTGATATGAAATTATTGTTCAATAGGAAGATCCGATCTATTTCCCCATTCTCCCCATGAACCAACATATACTTTGACGTTTTTAAATCCGAGTTTTTTAAGAGCCAAAAATGAGTTTGCTGCTCTATATCCACCTTGACAGTATGTCACTATCTCATCATCTTTAGATAATTTGTAGAGTTTGGAAAGAGATTCATTTTTTTTCATGGTGCCGTCTTCCTCTATGTTAAGGGTCCAATCGATGTTTATTGCATTTGGGATATGACCTCTTCTTGCAGCTCTAATTACTGTACCATTGAATTCTCCTTGTGCTCTTGCATCTACAAGTTTTATTTTATTTAGATTTTTTTTAATATATTCAAATCCAGTAAATACATTTTTGTTAATTTTGCCAGAGAATTTGTCCGGTTTGAATGCATTTGTTTTAATTTCAATAGGAAATCCAAGACTTTTCCATTTTTTTATCCCTCCATCTAGCATGAAGGCTTTCTTATGTGAAAAATAAGTTAAAAGCCATACTCCTCTAGCTGCACTCATTCCAGAAACATCATCATAGAACACAACTGTTTTTTCTTTTGTAACTCCTAGAATTGAAAGAAGATTTTTCATTTGTATGTTAAATGCTTTCATGCCATCTTTACTAGTATCAAACCAATGATAATAAAAAAAATCCAAGTTAACTGCTCCAGGTACATGCCCTTCAGAATAATCCTTGTATGATCTTGCATCAACTAGAATCAATTTTGGATCGTCAAGGATTTTGAGAACATCCTTTGTGTTAATCAACATAAATTAGTTGTAAACTAGGTGATGTAAATTCATTTCACATTATGTTACAGTTTTAAGAGATATGTAATCTGTTTGAATGTAGATAAGAGAAAAATTTCCTTCATGAAATAACTAAACTTTGTGTTACAACTAATACTACAAAGTTTACAACATAATATGAAAAATACAAAAAAGTATTAAATTATTCTAATATTCTGTAAAAACGTATATTGTTATATTTGGGCATATCAAGATACTAGTACAATATGAAAATTACAAGTCATTATTTCTTTAAATCAAATAATCGAATCTCAACCAAAACAGTGAGCGTGTTAACCTAAAGAGACCATATTATGAAACAAAAAATACCAAATCCACAATTATCGGTTTTTCAGACCTTCAAGACTAAAAGTAAAGAGCTTACAGGTGAAGCAATACGCCAAAGAGGAATTGTTATGCATCTTGCCCTTGAAACTATTCCTACCAGAAAAACAAGAACTGCCATAGCCCATAAACTTGCTGAAAGAAACGGAACAACTTGGCAAAACATCTATTCTGGAATTTTTAGAGATTTGGATGAAACTTTACTTCCTCTGAAAATTGTAGAAGAAGCAGGAAGATTGCCCATAAAACGCGGACCAAAGGCATTACAAGAAGAAGGTATACCATATTATCAATTAACTGAAGGCGGTTTACTTGTTGCAGCATCTCTTGAAGAGATGAAAAATGAGAGAACAAAAATAATTGAACATTTTTTTGAAAAGAATTCTAATTCAAAAGATAAAGATTTCAAAAAATCTATGCTATTACTTTTGAATGTTGCACCAATCTTTGTTTCTTCAATACTTAGAAAATATGTGGAAGCATATAGTATTGGAAAGATAGATAATCTAATTCCATTTGATACAAATAGTGTTAAAGATGCTCTTGATGAAGCAATAATAATTCAAAGAGAGCTTTTGGAAGGGTTTGTCTCATTAGCAAATTCAGACAGAGAACCAGTAATTAATTTCCTTAAGAGCGTAGGCTAACCGGTTAAACATTAAAATCCTTTTTCAAAAGAGCTTGATAATATTGATAGATTTATCTAATACTATTACGGATAGTCATTTCCTATTGGTTACATACTACAAGGTCATGGGAAAAGTAAATGTCTAGTGATTTAATCAGATCAGTTATTTATTTAATAGAATCAGGAAAAGGAGATGTTGGAAGACTAAACTATATTTTAAATATGCTTCAGGATGGAAAGCCTCTCTTTGAATCTGATAAAAAATATTTAGATATATTAATTTCAACATATATTGATTCTGCTAAAAAACGTGAAATTGGAATATCAGTAGGCAATGAGCCAATAAACGAATTGCGAAATGAATTAAACAGAGTAAATGAAAGGCTTGCAAGATTAGAAAAGAGAGGATATAAAAAACACATTGGCAGAAAAGCAATTTTCTTTTTTGTAACGTTTTTTGTTAGCTGGCATGCTATCATTCAGATTATCAATAAGATATTAGGTGGAACCACGATGATCTATCAAAATACACAAGACCTCAACTCCTATGTTTTTCCATTGTACCAATTAAAAATCGTAATTCCCTCTCAATTTGTTGCATGGGTGGATCTTGGAATCTTGTATGTATGGACTGGAATGATGATTGTATGGATTATTCTTGGCTTTATTTATTTGGTCAAATTTATCAGATCAAGATACAACCCAACAAAATGATCTTTTATTTATCTTAGGAAAAACAAATTTCAAGGATAAATTAATTGAAATTCAAGTTTTATATCTTAAGAATTATTTGTAAATTAGTTTTATTGAGTGGAATTAAACCCAATTGAACCGGGTTGACCACTAAGAACAGTGTTTGTGTTATAAAATGCCTGACCCACAATGCTCCATTTTGTATCATTTTTTTGTAGTGCAGACCAAAGTTCAGGATTATTACCAGTGTTTTCTAAAATAACTTTACCGTCTAGTTGGTTTGCATAATGTTCTACAAGTGTATAATAGTTTGAACTTTCCAAAGCACCTTCAAGTCTTTCTCCAATTTGACCATGACCTACCAAGATACCATTTTCGTATAGATCATATGTTATTGCTTCTAGAATAACTGTAACATCATTTGGATTTAAAACATCAAATTTTGTATCTATGATTGATTCTTTATTAGTAAATGATAATACTGATGTTTTAGTAATAGTGACAACAACTGGTTTTATTTCTGTAGATGCTGCCTTTAATCCTCCAGGAACCTGAGGATTTTCTTGAATAAAAATTTTTAGAAAACCAGAGCTAGGAAGTAATGCAACTACAACTGTCATTGCAATAAGTATACCAACTGCAGCACCAATCAATAATTTTTTGTCCAATTTTATTGATAGGATTTGCTCTTTACATAAATGTTAAGCGGCAAAGACTTTTAGTCAAAGTTTGGAAGGTAATTTTGTGCAATACCATCAAGCTATCAAGATAGGACAGGAAAGAGCAAGAAAATCTCAGATGAACCTATTTTCCCATGCAGGCTTTGCTATGCTGACACTCACAGTAAAAAAATCAGAAGGAACGTTTGTGCCTGTGGGTGAGCAGGAATTTGTGGCTGTTGTTCAAAAATCAGATGGTTGGATTACAGTAATAGTAGATGATGAGGGATATGCAAAGGCCCAATCCAAAACTTTGAACGAAGGTGAGGCAAAGGAAATTATGAAAAAAGCAATTGTTGCAGGTATACCCGAATTTACAGGAAAAATCAGGTTAGTATAATTTCAGTTCCTTCAGGAGAACCTTTGATTGCTTTTTCTAAAGTTTTAACATCGGCCTTTATGATACGTGTTTTGATTTTGGATCGTTCAATTACTTTGAGTGCAACAATATCCATCAAATCATAACTACCAGCAATGGATTCTTGGTGTACAAGCATATTACGAAGTTTTTTTAGCTCTATTCGCTTGAATTTTTTTGCATTTTTATTCTTGTTTGGATCTGAATCATAGACACCGTCAACATCTGTAGCATTCAAAAAGACAGACGCTCTGACCTTTTCCGCAATAAGTGCAGCTGTTGCATTGGTACTCTGACCCGGATGCAAACCACCCGTTATTACTATTAATCCACTATCTGCAGCGTGTGTAACTTCTTTTAGATTGGTTGGAGGATGTGGATATGCTTTATTCTGTATTGCATAGATCAAAAGTTTAGCATTAAGTCTTGATACTTCGATACCAAGTTCATCAAGGGTAGATTCATCTGCACCAGAGGATCTTGCGTGTGAAATGTAATGTCTTGCAATTTTGCCCCCTCCTGCTATAATAATTGGTTGACAAATCTTTGATATCCTAACGAAAAATGTGGCATAATCCTTGAGTGTTTTTTCATCATCCATTCCAAACAAGCTACCAGACAATTTTATGACAATTCGTTTTCTCATAATTTGTTTTCACCAAGGATGATCTGTGCTGCAATTTCAACCTTTTTTCGGTTTTTTTGTGCTGTATAAACTCGTAAGATGTTCATAAATCCCGAAATTGCAGAAACAAGAGGTATCTCTGATATTGGGAGCTCATATGCTTCCTTGGAAAGTGTGCCCTTTTTTGATGTGAGTATTATTGATTCTGATTCTTTTTTCGAAGGTGTAAGAGGTATAGATGGGGTCATGGACACATCAATAAAAATTTCTGACTCGTCTACTTTGGATTTTTTAGAAATTTGTTTTTTTACATCAGATGTTTTTACTTTACCTATTAGATCGTGACGTGCGAGAATTTTTTCAAAGACACATTTGAGTAGCCTGCGTTCTTGATAATCTTTTGCAAGCTGTCTTGCCCTTCTAAGATCTGAAGATTTTTCTGGAAGAGATATTAGTTTTGAAATTACAAATTCATCAGTCAGTTTAATGTAATTATCAAGATTAGTAGAAGTAAGATCAAGTTCATCATCTGCAAGACTCATTGATTCTATCAACATAACTTCTGCAGATCGTACAGTTTTGTGATAATAAACAGCCTTAAACATTTGATATCTTGAAATCATCATAGATTCAAAAGAATAAAGTGCAGATTTATCAAGTGAGAGTTTTTTTTCGTGTACATCAAGGGACTGAATTATTCTTTTAAAATCAATTTTAGCATGTTCTACACCAGTAAAATATCCATCTCGTGGTAGATAGTCCATCATATCGGCACTAAGACCGCCAGATATGATTTCATTCATAAATTGATACTTGGAATTTCCAAAGGCAAGTTCGGCTAGAAACTTTTTATCAAAACCAGATTTTGATAATGAATCTCCAATCTCGGTTTGCAATATGATTTTCTTACCAATTTCTTCATGTGATATTTTCTTTCTTTTTTGTAAAACTTCCTCAAATAAATGAGAGAATGGTCCATGACCCAGATCATGTAATAGACCACCCAATCTTAGATTTGCAACATCGTCTGAATTCAAAAATCCTTTATCTTTGAGTACTGTTGCTGCTTGACCTGCAACATGTGCTACTCCAAGTGAATGCTCAAATCTAGAATGTTGTGCGCCAGGATAAACTAGATGAGCGCCTGCAAGTTGTCTTATTCTACGTAATCTCTGAAAAATCTGGGTGTCTATTATTTTGATTTCAGATTCATAAATTCTTATAAAGTCATGAATTGGATCAACAATTTCTAGATATTTTTTTGTCATTTTTTATTTTATGTATTTTAGAGCTATTCCCTTGACAGCTTTGTGTACTTGTTCTTGAGTTTGTGAAGCATTTACTATTTTCCATCCAAACTTTTTTGCTAATGTTCGATAAGTATGAATTATTTTTTGTGCAAATTCTTTGTCCTTTTCAAATCTATCACGTCGAGTTTTTTTACGTGTGAATGAATCTTTTGATTTTACATCAAGAAGAATTACAATATTTTCTTTTGGAAGACCGGCGTCAAGATTTAAAAGCCATTTTAGATCTTGACCATTTGCCTTACCATAAACTAGATTAGATTGGTAATATCTATTCATTATCAAAATATAATTTTTTAAGAGAGCTTCTTGTATTTCTTTTAATTTTTCCCATCTGTTTGCAGCAAGTAAACAATGTATTACTTGGGGAGGAAACTTTCGTTTTCCACTCAGATAGTATTTGATTTCTTTTCCTATTGGCGTGGTATAATCAGGGAAGCTAAAAATTTTATATTTTAGTTTTCTTGCTCTCAAAAATTTTGCTAAAAGTTCGGATTGGGTTCTTTTTCCTGCTTGATCAAACCCTTCAATAACTATAATCATTTGATTGTAATTAAATTGGGAAGTAGATAAATTGTGAATCTACTATAAGGTTTATAACTAAAAAAGACTTTATTATATCAAAATGGGCTTAGTACGTTATATGGCAAAAGAAGTCATGAAAGAAATAGGCAACAAATCAAGAGAATTTTATGAGTTTGTACTTCCACCAATAGATGTACAGCTTGAAAATGATAACATCATAGTAACTATTGATCTTCCAGGCTTTGACAAAAAGGATATCAAATTAAGAATACGTGGAAACATCCTTTCAATTAATGCAACACGAGAGACAGATCATGATGGAATAGTAATCTGGCATCAAAGACCACATGCAATTGATAAAAAAATCCGACTTCCAGTTGATGTAAATGAAGGTGAAGATCTCGAGGGCTCTGCAAAGTACCACGACGGTGTTCTTACTCTAAAGATTCCAGTAAAACACGGTAAAGATATTACAATAGAATAGATTAGTGTTCTCGCATTAAAACTGCCGCTAAAATTATAACTACAGAACCAATCATTCCAAGCTCTCCTACAAGTTGATTGCTTCCATAAAGTACTGTTGAGCCAACAAATACAGCTGCAGAAAGTATGCTTCCAGAAAGCAAAATGTTTCTAGATGATTTTTTTGGTTGGTATTGGGCAGATCTTTTTTCTTCAAGATATTGTTTGAGTTCGGGTGCAATAGCAATTACATCATTGATTGATTTTGTAAATTTGCCAAGTGAAATTTTTAGCTCTTCAATATACGCATCTTTGATGAGATTTTCTTCCTCCAAAATATTTTGTAAGACATTGATGAATCTGAAATTGACTTTGTGAGTATGATAAATTCCTTCAAGTATTGATGCCATCCTCATGTAAAGCGCTAGATGTTTTGGAAGCTTAAATGGAAACCTACTCATTGTCTTGTTTGCAAGATCCATTAGAGCTCTTACTTCCATTTTGTCCACTTTGGTTCCATGCATTGCCTGAATTGACATTGCAATCCCTTTTTCTATTACAGAGCGGTTGTAACCAGGAAGCAACATTCCAAGTCCATCCATGGCACTGACAGTTCGTGGAGGATCTTTTTCAACAAGGGACAGATACAACCTGATTAGTTTAAGACGAGTTTCATTATCTAGTCTTCCTACCATTCCAAAATCATATAGAATCAAAGAACCGTCATTAGCCACAGATATGTTGCCAGGATGGGGGTCAGCATGAAAGATGTTATGGTGTAAAAGCATTGTAAAAAATACCTTGTGTACTCTAACTACAAGCTGCGCTCTGTCTAATCCAATCTCATCAAGTGCTTTTACATTGGTTATCTTTATTCCAGGAATGTACTCCATTGTAAGCACGTGTTCTGTGGAATGATCATCTATTACAGAAGGAATTATTACTTTGGGATCTGAACGAAAATTTCTTTTAATTGTTTTTAGATTTTGAGATTCAATCCTATAATCCATTTCCTCATGTATTGTTTCTATGAATTGTGCAAGCATTGCATCTGCTGAATATCGTAGATTGGGATCTACAAACTTCATTGCGATAGGAATAATTTTTTTAAGAACTCTAATGTCTTCTTCTACAATTTTGTCAATGTTTGGTCTTCTTACTTTTATAATTACATCTTTTTCCTTAATTTTGGCAAGATACACTTGACCAAGCGAAGCGCCGGAAATAACATTAGTATTGACATAATCAAAGTTTTGTTCTAGCGGTCCAAGATCTTTTTCTATGATTGGTTTTACTTGATCAAAAGGAGCAGCTGGTACATCATCTTGAAGTTTTGCAAGCTCTTCCATATATGGTTGAGGTAAGATGTCAGCTCTTGAAGAAAGCCATTGACCCAGTTTTATGTAAACAGGACCTAGTGACACAAAAGTATTGAGAACCTTACGAGCATTTTTTTGATATCTTTCAACTTTGATATTTTTACCTTCTTTTCTAACCCACTCTCTCCTATCTTTTCTTAGAATCAAAATAAGAGGCAAAAGTTTGAGAGAAATCTTTATTGTTCTAAGTTTTGAAATGGTATATTCCTCCTAAAAATTTTTAATCTTTTTAGTAAGAGAATATCCCAGATAGCCAAGCGCAACTGATGCCAAGAGACCTCCAAATAAAGAGGTACCTTTTACAATCTTTGAATTTTTTTGTATTTTGTAGATTTGTGATGCAATTTGTTTCCCTCCAAAAAATGCGGATGCGAGACCAATCAAAATCTCCGGAGCATCTACTACAAGATGACCAAGTGGATCTTTGCGTGGATCAATCTCATCCATATGGACTAGGTACTTGTCGCCGTATTCTCGTATGTGTAAATTACCATATCGGTATTGTTTGTCCGCATCATTTTTTTGTCCTAGTTTTGTTTCTTCAGCATCTTCAAGCATAAAAGGTCTAATTTCTTTTGGGACCTCAATTTCATCCCAAGTCATGAACAAGAATCATCTGTACTAAATATAACTTTAGCTTGGATTTTCAGTTACTTTCTTTGTGATTGAAAGTTTCGCCTTACGTACTTTGAATACAATTCCTCCTATTCCAGCAGCTATAGCGATAAGAATAACGAGTTGAAGTTGAGAAGTGTCATTTGTCTGAGGCGTTGGATTTGTTAAGGTGATGGTATTCTCTTGTGTTATTGTGTGGGGTTGTAAAAGCGAATCCTTGTATGTTACAGTAACAACTACTTTGTTTTCTCCAAATGAGGGATTACCTGTAAAGTCAATTGGTATGTTAAATGGGGTTGGAGCATCAATATCTATATCTCCAATATACTGAACTGATTTTTTGATCTTTGAATTATCAACCGAGTCTATAGTTACAGTAGCAAATTGTCCTTTGATGTTTCCTTGATTCAGAATATTACCTATGATGTTTTGCTTACCACCAATATTCATTACATCTACTCCATAAACTGAGATATCTATTACTGGTCTGATATAAGTGGCAAAACTCTGCTTTTCTAACACTGTAGAACCATCCTTTGTATACTGAATGTTTGCGTCAAAATTGATGGCTTGATTACCGATACTTTGGTCAGCAAATACAGGAATATTCAACACAGTTCTCTCTAATGGATTTATTTCCTTTATGAACCACCTTGGATCGTCTAGAATCCTTAGATTGGAAGAGCTTGGTGCAAGTGTAATTGATATGTCAGAGATCTTTGATGGGGAAAGATTTTCCAGTCCAAGAGTAAGATTTTGCATAACTCCCATCATGAGAAAAGGAGGAGTTGAGAGCTTGACAATAAAAGTTGAGCTTGCAGCTCCTACGATAAGATCTACCGTTCTAGAAGCTGTTACTTGACTTCCCTGCCCATCAAAGTATGTTACAGTAAATGGTAGGTGCAAAGTTTGACCAGCAAGGTCAGACGGTACGAAAATATTAAATGAAAATGTGTCCGATGACTGGACATCAACGGTCCCTATGTTCCAGTGTTTTTGGTCTATTACGATATTTTGTAAATTAGATGAACTGCTAGAGTTAGATAGTTGCTGGTTGAGCGCGATGTCTATGTTGTTAATGGCTGCTGTACCATCGTTTGAAATTTTAATCGTAATCTTGTTGTTTGATGCAGGTTGTATGAATGGATTTTCTACTTTACCGTTTAGAACACTTTTTCCTGTGACTTTAAAGTCAAAGTCAAAGAAATTTGTGTGAATTCCATTCTCCCTTAATTTTGAATAGGTTACCTTGACTGTTCCCGAATAGGAATGGACATTGGTATTTTTATCCACATTTACAAAGAAGGTCAGGAAAAATGATTGGCCACTTTTTGCAACACCAGTATTGTCTGCTTCTATTAGATCAGTATTGGCATTGGCAATAGCTGAAGAAAATCCGACAGGTAAACTAAGGAATCCCTTGATGCCAGTAATATCCTCTGAACCTACACTAGAGAACGCAATAGTAAGGGGCACATTTTTGTCACCTGGTTGAACTTCAATTTTTCCTGAAGATGTTCCAAAATATGCATCAAGTAATTTTATGTCAGTAAAATCATGAGTAAATGGTGATACTCCTGGTGTAAGTTGTTCTGCAGTAGAAGCATAGCTTGGAATTATTGTTTGTCCTAGCAGAAATATGGTAGCTATCACTATAGTTTTGTAGATCAATTTACTGTTGGAATCTCCATCATTTCATCATCAACAATTCTACCATCTTTGATTGTAATTATTTTATCAACGTCACCAAATTGTGGACGATCATGTGTTACTATTATGAAAGTGTGCCCCAGTTTTCTATTAAGAGACTTCATTAACTGAACAGTTGTCTGTGCTGATACAGAATCCAAGTTTCCGGTTGGTTCGTCAGCTAAAACTATTGCAGGTTTATTGATAAGAGATCTGCAAATAGCCACTCTTTGTGCTTGACCACCAGATACTTTGTTTGCATATTTATTCATCTGATTTTCCAAGCCAACTGTCTTTAGCAGTGATTTTGCTTCCTCAGTTGCATTTGCGTCAGTTCTTTGTATTTGTCTTGGAAGAATTACATTTTCTAGAACCGTTAAATCTGAAAGTAGATTTGAAGATTGAAAAATGAATCCAAGTTTGGAATTTCTAAATGATGAAACCTGATTATCATTTAGATTAGAAGTATCTATTCCATCTATGAAGACTTGACCATTTGTAGGTCTATCTAAAAGTCCAATCATGTTCAGTAGTGTTGACTTGCCAGAGCCAGAGCTGCCCACAATTAAAATGAATTCTCCTTTTTTTATGGAAAATGACACGTTTTTTAATGCATAAACAGCAGTTTCCCCTTCACCAATTATCTTGTCTACATTACGTATTTCTAGAACTGAATCAGCCAAATCGCATGGCCTCCACTGGTTGTAGTTTCGTTGCCTTGTATGCAGGATAAATTGATGCCACTATAGCAAGTACAAATGCCAAAATGTCTGTCTGTAATATCCCAAGCCAGTTGTAAGTTACCTCTAAGGCCAAGCTACCTTGGAATGTCATGTGTGTTTCTTTTGCATAAACTGTATACGATACGCCAAAAACAGTACCAAGACAGGCACCTATAGCACCAATTACCATTCCTTGGAAGATGAATATCATTAGAATATCTTTTCTTTTTGATCCAATTGCTCTCATTATCCCAATCTCACGTGTTTTACTTGTGACTTGCATCATTTGTATGGTTACAACAGCAAAGGCAGAAGACATCATACCAAAGTATCCAACTAAATTAATTAATGCAATACCTGATCTGAATCCACTAAGTGTTGTTTCAGCAGATTCTTCAATTGTTTGAGCTTTAAAGTTGTCTGAACGAGTTGGAAATGCATTAAGAAAAAGATCTTTGACTACTTGATCTTTTGTTGGATCATTTAACCTAACCATGATTGATTGTGTTTCATGCGGTCTACCCAATATTTCTCGCAAAGTATCAATGTTCATTATAACACTATTATCAAGACCAACAGAACCAGCAGTCTGTGTAATTCCCACTATGGTGAATCGTTTTAGTTGATCAAGGCCATTTCTATCTTTGAATTTTAATTTTACGCTATCACCTACATGTGGATTTCCAAGATCTCGTGCTACCAAAGATCCAAGGACAATAGAATTTCTTGAAGATACATACTGTCCATCTCCAACTGTCGTATACATCTTCGATGCTTGTGCATCCAAAACTGGATCTACTCCAATTACAGGAACGTCGTAATCTCGAACTGTTTGTCCAGATCCTGTTGAGTTTATTGATGCAGTAGAGTCAAGCCGCGGCGCAGCAGCTTCCACATATGGAATTCTTTCAAGCCAGTTTACTAACATTTTATCTGATTTTGTTATGAAATTCTCGTTTCTTGTAATATAGACATGTCCAAATCTGTAGTTTATCTGGTCACGTACAATTGCATTATACAAACCCTGGAAAATTACAGAGTTTACCTGTACTACCAAAATGGCAATTGAGACTGCAAGACTTGCTGCAATCAGGCTGCCTTTACGTCTTGTAATAAAGCGCATACCTACTTTAGCCCTATAATCCACACAGTTATTGAAATAGTCAGATATTTAATGTTTTAACTTAGTTCTCGTTATAAATACGACAATTATATATTCAAGTTGTATGCTTTATACTAAATATATGGATAAGAGTAGCACATATGGACAAAATTGACATACATATTCTCTCACATTTACTGAACAATTGCAGAATGCCAGACAGACAAATTGGAAATAATGTAGGCATATCTGGTGGAGCAGTAAAATCAAGAATTCAAAAAATGTTAGATAAAAAAATTATTGAAGAGTTTGCCCTAAAAATAGAACCACCCATTTTGGGATATAGTGTTCTCTATTTTGTTGTAACAGGAACTGATTTACAATACATTTTAGATCAAGTCAAGTTAATTGGAGAACCATTTTTTGTAGTTCCATGTGTTGGAAGTGTGACTGTTTGTAGCATAGTTGTAAAAGGAGATCCTAATCAAAAAATGGAACTTGCAAAAAAAATATTGCAAGGTGTTAGAGTATTATCAATCTTTGAAGCAAAAAATCCTGGTATAAGATCTGATCTGACAAAGACTGATCTTGAAATTATAGAAATACTTCTAAAAGATCCTAGATTAAAAATTGAAGATATTGCCAAGCTAGCTGATCTTTCTACAAAAACTGTAACACGTTCTCTTGATAAGCTACAAAATGATGAAGCAATACAGTTTACTCTATTATACAATCCTAAAGAAATGATAGGATACATTCCATT
>QYQE01000059.1 GCA_007280335.1 Nitrosopumilales archaeon | reverse complement strand
TGATGATATAGAGTGGCTCGGTTAAGCCTAGCAGAGAATTTTGGATTATTCTGGGCTCGAACGCAAATATGGCCGTTCCTACAAGTGCATAGGGTTTATCAAAAAACCTTCTACACAAAAAATATACAGGTATTATTGTCAGTATGGAAAGTGAAATTGTAATTTCTCTTTGTAATGTCATATAACTTAGCGCATTATCAAATCTAAAAATTGAAAAGAAAAATGATAAAAAAATCGGCCATCCGTTGTTGGCAATGGTAAAATTAGTAGGAAGGTGTCCTAAAATACTAGTATCTGTAGCATAAAAAAAATAGGTATTTAGAGCATCTAACGTTAATGGAACATTATACGGAAAATAAAATAATCTAATAGATAATCCTATGATTCCAATAACAATGAGAGAAATTGAAACATTTTTTGTCAAAAAATCTAATTTTTTATCAAAAACAGATATTGCCATTTTTAATCCTGAATTAGGCTTGTTTTCATCAACCAATTGTTGTGTTTAGGATAAAAAAAGTAATTAAACTATGCTTTGATTTTTTACATCTGATTGTTATGTAAAATTTTTGAACACCGATTATATCTTAATCATTACGATGTTCTCTTACTACACTTACTAAAGAATAAAGCATTATGGAGGTCATGGTTAACATTGTTCCAAGTATGATGGTGCCTATTCCAATCAATGAAACATTTGCTATAATATGACGTGTTTCAGTAAATGCATCGATGGTCCATATGATGAAAAACAGCCCTATTGCCAAAAAGATTATGCCAGGAATACCATAAAATTTTAAAGGGTGCTCTATTGATATGAATTTCATTGTGCTGAATATTACAGAAACTCCATGTGAAACTGGATGATGAGTTGAAGTATCTCCTTCGTATAGGATTTTTATTGGTACCTCTTTTATTCTGAATCCCTTTTTACTAGATTTTATCAAAATTTCAGTTGAAACTCCCATTCCATAGTCAGAGGGGATTATTTCTTTTAGAATTTTTTTGTTATATGCCCTGAAACCACTTTGTGAATCAGTCAATTTCATGTCCATGGAAGTGTTGGCAATACTGGTAATTGCTTTTATTCCAAATTTTCTATATTGAGGCACGTTCTTGTCATCTCCATTGAGGAATCTAGAACCAATGACAATATCTGCCTCGTTTTTGATAATAGGTTCTAAGACAATCTGAATATCGTCAACTCTATGCTGACCATCTGCATCAAATGTTACAAGTATATCTGAATCTAATTCTTCTGCTTTAAGAAATATGCTCCTAATAGCTCCCCCATATCCTAAATTCTTTGTATGATTGATAACAACAGCTCCCATTTTTTCAGCTATAGCTCCCGTTAAATCTGTAGACCCATCATTACATACTATGATTTTGTCAGCAACTTTTTGTAATTTTACAATTATTTTTGCTATGTTTTTCTCTTCATTATATGCTGGTATGCCTATTACTAACAAAGTTCTTCTCTTATTTGTTTGTTAAATAATATTAAAAACAGTTTTGTCATATCTTGAATATCAAATAATGTAACAATTAGTCTGAATATATGGTTATCATTCCTATACGATATAGTTTATGATAAACAATAGTTTTAAAATTCATGATATTAAGGTTACAAACTTTACAAATATTTAAATTCCAACTGGCTGATAGTTTCGTGAAATAATGTCTCAAAAAATGTTAATTGTTGGAGGTAGTGGATTGGTAGGAAGTACTTTAGCACAATATGCTATGCCCAATTATGATCTACATATGACAATCAATAAAAATAAAATAACATTTACTAATGCACTCATTAGTAAAATTGATCTTCTTGAAGATAGACTGGCAATAATTAATCTTATAAAAACTTTAAATCCAGATATTGTAATTAATACTGTAGCACATTCAAGTGTAGATTTATGTGAAACTAATCATGTCATAGCTGATCTTTTACATGTTGATATTACAAAAGATATTGCAATCGCATGTCACGATATGGGATCGAAATTAATACATTTTTCTACAGATACAGTATTTGATGGTAAACTAGATAGGAAATATGCTGAAGAAGATACTCCTAATCCAATTAATTATTATGGTAAAACTAGATTGATGGCTGAATCTATCGTGATGGAAGCATCAAATCTAAATGTTATACTGAGAACTTCTGTAATATACGGATGGCATGAAAGATCACGTTTTACCAATTGGATAATCCAATCATTAAGAGATAAAAAAATGGTAGATCCGTTTGTTGATCAATATAATACTCCTACGTTAGTAGACGATTTAGCAAAATCTATTCTTCGGATAATAGAAATGCATGTGACCGGTTTATATCATGCAGTAGGAAAAACTTGTCTATCTAGGTATGAATTTGCTCTTCGTATAGCTGATCAATTTGGTTTTGATAAGAATCTTATCAAACCTGTAACCTCATATGAAAAAAAACAAGATGCGCCAAGACCCACCAAAAGTTGTTTAGACGCACAAAAGTTAGAAAAAAAAATAGGATATAATTTCTGTGATATAGACACTGGAATTGGCTTTGTTTTAAATAAATCTGGTTTTACTAAAATGTGATTGCTTGTCACTAAAAAAGTTAGATTTACTAATTCTATAACTTGTTTATGTGAATTAACTATTAATTCCTAATTTCCATAACAATAAATCCTACATTAAAAATATTCTATACATGTTTCTTGGCATGGTTCCTGTAAGAATAAGTTTTGCCGGTGGAGGAACTGATATGCCTGAATATTATGAAAAGTATGGAGGTAACGTTGTTTCAACAGCCATTACAAGATTTACTTATGTGATAATTAATCCACGTAATGACAACTTGATTCAGGCCTTTTCATCTGATTTTCAATCACATCACAAACTAACTAGTTATGAAAACTTAGTTGCAAAACATGGTACCGAATTAGCAGTAACTGTGATAAAATACCTTGATTACAGAGACGGTGCAAATTTTCTAATCTCTAGTGATGTTCCACCAGGTTCTGGATTAGGAGCGTCTAGCGCTTTGGCAGTTAATCTTGTAAAAATCATATCCTCATTAAAAGGCCAAGAGATTTCAAAAGGGGATCTTGCTGAAGCATCATATAATATTGGCAGAAATATCTTAAAATGGCCAATAGGAAAGCAAGATGAATATATTGCGGCGTTTGGAGGATTTAATTTTATAAAATTTGAAAAAGAAAAAGTAGACGTTATTCCAATAAAAATGAATAAATCCTCATTCTTAGAACTAAAACAAAATTTATTACTATTTTTTATTGGTGATACAAGAAGTAGCTCTACAATACTATCTACCCAAATTGATCGAATAAAAGCGAATCAAAAAGATACCATGAATTCATTGGAGTATGTCAAAGATCTTGCCCAAATTATGTATAAATCACTAAAAAAATCCGATATCACGACTTTTGCTGAGCTACTTCATAAGGGTTGGACAGCTAAAAAGAAATTTACAAAAAGCGTTACAAGTGAACGTATTGATAGAATTTATGAGACCGCTTTAAAATATGGATCAATTGGTGGAAAATTGACAGGTGCTGGTGGTGGTGGTCATATGTTACTTTACTGTGAACTGCCAAAACAACAAAAACTTATAAAAAAAATGGAAAGTCTAGGATTACAACACATTAAGTTTGGTTTCCAAAATGAAGGCCCTAAGGTGCTAAACTTATATGATTTCGTTAAATGATCTAACTTTATGACAAATACAAAAGAACTTGTTGATTCTTTCTTAAAACAACAAGAATTATGCATAGAAAAAATTTCTCAACAAACAGATTTGATTATACAAATAATCGATGCATTAACTAAAGCACAAGATAACGGCAAAAAAATTTTTACTATGGGAAACGGAGGATCAGCTTCAACATCATCTCACTTTGTGTCAGATTTACTTAAAACATCTATTACTAAAGAGAAAAAACGCTTTGAAGCTATATCTCTGGTAGATAATATTCCTGTCATATTGGCATGGGCAAATGATGTATCTTATGAAGATATTTTTGTAGAACAATTGGCAAATTTTCTTTCTGATGGTGATATTATTATTGGTTTTAGTGGTAGCGGTAAATCAAAAAATGTAATAAAAGCAATGGAATATGGAAAGAAAAAAGGTGCATTTTGTATTGGAATTACTGGTATGTCCGGAGGATCATTTCCAACGATTTGTGACCTTTGTTTTATTGTTCCAAGTAATGATATGCTTGCCATAGAATCCATCCATGTTATGTTATGTCATTGTATTGTAACTGCGATCCGAGAAATGGGAACGCCAGTATTCAAATATGAATAAACCTAATAAAGCAATATTCCTTGATCGCGATGGCGTAATCAACAAGGAAAGATCTACCTATGTGAAAACTGTATCTGAATTAGAAATATTCTCTGGTGTGGCAAGCGCTGTTAAAAAACTCAAGGATGCAGGTTTTCTTGTGATTATTGTAACTAACCAATCAGCTGTAAATAGAGGTCTAACAAATCATGATAATGTTAACGACATACACTTCAATATTCAAGAATATTTTAGAAAAAATGATACTTTCATAGATGGATTTTATTATTGTCCACATAGACCAGATGAGAACTGTAGTTGTAGGAAACCAAAACCTGGTTTATTGTTGAAAGCAGCAGAAGAACTAAAGATTGATTTACAATCTAGCTGGATGATAGGTGATAGTGATTCTGATATCCAAGCAGCAAAATTGGCAGGATGCAAATCCATTAAAATTAATGCAGAAACATCACTTACTTCTGCTATTCAAACAATCTTAAGTTCTATTGGTTCCTAAATGTTCAAAAATATTATACATAATTAAATTATATTTCTATATGTTGGTAGGAACATTATCTACTGTTAATTTATATGCAATTCATTTTTTCCTTATTAATATGCTGCAACAAGTAAAACAAAAACCCTTATGCGTTAAGAAAAAATTATTCATAAGCAGGTGTGATGAATGAAAATACTTGTAACTGGTGGAGCAGGTTATGTAGGTTCTGTACTTATACCAGAATTAGTTAATCAAGGTCATCATGTAAAATGCCTAGATCGATTCTTTTTTGGAAGTGAATATTTATCAACAAAACAATTTGAAGGTAAGGTAGAACTCATAAAAGATGATATCAGATGGTTCAATTCGAATATACTTGATGGTATAGATATTGTGATGGATTTGGCAGCGCTTTCTAATGATCCTGTTGGTGATTTAGATCCAGAAAAAACATATCAAATAAATCATCTTGGACGATCAAGAGTTGCTCAACTAAGCAAAAAATCAGGAGTCAAACAATACATTCTTGCTTCTAGTGCAAGCGTATATGGACAACAAAATGATGTCGTAAATGAAGATTCTCAAGTTAATCCCATCACAGATTATTCTAAAGCAAATAGAAAAGCAGAAATCGATGTACTTCAGCTTAATGATAACAACTTCACTGTATCAGTACTTCGTTTTTCTAGCATTTATGGAATTTCACCTAGAATGCGATTTGATTTAGCTGTAAATAGTATGGCTCTTGAACTATTTAAAACTGGAAAAATAATAGTAAGAGGAAAAAGCAACACACGCCCTTTTCTGCATATCAAAGATGCTGCTAGAGCATATGTTATGGCAATTAATTTACCAAAAGATAAGATGTCTGGGCAGATATTTAATGTGGGAACAGATGACCAAAATTATGAAATGTATAGACTAGCTAAAGAAGTTGGAGATTCTATCGGTAAAAAATATGATATAGAAGCCAAAGATACACATGATCATCGTTCATACATAGCATCTTTTAAGAAAATTAGAGAAACTCTTGGTTTTACAGCTAAATTTACTGTTAAAGATGGCTCTATCGAGATTTATCAAGCTCTGGAAAGCGGAGAGTTGATTGATTCAAAAAAAACAATTACAGTGGAATGGTACAAACATTTGTTGGCTGCAGATAATCTTGTAAAAGATGTAAGTCTAAAAAACACGATACTGTAATTCATCAATAATTATTTGATTTTTTTATATTTTGTTGTTATTGAATCTTAATTTTTTATACATTTGAGGTAACCACAAGGAGCTACTGTGATCATTAGTTTATTTTCTATTTCAGTATCATTGACAAAACGATTGTTACCTTTGAGAAATTTCTTCACTGCTGTTTTTGGGTTATTTCCTTTGCCCCATGGACGTTTGTTAGAAGAGGGGTTAGAGGGATCAGATATGTCCTCTATAACCGTGTCAAACACTATCATGTAACTACCTTTAGTAACTAATGGCGAGTATAATTCCATCTCCTTCAATACATGTTCATGTGTATGATTGGAATCCAACACTAACAATATTCGCTTCTTTCCTCTAGAAAATTTATAGACTTTTTTGGCAACTTTGTCGCTAATTGAAGAGCCTTCTATCATATTGATTTTTTTGTACATTGGATGTTTTTCAATTTCTATTCTATTGTGTTCGCGTATATCCACATCAATACCTAATACTTCTCCATGTCCAATCAATTCAAGCATTGAAGCAAAAAATATGAGTGAACCACCATGAGCTATTCCAGTCTCTATTATCAAATCTGGTTTTACTTTCCAAATAATTTCCTGAAGTGCTATTATGTCTTGAGGGTATTGTATTATGGGTCGTCCCAACCAAGTAAAATGATATGAATACTCATACTTCTCACTAGCCATGAACCATGATTTGCTCAAATTTCTAAAGCGATTATCCTTGATCATGGCGCCAACTACTTTCTTATTTTTTTGTTCAAATTTTTTATCAATCATTGGGATTCATTCAGATAATTAACACATCAAGTCTTTAACAACTTGTTTAATATTTATCTCCATTTGGTCGTGAATGGGATATACCCAATCAGGTTTCATCATATCGCGTTTTAAAACAATCTTTTTTTCTATATTACAAGACATGCTTATGTCTGCGAGTAATGCATTACAAGCAAGATTCTCACTTTTGCTGTCATCTATAACAATAAATCTTTTTGTTTTCTTTACATCTTCTATAATCTTTTCCCAATTAGTAGGGATTGGAGAATTAACATTAAAAAGTGATCCAGAGATCTTATTCTCCTTCATTTCTTCAAGAATACTAGTACCATATGGAAAAGAAAAGTTAAAACATACTATAGTAGCATCATTGCCTTCGTTATATTGAAATACATCGCAATCAGAATTTACATAAACTAGTTTTTCTGGAACTAGGATCTCTTCCTTAAAGAGCCTTTGACTTACAGTTATTATTCTGAAACCTGGTGAGACTAATTGAGATCTGATAATTTTCTCTGCGTCTATTTTATTGGTAATGGTAAAACCTCTTACTCTTGCAATAGAACAGAAATCTGCAAAATTATTCAAACTGGATTGGGGACCTTGGAAACCATTATCAACTACTATTGGGAATATCGTAAAAGAAGACTCTGAATTGGATTTTACACCTCTAATGATGTTGTAGGTATTAACTAAATGATCTATACCTAGCAATAAAAAGTCTAATTGTTTCATGAAAAATACTGAGGATATACCATTCATCATCAAACCAAATCCAAAACCACATAGGGTGTTCTCAGAATTAGTGGAGTTAATTGTCATGGAACTGTTGTCGACTGTAATGCCTTTTGTTAATCCGCCCAAACAGGAACCTGCATTTATGTTTTGACCAAATAATACTATCTTTTTTTGTTTAGCTATTTCTTCCTTAATCAGACTATTTACAAAATCAATGTATTTCATTCTCTAATCCTTCTTTTATTGATCTGGACATGCTAAGCAAAATATCTTTATCAAAATATTTTGTCAAGACAAAAACTGGGTCATCTTCATTTTCTCTTAATGGGTTTGGCCAATTGTTTAAATCTACACTGGGAGTTGGACCAGCGTGATAATTTATGAATTTTCCATCAGGCTGTTCAGGGGTCTTCATTCTCCAATCGCCCAAAGTATTTACCATTATTTCTATACAGACGGGTGTTTTTTCTCTTAAAGAATACTCTCGAAGTTCTTCAAATTCTTTTATGTATGTAAAAGGATCATTACCAGATAATTTTACATATTTGATTTGAAATGATTCTGTTAATTTTGATATATTGATAGGAATTCGGCGTTCATTGATTTTCGTTGACATGGACCATTCATTATTTTCAATTATGATAAGGACACTTAGCTTAAGAGTCTTGCACATGATGAGACTTTCATGAAAACTGCCCTCCTCCATAGCACCATCTCCACCAAGTATTATGGTTATACCATTCGCATCCAACATCTTTTGAGCTAAAGCAATTCCAGCACCGACAGAGAAATTATTTCCTAAGACGCTTGAGCTATATATGATTCCTCTAGTAGGGTTAATCAAGTTCATAGAACCAACTTTTCCACCCATGATCCCTGTAGGTTTTAGAAAATATTCATCAAGTATAGGTTTAATCGACTTCTCCCTTGCCAAATTATAAGCGACATTTCTGTGACTGAGAATCAATTTGTCCTGATTTTTCATTACATGACTCAAAGCTACTGCTATTGATTCATGGCCAAACGCTAAATGGATTGGAATTTTAAATTTTCCATTTTTATACTCTTCATTTATGATCATTTGAGCAAATCTTAATCTGAGAATCTCTTTTGCAATTATCTTTTGTTCCTCACTCATATTCTG
>QYQE01000057.1 GCA_007280335.1 Nitrosopumilales archaeon | reverse complement strand
ATAAATTGCAAAAAGTATGGATGACAATAGAAATGGAAGTAGTATGGAGTCTAACAATATTCTTCTCATAAGCCAAGTGACTGGCATGACAGCAAACAAGATTGAAGCTAAAAAAGCAACTTTCGTTGAATAACAACGCTCTGAGATCTTGAATATAAGAAAAGTATCCACTATTGCTAGTAACCCCATCAATACTCGTGGAACTAGATATAGCATTTGAATTGAATTCACATCAGGTTTGGGATGTAGTGAATCTGGATAACCTGTTAAAGATAACGCACCTGCCAAGAAAAACTGTCCAAAAAATGGATGATCATGAAAGGTATTAGTTTGAGGTCCTAGACCTGCTAAAACGTTCATCGCTCGGTACATGTATACTCCTTCATCATAGAAAATATCAGGAAAACCTACTGGATTCCACAAATGTGTAAATGCAGATAACATTAACGGAATTAGAAGAAAAATAACTGCGATACGATTAATTTTCGCAAAAAGTAGATTTGATATTTTTAATATAGCCATATTTGGTTGTTTGTCATTACAGGATGATTAACTCCAAACTTTTTCTTGGAAAGTCCATCTCTTGTTCAAGATGAAGTTTCCTACGGATGCTATGACAACTGCTACAAAGAGTGCTATAGAATAATTCATGTGTCTTGTTTCTACTAGGATGTAAATCATGAAAATCTGAAATATCGCACCTATTCCACTAAAGCCCAAAAATAATCCGTATTGCCTGAGAGTTTTTTTAAGATTGAAATCTCTGTCTTCAAAAGTCCACACTTTGTTTAGAATAAAGTTTGATGTCATAGAAAATACAATTCCTATCATGGTTGCATAAATATACCATAAATTAGATAGAACTACTCCAAAAAGAAAGGAAACTAGATAATTTACCAGTAGACCTGATGCACCAACTGTATAGAATCGTCCAGCCTTTGAGAGAAAACGTACTGAAACACGTTTTTCTTTTTCGCGGATGGTTTTTCCATATCTGTATAGCTTCCATAATGATTTTACATAATCAATAGCTATAGATGTATCGAGTTTACTTGAACCCTCTTTACGATTTATGAACTCGTATGGAATTTCTTTAACTTTGACTCCACGCGCTTTTACAAGTATCTCTAAAAGTATTTTGTATCCTATGGCATCAAACTTGATATTATTAATAATATTGCGTTTGAATGCAAAAAAACCTGACATGGGATCTTTAATTTTTATTCCAAGTCCATGTCGTGCAATTTTGGTTGCACCCTTACTAATAATTTTTCGTCTAAACGGCCATCCTTTTACGGAGCCACCATTAACATATCTTGACGCTACTACAATATCGCATTCTGATTTTTGAAGCTCCTCTATCATTTTTGGAATTGTTTGTGGGGGATGTGAGAAATCACCATCCATGACAACAACCGCATCACCCTTAGCATACTTGATACCTGTAAGAATTGCAGAACTCAAACCGCGTTCTGTTTTTCTATGGATGATTTGAACAGACTGAGTATTTTCTTTTTTAGAATTTTTTGCATATTCTTCAACTATGTTTCCTGTACCGTCAGGTGAATCATCATCAACTACTATGATCTCGGTATCTGTTCCAATAGGTAGATGTTTACGTAAAGAATCTAGTATGCCAACAATGTTCTTAGATTCATTATATGTGGGTACTATAACTGAAAGAGATTTTGAGCGTATAATTACAAGTTCTTTTTGTGCAATACTCATGTTATGTTCTAACTATTTTTGATTTTGATGGTTATTAAAATTAACTTATGATTCACGTGTTGAACTAAATAAAATTTGAACGCATTTGGTATGTTTTTTTGAGATCTTGAATAGATGTCTTAATTTTCGAAATCAATTTTAATGTGATAAAATTATCCTTGGTGTGCCAAATATCACGTATGATGATTTTGCCAAACTCGATATTCGTATAGCCAAAATACTCGGTACAGAAAAAATACCTGGAAAATCGAAGATCATAAAAGGAATCATAGATTTAGGAGAAGAAAAACGTGAAGTAATAATTGGTGGCGCAGAGTATTATCAACCAGAAGATCTAGTAGGTAAAATCGTAGTTGTTATCACAAATCTAGAACCACGAAAGATTGCAGGATTTGAATCAAATGCAATGCTTTTGGCTGCAGATGTGAACGATAAACCATTCTGGCTAACAGTAAGTGAAGATGTGCCACTTGGAACAAAAATAAAATAGTATACTGGATTAAATTTTGAGATTTTCGGTCATACTACTTTTTGTGGTAATTATCTTATCTGGATTTAGAATATTTTTTGGGTCAAATTCCTGTTTTATTTTCTTGAAAACAGAATAAACATCACTTCCATATTGTAATTTTACAAATTCTGATCTAGCAAGACCATCCCCGTGTTCACCTGTTATGCTTCCACCTATCTCTATTACTTTGGAAAAAAATTCAATGGCTATTTTTTTCATTAGTTTTTTATTTTTGTATCTAATTATAGGTCTAATATGCAGGTTACCGTTTCCTGCATGACCATACGTGACTATATATAATTTGTATTTTTTTGAAATCTTTTTGATTATGTCCACAAGCAAAACAAGTTTCTCAACAGAAACTGTTGCATCCTCAATTAACGTCGGCAAACTTTGATTTGGCGTAATGCTTCTCAGACTAAACCCTAATGCTGAATTTCTAATACCCCACCACTTTTTTACTTCATCCTTTTTTGTCAGAGTTTTGATGATTTTTGCATCTGTGATTATCTTGCCAAGATTAGCGCGACTTTTCTCAATATCGCTGTCAAACTCTACAAATAACAGACATCCTGTCTTTGCAGGAAAATCAAATTTGATATGTTCAATTATGTTCTTATCTATTAACTCCAAAGCAGAAGGAGCAAGTTTGACTATTTTTGCAGAATCAATTACAGCACACTTTAAATTTCTATAAGATAGTATGAATAGGATTTTCTTTTTTGGTAGTGGTAAAATCTTTATCTTTGCAGAAATGATGATGCCTAAGGTTCCTTCAGAACCAGCAATAATTTTTTGTAAGTCTGTTTTTTTTGTAATTTTATCTAATCTATAACCGCAAGAATTTTTTGATACATGAGGAAATTTTTCTTGAATACTACGATTTATCATTTTTAATATTTTATTACCAAATTGTGATTTTGATGGTAGATTAATTGCCTTGCCACTTGAAGTTATTATCCTAACTCCAATCAAGTTGTCTATGACACTGCCATACTTGAGCGAATGGCTACCGCTTGCATTTGTAGCAATCATGCCACCAATTGTGCAATATGGACCAACTGATGGATCTGGCCCAAAAAACTTGTCACCTTCCTCTAATTTTTTATCAAGAATTCCCTTAAGGACACCTGAATCAGCTTGCACATAATTTGGATGTATTCTGATTTTATCAAAATTCTTCAAATCAAGGATTATTCCACTACCTAGAGCACTTCCAACAAGACCTGTTCCAGCGCCACGAGGTGTAACTGGGATGTTCTTTTTTGATGCAAATCTTAGAATCTTGATAATCTCATTTTCATTTCTTGGGAAAACAACGACTAGTGGTTTTACAAGATAGGAGCTGGCGTCAACAGAATAAAAATCACGACTATATTTATCCCAAAGTACCTGACAATGTGTGATTCTCTGAATCTCAGCACCTATCTTTTCTGCTTTCATTACAATTCATTGTTTTTAGAAGTTAAAAATGATCATGTTTTTTAACAAAGATTTAATTTGGTAAAAACAAGCTTTTCTATTATTGGATTTTCTAGGAATTAACGTAGACAAGCTCCTCAACTTTAACGATAATTCTAACCCTTTGATGCTGCTTGTGTGGATTGTACCGATAATAATCTTCATGCTTTATGGCCAAAGGATTCAGTTACAAATAACATCATCTGAAATCAACAAATCACTTGAAAAATTAAAGACGTTCAAGGAAGATACAAGAAAAGAATTACTTGACTATATCAAAACTACGATAAAACCAACAGCAGATCCATCTGCAAAAATCGACAGGTACCTAGAGTATTTTACAATAATGCCTGTTGACATGGATCCAAATGGAATTATTCAGAAAATCAGACACGTCATGCGTTCGCGTGAGGATTATACTAGATTGCAAGTGAAAACAATTTCATCAGAAATGAACTCAATGGATGCAAGTAAAATAGAAAACATCCTAGAAGCAGTTACTACATTGCACTTGCTTTACAAAATGGTAAGACATTTCTATCTTACGGCAAAAAAACAAAATAATTTTCCATTAATTTTGCCACTACAAATGATGATACCATTTATCATGGAAGAGGCAGAGGCACTAAAGGGTGCTGTCTCTGCTTTCAAACAAGGTCAACCAATAGGCGATGGAATAGGTCCTATGATTATTGGAAAGATGATGCTTGGAACAGAAAAGAAGACTGCAGCATTTGAGACAGTGTGGAGTGAAAAAGAATTTGAGGGAAGAAAGCTCTATCTTATGAAGGCAGAGGGACCAACTGCAACAGTTGGAAGACCAGGTGATGCGCTAGAGAGAATCATCTCTGAAAGTAAACCTGACATAATAGTGATGGTGGATGCAGCGCTAAAACTAGAAGGAGAAGATTCTGGTACTGTATCACAAGGATTTGGTGCTGCAATTGGAGGAATTGGTACTGATAGATACCAAATTGAAGAGGTTGCAACAAAACACAAAATACCACTTTATGCTATTGTGATAAAACAATCAATCAAGGAAGCCATCACCCTTATGAAAAAAGAAATTGCTGATTCTGCAGAAAAGGTAACATCACAAATTCATGAAATGATTAAAGATAATACAAAACCAGGAGAGTCTGTTCTGGTAATTGGAGTGGGAAACACTCTTGGAGTTTCGCAATGAAATTTAAAAGAAAAAAAGAAGAGATCATTACACCATACACTGTAGAGCAATGCAATTCGTGCAATGCAATTTCAAAGCGAAAGTTCAAGGAAGGTGATTATGTATTCAAAAAAACCGATACATGTTCATCATGTAAATGCCAAATGTCAATTATCAAAATTTTTGGCGAAGTTAGTGCCTAAAGTGTAGTAATTGTTATCCCATTTTCTTGAGGTATGAATGTGTGCTCTGCTTGTGCTACTCTTTGATCATGTGCCTCTTTTAATACAGGATATGATCTTACCACCTTGTTTTTAACAAGTTTCTCTAACAAAATTCTGGCATTTTTTTCTTCCCAAGTTGGGACAAGCCATCTTAGTGCAAATGGTAACATGTTAAATTTTTCCCATATGTGATCAGCAAGCTTGTCAGCTTCTGAATCCTTTGTTCTTTTTCGTGTGATAAGTGAAAAAATGTTTCTTGTTTTACCCTCACGTACAAATCCTAATCCTTCTTTTGTTGTAACAAATGGTTCACACGCGTAAGCTTCGGTAGGCAAAAATGAAAAAGATCCTATGGACCAAATATTTGGTATTGATTTTCCAGCATGAATGGTGTAACGCTCTAAGGAATGACCACTGAGATTTGCTATTGGTTGGCATCCCATGTGTTTTATCGTATTTTCTATTGTTTTTCCAACATCACTTGATTTTGTACCTGTTCTTATGATGGACATGGCCTCCTTTAGTGCAGCTTCTGCAGCTTGGACTAGAAAATCAAACTTGGGGTCATAGCATACGGTTACTGCAGTATCTGCTATGTAGCCATTAATTTGTACTCCGAGATCAATTTTTAGCAAATCTGTTTCACTGATTACTCTCTGATCGTTTGGCTCTGCGGTATAGTGAGCTGCTATCTCATTTAGGCTGGTATTTACGGGAAAAGCACACTTGCCACCCTTTTGAATAATTTCTTTTTCTATTGATTCACAAATCTCAAACAGTGTAGAACCGACATGATCTTTTTTTCTTGCATTTTCTCTGACTTCTGATGCAATCTTTCCTGCACTAATATAATCTTGGATTTGCATAGGGTAGTCTTGATTTTGTATGTTATTTAAAATCATCATCTGTGAAGCTTAAATTGGGGATCTCTAAACTGCATTTACATCGGGATCGTGGTCTAGCATGGTATGATTCGGGTTTTGGGTACCTGAGGTCGTCGGTT
>QYQE01000053.1 GCA_007280335.1 Nitrosopumilales archaeon | reverse complement strand
GTATAACATTTGGTGGTTATCTTCTAATCACATTTTATGAATAATATTTTATAAATGCAAAATTAACCACGAGTATTGAACATTCAGATTCTAATTAAGGGCATAAGGGGAATAATTCCAGGTGTGGTATCAGTCAAAGATTTTAGTATTGTAACAGATACCAGCGAGGATACTGCAAGACAAATACTAGACAACTTTATGCAAAACGGCATTGGTGTTTTCCAAGAGGATCAAATACATTTTCAAGATAATGACAAACTAAAAAGCAGTTTACTTGCATTAAGAATGGGCGCTCCAATTGACGAGGTTTCACAGATCTTAGACTGGAAGGATTTTGAGGCACTTGTTTCAGAAATTTTAGAATTAAGAGAATTTGATGTCACAAGAAATCTAACTTTAACAAAACCAAGAATGCAAATAGATGTTATTGGCACAAAAGCAGGAGTATCAATTCTCATAGACTGTAAACACTGGAAGAGACTAAGTTACTCTGCATTGGAGACTGCAGTTAACAAACAAATTGAAAGAACAAAACACTATGTTATAAAAGAAAAGATGCGTGCTGCACTACCTGCCATTGTAACACTATACCAAGAAGAAATCAAATTCATCAACAAGGTTCCCATAATACCCATATTCCAGCTAGATTCTTTTTGTGATGAATTTTATGGTAATTTAGAAGAGATGGATTTAGAGCAAAGTGAATAAAAAGAAAGCAGTAGTTCCTATCAAAAATCCTTGTGTAATTCTCATTGCTCTGTCAAGTGATTTTGAATAGTTCTCAAGCTGTTTTGGCCCCATTACTTTGACATCTGTTTCCTGCTGTAGTGTCTCAAATATTGCAGGAGAAAGATTCTGCTCTGCCTTTTTTGCCAAATTTAGATACCAAGAAGCAACTTCTTTGGATTCTGACAAGCTTCCAAAATAGAAATAACCATACTTGTTTCTTGCCTCTCTTGCCTTGTAGTGAGAGTCAGAAGTACAGATATCAAGTAAATCATATCCAGATTTTGAAAGAGATGATACGATTTCTTCACGTAAGCCATTTCTCATGTTGTTAGAGTCTGCCCAACCAAGGAAAAATTTCTCATTATTAATTTTCAGACACATCATTCCTACTTTGCCAGGACCAAGATCGTCTGCTTGAATTTTCAAATTTTCCGAGTTTGCATATCCAATTTCTAATGGATATGCTTCTTTTGTTATCAATGTATCAAGGTTTGATTTTGCTGCTTTTAGAAGATCATCTGAATCTTGTTTTAGAATTTCTTCTCCCATTGCGTTGTGGCTATCAACGATTAAGATTTTTTCAAATCCACGGTTTTTCCCATATTGTTCAAGTTCACTTTTAACATAAAGTGGCACGTCTTCCATCCCATGTGGTGATAATGATAAAATCAAAACTGCTGTTTTACCAAAAAGCATTCCAACTGCACGGGCTTTGTTTACTTGAACTGTAACAGGTTTTGTGCAATCATAGCCTTTGTGAATTATAGAACTCTTGGTAAGACTAGAAAGATATGCGTCAACTTGAGATTTTGATGGCAAGTTAAGAGAATGATCAGAAACGCTATGCATGACCATTGCAGAGTAATTCAGATTTTTGTATATCAGATATGGAATGTTGCTTCCTCCAATTGGATGAAATGGTCCTGGATGGACGTCAGGTACAACTAGTCGGAATTCATTATTTTTTGTTTTAAATAAAATTTGAAATGTCGATACTTTGGTGGGTTGTGAGCGTTCTTCCATCAAAGTTTCCATTTCAGAAGGATCGTTTCTTGTCCAAGCTGCTACGTAGGCTTGTAATACTTTGTGTGTTCTTGGAACTTTGATACCAGCAGCTCTATCTGATAATAGCGTCCAGGCTGTTGCAAGAAACAAAAACACAAGACCATATCCTATAACTTTTAAATTAGAAAGCATCGGAATCCAAGAGTCTGATGGTACAAATGCAAAAAACATTGCTAGTGGTTGAATCAGACAAATTGCCCACGCAGTTTTTAATTTTGCTCCCATGACAGATGTAAAAAGTCCAATTCTAAAGCTTGCAAACAAAAACATTCCTTCTGTGATATAGATTGGCAACAATTCAGGTTTTGAAAAAACTTGTGTTGATACAAATCCTCCAAGGAGTGTTACAAACCACAAGAGATTTCCAAATGCAGACAGATGCACAATTTTGGAAAACTCTGTTTTTAGCAAACGTGCATCTAGAAGTTGTGTTCCATAAAGTACTGCAATTGACAATGGTAAACTAAAAAATATTTTGTCACTTGTTTTAAAATATGCAAACAACGCAAGTGCTACAGTTGCAGATGTCACTATTATAGAAATTAGAAGAGAAAGATAGTGTGATGAAGGAGTTAGAGTTGTTAATGTATATCGCTTGTGTATACGCGATACATTATCAGCATTTTCTGTCATGGTAGGAAAAATATTTTCATTATCCACGAGATGGCAATTAACGCACTAGGAATAGCCACGACAACTTCTGGCCTTAGTTTATATCCTTTTGTCTCGTCCTCAAAGAATCTCAACAGACCTGCACTAGATGCTGGAAGCGGTGCCGATTTCTTGCTACTCATGTTACTATGACTCGCAGGATTTTTACATAAATACTTTTGTGCTAGATCTTTTTGATCTTCTCTTGAATATTTATGATATCATTGATTGATTTTAGGATCTGTTGCTGTTTTTGATGATCTTTTTCATGTTCAAGTTCTTTAGTTAGTTCCTTTAGTTTTTGCTCAAGGCTTGCAAGTAGGGGATCGCCACTAGGTTTTTCTTCTATTTTTTCAGGTATTTTTTCTTCACTAGCTTCTCTTCCACAGTTTACACATAATGCGCTACCATTTTTCATGATGCGCACTCCCTTACAATACGGACAAGGATCACTTACCAGAGTTGCACCTTGTAGAAGCATTTCAACCGCTTTTTTGGTAAGTTCCTTAGACACAAACTAATTCGGGAATTTCCAAGTAAAAAATGTAGTCGAACAAGGCTTAATAGTAGGAAACCAAGTTTTTATTTTGAATGGCGGTAATCTGCAATACATGCGGACTTCCTGACGATTTATGTGCCTGCGGAGAACTTGAAAAAGATGCTACTCAAATTGTAGTTCGTCTTGAAGAGAGACGTTTTAAGAAAAAAGGGACAATGATTGAAGGAGTTAATCCAAAGATGAATGATTTAGCTAAAGTTGTCAAAGAACTAAAAGCAAAATATGCATGTGGTGGTACAGTAAAAGAGGGATACATTTTACTTCAGGGTGATCACAGAGATACAATCAAAGCTACTCTAGTCAAACTTGGATTTCCAGAAGCAAGCATTGAAGTTCATTAAATGAGACTTGTTAAAAATCAATAAACTCTTACACGTTCTAGCTATTCCATATTCTGCACTAGTATCAGTTATCTTTGGTATGATGATCATTTCTTTTCCCATTGGTGCATATGTAGTTTTTAACTCAGATGTAGGAAAAGAAATTAACTTTCAGTATCCACTTGATGGCGTAGATATTTTTCTTGGCGGAATAGGATTCAAGATACCAGTTCATTTTGAGATTGGCGATGGTTTTATTGTAATGTGGTGTGTCTATCTTGTTTTATTTGCCATTTCACTGGCTGGTCCTCAGCGAAGCTTGGTGAAAGCACTTTCCTTGGTAATGATAGAAGGGTGGCAGAATATCAAAAACAACGCACTTTTGAGCATGATAACCTGGTTTTCTATTTTAATTGTCTTTTCTCTAATTATTGATTTTATTCAACATACTTTTGGCATCAACATAGAACCACCAGCATCACAAAATAGATTAATCCAATTCTTTCAAGTCACAACATCGCCATTAAGTGAAGAAATAGGTTTTAGAGTTCTACTTATTGGTCTTCCACTTTTTGCCATATTTTCCCATAAGGCATCGTTAAAATATTTTTTCAAATCACTTTGGCACCCATCAAAAAATTTGGAAGTTACAAACTACAAAAAAGTAATAGCGTTGATCATAACAGTTGCCATATTTTTTGGAGCGGCACATATTATTTCAGGTGCACCGTGGAGTACAGGTAAGTTTGCCCAAGCAACTGTGGCAGGAATAATAATTGGTTGGGTTTACTTTAGATATGGTTTTGCGCCTGCCATTTTGATTCATTGGGCAACAAACTACTTCATATTTTCATATGTTTATTTTATATCTGAAATGACCCAGTCTCCAATTACAGGCGAGTTTTTAGATCCATTTTCAAATACTTTGGAGGTGTTACTTTTGATTGCCGGCGGAACCGCTATTGTTGGCATTACCTTAAACTACATAAAATCAAAAAAAGAATCAACCATAACCCAAGTCTGAATGTATTGACACTTATACAATCTAGAATTTAGTTTTGAATATCACAACACTAGATTAACAAATCCTCAAGCATTTTTGAAATTGATAGTTTTGAGTATTTTAAAATAGTTTGAAGATCTTCTGGCTCATCTACATCAAGCATTATTCTTCTAATCAAAACTAGTGCAGATTTTGAAGATTTATTATTTGCAGTAGTTAGGTGTATTTTATAGCTGTCCTCATCATAGTGAGTTTCCATGACGTCTACTGGACTTCTAAACAGAGCATTTGTCCCATCAAATCTTCTTGAGGGTACCACAAGTACACACTTGCCAGGCATTTGAAATTCACATAGTGTCTGTATATCCTCGGTTTGCATGAGAGGAACATCCTGAGGAAACACTATTGTTGCGTCAAATCCCTCGTTCAAAAAATACTTGTCTGCCATTGCGACTGCGCTGTTTACACCTTGTTCTTTTTCATCATAGATTTCAACAATATTGAATTTTTTTCCAATATTAAAGGCAGATTCGTCTTTACTTACAACTACAATTTTTTCTATGACATCAGATTGCGAGATTGTTTGTAAGACTTCTTGTAGCATTATCTTACAAAGATCTTCTGTTTTTTCGTGTGACAAGTTTAGTCGCGTTTTAGCTTTTGAAAAAGTTTTTACTGGAACAATTGCGCCTATACGTAATTTAGACATGCACTTGTTTTAAAATAAAAGACGCAAGAGCATCCTCATCTTTTTTGTCTTTCATTTTTATTTTAGTTTCATATACTTTCATGTCCAAATTTTCTATCTTTCTTGTTAGAAGTCTATCAGAAGAATCAATCACGATATGAGAAGCTACATCAGAATACATTTTTGCAAGTCCATATACTGATACCTCCATGCCAGCTGCCTCCATGTATTTAGCAGCAGGTCCGCTAATTGAGTTGTTTCCAATCAGTGGACTTACTACAACAACTTTCTTTTTTGATTTAGATAGCTCTTTTTTTATTCCTTTAATTGAAAGAATTGGCCCTATGCTTGTCAGTGGGTTTCCTGGTGCAATTATAACCAGTTTAGAATCATGTATTGCGTTTACAGCCGCAGGATTTGCCCTAGCCTTGTCTGCCCCAAGATATTTTATTCCCTCAACGTTGTCTTGTCCCTTGTGTTTTACCCAGAATTCTTGAAGATGAAGATCACCTTTGCTTGTCACAATTCTTGTCTCTACGGTATTATCTGTAACAGGAATTATTTTTATGTCGATAGCAAATTTTTGACACAGCCATGTGGTAATGTCAGATAGGTTCTTGCCATTTTTTAGCATGTTTGTTCGTAAAAGATGAATTGCTGCATCTCTGTCTCCAATTTTAAACCAGGTCTCTTCTCCTAACATTTCCATTTGACGTAGGAAATTGTAAGTGTCTTTTTTTATTCCCCAGCCTTTTTCTCCATCAAGCAAATCTGCAAGGCCATAAAGAATTGTATCAATGTCAGGACAGATATACAAACCATAAAGCCAGTAGTTATCGCCAACGTTTGATATCACATTGATATCTCTTGTTTGTGAGGATATTCCTCTTACGAGTTTTACGGAACCAGTGCCGCCTGCAAGTATTGTTATCATTTTTTCAATTTCCTACGAAGATTGGTAGTGTTAGCATGCACAATATTACTTTTGCCACAAAAACAGATTTTCAATTTTATTGATAATATTTACGATAAGATTTATTACCGACCCTAAAAGTAGTCTGAACGTGACTATGGGCAGGTATTTTGCATTAGGATTAATTGGCTTATTGGTTTTTGGCAGCATTTCTCCAATTTGGGCAACTTCAGATCTTTCTGTATATCTCAGTGCATCTGATACTCCAGCACAATCAACCTTCAAGTTTTTGGAATCAGCATTTATCGAATATCCAAATGGTGGTAAACTAAAGGATCTCTTGGCAGGCAAGACTTACACCACAAGTTTTACTGAAAACTCTAACGATACAAGCGTTCAAGATTTGATGCACCGACTAAATACAGCACTAACACGTGATCAGAAAAGCCCTGTGATCATAACAGACTTGACCGTACGATATACTGCAACTATTGTAGGAGATGCCAAATCAGCATCAATTGATTACAATCTTCAATTAATTCCAACTTTGACAAGTTATGTCATAAAAAAAGGAGCTAATGATAATGATCCAACAATAATTGATGCAGCATGGATGGGACTTGCAATAAAAGATCCCGTTATTATAAAAACAGCACAGTATGGCGACGTGGAAATTAATACTCCAATCAGCTTTGTGAAAAAGGTCGTACCCGATGTTTATTCTAATATCCAAGGAACAAAGGCAGAAGATGCTTTGAAAAATAATTTGATTGATGCAAGTAGCATATTACAAGAACCAATTGATCAATGGAATCATCTTTTCGATCCAGCATTCATAATATCTGAGACTAGCGGCTTTGGGTACAAAGGGGAAAAAGTGGCAATAACAACCTATGCCATGGGACAAAGTGGCCTTGACTCGGGATCTCAAAAACCAACACAAAATATGATTGATTTTTCCACAGATGCTAATTACAAACTTACAACAATCCAACACGCAAGTTCAGCTACAGTCAACATAGAGGGTCATGCAGTTACAACTAGTGTAGGCAGTACACCGGCATTTGGCACTACCCCACGATCTGCAGGTGGTGACACATCAAATGGACTTCCAGTCGGAGTAATCTACGGAATGGCAATCTTTGGTGCTGTTGTCGCAGGCGGAATTTTATTCTGGAGTAACAAAAAACTAAAGGATAGTGCCAATAGACCAAAAGATACAGGTCCAGCTAGAACACTAGAGTATGAGGAACGAAAACATTGGGCTGATAGGTTCGATAAAAAGTCAGCAATGTAATAACCAAATCTATCATTTCAATTATAATAAAAATAAAATGGTGCGTGCTAGACGTAACCCTCCTTCTGTTTTCACGAGATTCAGCTATGCGGCCTACCTAAACCAAGTGCAGTGCTTTTAGTTTTGTTTGGCCTTGCTCCCTGTGGGTCAGCTTTTTCACTCCTTACCGGAAACCTCAGGTTTTTCCATCATAGTACGCCGGGTCGGATTTTTTTCTGTTCTGTAGCCAGCCATCTCTGACTATCCATCTCTGGATCACATTTACTGCATGGAGGGAGGAGTTTCCTCTGCCTTAGCAGTAGCTCGTTCACCAGCTCGCACCTTGATAATCATAACTAGAAATTTCTATTTTAACATTGTTAGAACATGAGAGAAATCTAACAATGGATTACATTTTTGGTGCAAAATAATCCTCATCGGATCGAGGTTTCTTCTTCGTTCTCACAAAAGCCATCAATTTCATGGTCTCTATATACATATTAT
>QYQE01000039.1 GCA_007280335.1 Nitrosopumilales archaeon | reverse complement strand
GTTAATATTCATCATCATATTCGTCATCATAATCATCATCATGTATATAACGTTTTTTTGGTTTTGGAATTGATTTTTGATTACATTTTTCTAATAATATAGAAATTACTTTTTGTACAGATTTTGAATATTCTAGAATTACAAATTCAGTTGGTTTTGTGAGATCAATTTGTTCAAGTTTTGAAGAAATTTCAAGATCTGTCAGGATTGTTCCTCCTGCCTCTATTTTTTTGTCGAGATTTTCAGCTCTGATATCTAATACAATGTCCGTAGGCCCATAACTAAGCCAAATTTCTGGCATAAGACTACCGATAGGACAATTAAAATAAATCTAGTTCAGTTAATTTTGCTGTGGAGTTTGTCAAAGAATTTGCAACTTTTTTGTACCAAAATGATGCAATCAAGTTTGGAAATTTTAAACTTTCAAGTGGTAAAGATAGTCCTTATTATATTGATTTAAGGATTGTACCGAGTTTTCCACATCAATTTCGTAAAATGATAAAAACACTTCAAAGTTCAATATCTGAAAAGATAGGATTTGATAATTTTGATTGTATTGCTTCTGTTCCTACCTCGGGACTTGTGATTGCATCAGCTCTTGCTATTGAAACTGTAAAACCTCTCATATACATAAGACAAAAGCCGAAAGATTATGGTACTGAGAATGTAATAGAGGGAAAAATAGCAGAAGGATCCAGAGTCTTACTTGTTGACGATGTTGGAACAACAGGTCTTTCTCTACTAAACGCCATCAAAGCACTCAAAGCTTCAAAAATGGTTGTGACAGATGCATTTACAATAATAAATAGATTTGAGGGTGCAAGGGAGCTTTTAGCATCTGAAAATGTAAGATTGTATGAAATTACCGATATCATAGAATTAAGCTCCATATTACATAAGGCAAATTTGCTCGATGATGAGATTTTTGAACGAATTAAAAAACAAATAGGTCTAATCTGAAGCCAATAAAAGGTTTACAGAGTTAGCTTTCGTAGATCATTATTTCTTTTTCCTCTAGCAAGGTGTGCAAATTATGTACTGCTCTATAGACTTCTGCTTCTTTTTTTGCTCCAGTGCAAACAAGTTTTCCTGATGCAAAAAGTAAGATGACTGTTTTAGGGTCAAGCATTCTTGTATTAACCCAGGAAATTGTTCTGGTTCATACATGCTTCGTGGAAGAGTTCTTGCAGCCTGTTCTAGGTGAAGTTTTCCTCCAAGGCTTACAGATGCCACTATGTTCTGAATAACTATGACTGCGTCTTTTTTTATTTTGATGTCACCCTTTCGAAGTTTTTGTACTACACTTCTTACTGCTTTGATAGCCTGTTCTTCTGATTTTGCGCCGGTACAAACCATCTTACCAGAACTAAAAATCAATGTTGCGGTTTTTGGGGATTTTAGTCTGAAGACTAAACCTGGGAATTGATCAGGATGATACTCAACATCAGGAAAAGTTTGCGTGATTACATTGAGATCAATTCTTTGATCCACCGATGCCGAGGCCACAACATTTTCTATGCTGACAATGGCTTTGTCTGAGGCATTTTTTTCTTTATATAAGGGCTTTATATATACACTATAACATTTTGTCACAAATACATAATGTCAGATTTATCAAATTCTTTCTAAATTAAAAAATTGTATAGGCAGCTCAGACAAATGCCTTTACATCACACGATTCAGATATAACTCTGATTCTTCATTGCGGCCTATTGAAAATTAGTGTTTGCTTATTTTAAAACTAGTGGCAGCGACTAATCATTTTATGATTGCCATTTTATCATAAACCAAAAATCAAAGCAAACATAACATTTCAATTGGTTTCACATACGTATGTTAACTGCATATACCTATACCAAAAATTATTCCATTTGACCAATTAATGAATACCGTATTACAAAAGATGGAGAATTTACTGCAAGTTTGTATCTATAATCAAAAAATAGTGGGCCCAAAGGGCTTCGATCCCTTGGCTCACCGGTTATGAGCCGGTTACTCTACCAAGCTGAGTTATGGGCCCCCGCACAAACAATTTTGTATGCAGTATAAAATGGTATAGAGTTAGCAGTAAGCTTCGTAACAACTATCAAGTAACATGTTCTGTGCTGCAATTGATTTACTTGCAATATTAAATAATTCTTCTTCATTTTTGATTGGTGTCTTTTCAAGAATTTTTCTCCATAATGCAGCATGTCGTATATCAGCTTCTGTATGGAGTCTAAAGTATTCAATTGCATCATCGGTTGTGATATTATAGAATTTTCTCAATCCGTCGATTTTTGATAAGCTTATTTTTGGAATTTCTTGTTCAAGAGCATACATTGCAGCCGCGCCCCCTTCAAAAGTAGTCATAAGTTTTGAAAGATTTGAGACAGCCTGTCTTGTCTTTTCAAGACCTACATATTCTTCTAACTCATTTTGAGATACACCTAATGAATCAGCAAATTTCATCCAAGGTGCTATATGTTCAGATTCTTCTTTTTGATTTGCCGCAATTGTATCTTTACCATGAGATGCAGTCTCCATAATCATATTTACAAATGTAGGTACTGCTTTAACAAGTTGAAAATATTCTTTTGAATAACCGCTAAGAGATTCAAGTGTTAGTGTTCCTTCATTCCACATCACATAAAATTGATGCTTCAACAAACTTTGTTTTTCTATTAACTCATCGATTCTTGTTACAAGAGAATTCATGCGATTTATGAAATTCAGCCAATAAAAAAATCTTTTGAATCACTTCAAAAGGATTTTATGGACAGAAAACCGGATGCAATTTGGGCTCCAGTGGTGTAGACCGGTCAAGCATGGTGGACTTTCAATCCACCGACCCGGGTTCAAATTCTATTTGATGAAAATCCCGGCTGGAGCACTACAAAAGCATTAATATTGTAATACAAGGTTAAGCTATGTGCGGATTTTTGGATAGAAAAAATCTTGAAATTAACCCATTATTAAAAGACTACAAGCAATATGTAGATAAAATAAACGCTGCATTAAAACATGAATTAGAACTTTATTCTGCTTCTGAATTTATTGAACCTCTTCAATATGCTCTTGATGGCGGAAAAAGGATTAGACCGATTATTCTTCTATTATCTGCAGAAAGTGTAGGAAATTGTGATGAAAATGCATATGTTGCCTCTTGCGCTGTTGAATTATTACATACAGAATCGGTAATACATGACGATATAATCGATAATGAGATTTTAAGAAGGAGAAAAGACCCATTTCATATAAAATACGGTTACAATACGAGCATAATTACAGGTGATTTTGTTCTCGGCTTGATTTTAAACATATCATCAAGACTGAATAATCCGAGAATTGCAAGTGAGCTCGCTAACACTGCAATGATGATGAGTGATGGTGAGATGATTGAGACTAGATTAGAATCAAGTGAAGATGTTACTTTTGATGATTATCTTAAGGTAATTGAGTATAAAACCGCAACAGCTTTTGAGGCCGCTTCAAAAATAGGCGCCATACTTGGAGGCGGAACAGAAGATCAAATACTCGCTCTTGCAGAATATGGAAAAAACGTAGGAATCGCATATCAAATTCATGATGATCTGCAGGATTGGAATAATGAGGATAAATTATTTAATGCTTTAATAAAAAAGAGTTCAGATCCACGCAATATCTTTAATCATATGGATTTCTTGCTAAAAGATTACTCTCAAAAATCAAAAACGGGGCTCAGAAAAATCAAAGATTGCCCTGCAAAATATCATCTAGAGAATCTTGTAGATCTTACAATGTTTAGTGTATAGTTGAAAGTGCACTAAGGTTTGGAACCGCAGATTTTGCAAATTCAATTATTGGATCAGGATAAACCCCAATTCCTACCATAAATATAATTGAGAATATCATAACGGCAATTATCGATTTTGGTTCTTTTACTCTCTTGTCTGATTCGCCTTCTTCAAAGTACATCTTTCTTATTATCCAACCATAATATGCAAGAGAGAGTGCGCTGTTTAGAACACCTGCCACTGCAAGATAAGGAGCCCATGGTGCAACAGAGCCAGCGTTTATAGCTGCACCAAACAACATGAGTTTACTCCAGAATCCATTTAGTGGAGGAACGCCTGCTAGTGCAAGTAATGAAATTACCAAGCCAAGTGATGTTATTGGCATTCTTTTTCCTAGACCGCGTAACTTGTCAATGTGTGAGACTGCTAGTGTAGTGATGATTCCAGCCGCTGCAATAAAGGCAGCTGCCTTCATTACTGCATGATTTAATATGTGAAAGAGTGATGCTTGAATACCAATTTGCGAAAAAGGTGCAACACTTAATCCAATTAGTATGTATCCAGCATGAGCTATACTAGAATACGCAAGCATTCTAGTGAGATTCTTTTGCATTATTGCAGCCAAGTTGCCTACAGTCATTGTTACAATAGCAATTATTCCAAGTGCAAAAGCCCAATCAACGTTTAGGGCAATTGTACCCATTATTATTACACGTAAAGCCGCAGCAAATCCTGCCTTCTTTGTACCTGCTGCTAAAAGTCCAGCAATAGTAGGCGGAGAACCCTCGTATGTATCAGGAAGCCACATGTGGAATGGTACAAGACCAATTTTAAATCCAAATCCTGCAATGAACATGCCTACTGCTAAAAGTGCCAATGGCATCATATCTGGTCCAAGTTTTGAGAATCCTGAAATTACATCTCCTATGTTTGTTGAGCCTGTAAGTCCATATGCAATGGATATTCCATAGATTATAATTCCTGACGACAAAGCTCCAAACAAAAAGTATTTGATTGCAGCTTCATTTGATGATGGATCTTTTTTATTAAATCCTGCAAGAACATAAGTTGGAATACTCATGAGTTCCCAAGCTACAAACAACATTACTAAATCAGTAGAATATGCAATAAGCACCATTCCGATGGATGCAAGAAGTATCAGAGAATAATATACCGCAGTGTTAGACCTTCCTCGCATGTAATTAAATGAACCAACTGTTGTCATTATGCTAACAAGAAGCATAGCAATTGCAAAAAATGAACCAAAGGTATCATCAACAAGAACATTTTTTGAAAAGATTGCTGCTGGCATGATGTGCTTCGAAAGAATTTGATATGCAACAAAACAAATTGCTGCAATCAAAGCTCCAAATGCTATTCCTCCATATAGTGAGGAACCGCGTTCTTTTCTTATTATACTAATAACCGGAAGTATTACTCCTACTGCTCCCAGTAGTATAGTTAGAATGATTGGTGTTGATGTGAATTCTATCATTTTTTTCTCCTAAATTAACAAAAGGAGTACTACGAATAGCATTCCAGCTCCAAATACGTACAAATATGATTGAGAAATTCCAGTTTGAGTTCCTTGTAATATTCGTGCACCTACTGCCACTGCCTTTTCAGGACCTGTGTTAAAACCTTCTATTACTGTATTTTCAAAGTATCGGTATACACCCCTTCCAAAATATAATGGTCCTATTACAAAAGCCCAGTAGATCAAGGAGTTAAGATACCATCTATTTAGGAAGAATTTGTGAATGGAATAGAAAAATAAATTAGAATTTACAAATTTCACAGGATCTGCAAATCTTCCTATATAGAAGATATATCCTAATCCAAATCCAATTCCAAACGCAGCAAGTGATGCAGTAAGTGCAATAGGATTAACTCCATTCAAAAATCCTCCAAGCACAGATTGTGATTCTATAGCAACAGTTCCAAGTCCTGATTTTATTCCAAAATAGGTGCTAAGATAATCTGTAAATATTCTATGTATTTCATGTTCAAATGATAATCCAATGATACCAACTCCTATTGTAAGTACTGCAAGTATACCATATGGTACCCACATCGATGCACTTGCTTCATGAATATGATGACCTTCTTTTTCCATATTTTCTACATGTTTACTCTTATTTCCAAAGAAGACCATGCCAATCATTCTGGTAGTATAAAATGCAGTAATTACAGCAGTAATGAGTGCAATTACAAATATTGGTAATGCCCACGTATTTCCAGATTCGTATACAGCTGCAAAGATTGCATCTTTACTCCAAAATCCAGTGGTGATAAACGGAGCACCCATTAGTGCAAGTCCTGCAGCCCACATGAACGCATATGTTTTCTTCATGTATTTTCTCAGTCCTCCCATATCTGTCATGAATCGAGAACCTACAATGTGTAATAACGAACCTGCCGCCATGAAAAGCGATGCCTTGAACATTGCGTGAGATATCATATGGAAGAATCCCGCGGTGTAACCGTCAACAAACTGTCTTGACAATCCTGCTACACCAAGTGCCATCATCATGTAACCAATCTGTGAACCTGTTGAATATGCAAGAACTTTCTTAATTTCTGGATTAACCATTGCCTGAGTTGCAAGCAAGAATGCTGTAATTGCACCTACCCATGCAACAACCTCAAAGAATTGATCCATGTTAATACCAATAGCAGCTAATGCAAAGAACAAGGGTCCTAATCTTGCCACCAAAAATACTCCAGCCTTAACCATTGTTGCAGCGTGTATCAAAGCTGAAACTGCCGTAGGACCAGTCATGGCCTCAAGTAGCCATTCATTAAGTGGAAATTGTGCTGATTTTCCTACTGCACCACCAAAAAGCAAAACTGCTGCAGGAATTAAAAGATGCTGTGCTGACATTGCAGTAGCCCATTCTGTATGTTGAGTTAATTCTCTAAATCCAAATGTACCTGCAAATGCGAAAATCAAAAACATTCCAGATAACATCATAATGTCTCCAACTTTGGTCATGATGAATGCCTTTATTCCTGAATGTGTTGGTGAATAGTAGTCTACTACTCCAAGAACCTTGCGTCCTTCAATTCCAACATGATCTTTCTTTTTATCTCTATACCAGAAACCTACCAGGGCATAAGAGGCTAATCCTACTCCTTCCCATCCAAAAAAGAGTTGTAAAAAGTTATCTGAAAGAACAATCAACTGCATAGAACCAACAAAGAATGTCATCCAGAACCAGAATCTTGTAATGTCTTTATCGCCTTTCATGTAACCCGTGCTATATACAAAAATCAAAAATGAGATCCATCCAACTACATTTGCCATTATAATGGCAAGAGGATCAGCCAGAATTCCCGCCTTTAATCCGATTGATGAGATCCATGAGACTTGATTATGAATTTCATGGTTTCCTAGTGCAAGTGGCAAAAGTGTAGCTGCAGAAATTGCACTTGCTAAAGCAAATGCCACAGCAACTCCACCAGTGGCTCTTTTTGAAATTTTTGCAACTGCTGGTATTATCAGAGCTGCGACAAACGGTAAAATCCAGATGGCCCATACGCTAAGAGAACTAGAGGATAAATCAAAGGGCAAAATAGCCATTCCTAAACCCCCATTACTCCTTTCATAAACGGAATTATTTGATTAAAGAAAATATCAGGATATATTCCAACTACAATTGTAAATCCTGCTAATACCATCATAGGAGCTGTAACGTACCAGCTTGCTTCTTTTGTATTTTCAAGATGTTCTGGAAGTTTACCGAAAAATACTCTTTTTATCATCCACAAAATATAGGCCATTGTAATAACAGTAGCTACCAATCCCAAACCAAAAGCAATCATCCTTATCGTTGAACCCTGTTGTATTGCAGTTTGTAATGCACCATAAAACATAGTCCATTCTGCCATGAATCCACTAGTTGGTGGAATACCCATTATGGTAAGTGCACCAATAAACGCACAAACTGCAGTAATTGGCATTTTTCCTGCAAGTCCACCCATCTTTGTCATACTTCTTGTGCCAACTTGCAAAATAATGGCTCCTACCATCATGAAAAGCAAAACCTTTCCAAGACTATGTGAAACAAACAACATCTCTGCTCCAGAAAGTCCTAGCACAGATGAAGATCCTATTCCAAACATAAGGTATCCCATCTGGCTTATGCTGGAATAAGCAAGCAATTTTCTAATGTCGTCTTGCATCAAAGCCATAACACCGGCGTAAATCATTGTAATAAGACCCCACAAGTTCAGATAAAGTGCAAAGTGATCATATTGACCTGGCAGAAGCACAATTAATAATCTGAAAAATCCATAAGCTCCAACTCCAAGCATTGCACCAGAAGAAAGCGCGTTCAGAGGGGTTGGAGCTGCCCGGTAAACATGCGGTAACCAAATATGAAGAACGAACGCGGCCATTTTTACACCAAGACCAATGATTATTGCAACTGCTGCAAGTGAGAGAATATTTGGCGGAATTCCATGTTCTTTAATGTCTGCAAAATTAAAACTTCCAACATTCAGTCCAATGGCTAGAAATCCTAAAAGTAAGATAATTGCACCAACATGTGTCCAGAAAAGGAATAGTAGTGCTACTCTTCTTTTTTCTTCATATCCCCATAAGGCAAGCATAAAGAAAGCTGGAATAAGCATAACCTCAAAGAAAACATAAAACTCGATCAAGTTTGTTGCAAGTACAGTACCTAACATTCCCATTGCCATTACAAGAAATAGTGCAAAGTAAACTCCGATCTGATGATTCAGATATCCTTTCAGCGATGATGATTCAATCATCGCAGTAGAACTTCCGTCTCCTACCACTTGCTTTTGTCTATTCATCCTTTCCTCAAATTGTGAAGTTATTTTTGCAACCATGTATGGTTTCGAAAATAGTACAAGTACTGTTGATATCACATAGATTATAATTGCAAAAGGCGATGCTAGTCCATCAAGTAAGAATCCAAATTCCCCAAATAATTTAGTCCAAGGATAATGTTCTTCATATGTTCCTGAAAACACTGGTACTATTATTATGGTTGTGCAATAAAGCAGCAAACCAAAGGTAAACCAAGCTGCTGCATTTGGTCCTGATTTTTTGCCAAGAAAATACGCTACAGGTGACAGTAGTAGCGGTAAAAAGACCGCTTGTAACAATACATGTTCCATTATCCTTTCAAACTCCTAAAGTCTGCAATATCGATATTTCTGTACATTCTATATGCAACAATAATTAACGCAAGTCCAACAGCTACTTCCGCTGCAGCAATAGCTATAGAAAATAGTGCAAGTGTTTGTCCTTGACTATTTGGAATAAATCTAGCAAAAGCAACCAAGTTCAGGTTTGCTGAATTAACAATCATCTCTATAGCAAAAAGCATCCTTATTGCATTTCTTTTTACAGATAGACCATATATCCCAATGGCCAAAAGTGCCACGGAGACTAGGACAAAATCAATCAGTCCGTTGCTCATTTGTAACATCCTCCCTCTTTGCTAATGCCAGAGCACCAATAACTGACGATGACAAAATAAGTGCCATCACAATTAGCGCTGGCGAATAATATGTAAGAAAATCTTCTCCTATCTTTCTATAATCGATGGTTTGAGTATTAGTCTCCATTGTCTTTAGTCCAGATCCAATTATTATAGTTCCAATTCCGAGCATTATAATGATCATCAAACCTATACCCGCATATCTTCTGCGTGAATCTTCTATCTTGTTGAAAATTAGTTCACGCCTTACAAGCATCACAGTAAATAGTATAAGGACTGCAATTGAACCAACATAAACTGAAAGTTGAAACATTGCTACAAATGGAGCATCTAAAAGCAAGAAAAATCCTGCAATTCCAGAAAGCGTGATCATCAGAGCTATTGAACCATAAATCAATGAACGAATTTCAAGTGCGGCAATTGCAGAACCAATTGTTAAAACAGATACAGCTAAAAAGATAGAATCAACCATGTGTTGCGCCCCGTTTGCCAATCTTTATCTCTACATCTTGTGATATGTTTGGTTTTACAGCAAGCTGGCCCGGGGTATAGATCAAAGCAGATTTGGTAAATGAAGAAAGCTCATAGTCATTTGTCATGTAGAGGGCATAAAATGGACATGCATCTACACACAATCCACAGAAAACACATTTTCCATAATCAATCTGTGGCATTATTGCTTTCTTGTTATGTTTCCAAGTCTCCTTCACTTTTACCATACCAATAGCTTCCGCAATTCCCTCACATGCAACAGAACATAGCTGACAACCTGTACATTTGTCATGGAACAATATGTGTCGTCCCTTAAGGCCAGCAATTCCTACTCCAGTTTGGGGATCGAATTGGAAGCCATCGCCTACAAACTTCAATTTTTGTTCTGGATATCGTAATGTAAATCGCTTCACGGCAAGGTGTTTTACACCAGAATTCAAAGCTCTTATTATTCCACCTGCAGTGCTCATTGTATCAATCCTCCGTGTCCCAAGACACCTGCATATAGCAATCCGAGAGCTATAAAGATGTTAATGAATGCTAGTCCGATCAATTTGTACCATCCAGTATACAAAAGCAGATCTATTCTAATTCTTGGGAATACTCCCCTTGGCAACAAAATTACTAGTATAACTCCAACTGTCTTGATTACAAACCAAAGTGTACCATTAAGCATGTCTTGATCAAAAAGAGGAAGTCCCGGAATGTGAGCTGTTATCGGGCCAATTGTTATTCCGTTTGTGATTATTTCTTGCGGGAATGGTGGCCATACCATAGGGCCGTTCCATCCTCCCAAAAATAATACCGTAAATAAACCAGCAAAAGCATATAGTTTCAGATAAGTTCCTAGTTGAATAAGCCCATACATCATACCAGAAAATTCAGTTAACCAACCTGCAACAATTTCACTTTCTGCTTCTGGTAAGTCAAATGGAATTCTTTCGAGTTCCGCTAAAATTGTAATGAAAAATACAATAGCACCTATTGGCATAAACACAATCCACCAGTAATGTTGTTGTGACTCAACAATTTCTGTCAAGTTCAAAGTTCCTGTCAAAATGACAATACCAAGAAGAGAAAGTATGAGTGGGATTTCAAATGAAATCATTTGGTGGAGTGCCCTTATTCCTCCAATAAACGTCCATTTACTATTTGCAGACCATGATGAAAGCACTACGATTATTGGAAAGAATCCAATTGTCGCAAAAACTACTAATAATCCTACATTTGGATTTGATACAACCCAGCCCGGTGCAACAGGAATTAGAGATGCGAATGCAGCAGCTGTTCCTACAAAAAGCAATGGCGCCACCCAGAAGATAGGCTTGTCTGCTTTTGCAGGAATGATTATTTCTTTTGAAATTAATTTTAATCCATCACCCATAAGTTGTAAGATTCCCTCAATCTTTCCACAATAAAGTGGTCCTACTCGAAGCTGTATTTTTGCAAGAAATTTCCTTTCAACGAAAATTGTTGCTGCTGCAAGAAGAGCTGCAAATCCAAATCCAGGAAAAGCGATAATTCTGAAAAATTCTGTATGTATTAGTGATTTTATAATAGGAATAGTTCTTGACGGATCAGCCATCCAAGTCATTGCAAGGTATGGTGTGAGAAGTTGACCGTTGACTATTGGAAGTTTAATGTAAAAAAGTAGAATGAAAACAAGGGGCAATCCAACAAGCGAGAAAATTAGAAGAACCCAAAATATAATATCGGTTAAAGACGCAATAAATCTACTTAATCTAAACTCTGGCGCAATTGTTGACATTTATCTATCAGCCTCCACAGGCCAGTAATTCAAACTCCAATAAACAGACGGCATGTTTCCAAGTTTCTCACCTTTTAGTAAGTATGGAATGCAGATCAAATTTCTAAATGAACCAACACTTATCTTTACTCTATATGGTTCTGGTCTATTGTTAGATATAATATGGAATCCTAGGGAGCCCCTTCCAGATTCCACTCTTCGATAAGCTTCATCATTTCCACCTTTTGGGTTTGGTTTTAGCTTGGTTCTCACAGAACCAGACTTTGGCATTTTTCTTAATGCGTCCTTTATTATCCGACAACTTTCGAACATCTCAAGATAGGGAATAAGTGATCTTGCGTAAGAATCTCCTTCTTTTAGAACTTGAGTTTCAAAATCAAGATTCTCATAAACATCATACGGTTCCTTTTTTCGTAAGTCAAAATCTACACCAGAAGCACGAAGTACAGAGCCTGTTGTTCCAAGTCGTATTGCATCCATTCTTGATAAAATACCAGTTCCCTCTGTTCTTTGTCTTAAAACTGGGTTTTGGTAGAAAATGGCTTGATATTCTTTTATTCGTTTTTCAAAATAATCTACTTGTCTAAGACATCTTTCTTCAAAGTTAGCTGGTAAATCGTTTCTTACACCGCCTGGGACAAGATATGCGTGTGTAACTCTTGCACCAGACATCGCTTCTAACAGATCAATAAACAGTTCACGGTCTCCTGCTGGCCACATAAACATTGTTGAATGGCCTAAGAAAATTCCGTAAATAGCAAGCCAGTATAATGTATAGACACAGCGATTAAGTTCCGAAGCTATCACTCTGATATATTTTGCTCTCTCTGGAACTTCGATTCCTAAAAGATCTTCGACCGCAAGACAATAGGGATATAAAATATTGCAAGAATCGTGAATTACCGGTCTTTCAAGATGCGGAATATTTTGTATGTAGTTTCTATATTCTGCCATTTTTTCTTCTCCACGATGGACATATCCAGGATCTGGATCGCAGGAAACAATGTAATCTCCATCAACTTTTATGATAAGTCTCATATGACCAGACCCTGGATGTTGTGGTCCAACATTCAGAGTCATTATTCGATCGTCTACTGTTTCTAATTGAATACCTGGTGGCAATTGTGTTGTCATTTTTATCTCCCCTTTATCTTGAAGTCTTTTCTAAATGGTGGAATATCTGCCCAGTCCTCTGGCAAAAGTAATCTTCTGTTATCTGGATGACCCTCAAAAAAGACACCAAACATCTCAAAGCATTCTCTTTCATGAAATTCTACACTATAAAATACATCTCGCAAAGATGGTGTTCTGGTGCTATCTTTTCCTGGGTTTGGAATATCTTCTCTAGGAACTCTAGTTGCTAAAGCTAATATTTTATTTCCAAGTTGTTCATCGGTATATGATCCTAAATGATAAACAACCTCAATTTCTTTTGAATCAGGATAGTCAACACCTCCTACAGATTCAGCATGATCAAATTTTAGCTCGTCACGGATAAAATAGGCAACATCTAGAATGTCTTCTCTTTTTGTATTCACTCTTATTCTGTTTGGTCTTACATAATTAATAACCACTTTTTGTCCAAATTTGGAGACAATCTTATCAGCCATAGATTTTTCAAATGGTGGTATAGGCTGGGAACGAATAGGAACATCATGTGATAAATCAATTCCTTTTTCTTCGTAAAACTTCTTAGCTTCTTCTTTTGTTAATTTTGTAGAGTCATTATTTGATTCATTATTTTGATCATTTTCTAACTCTGTTGCGTCAATGTTAGTTTCACTGGATTCTTTATCCACTTTTTTTTTAGAGTCCATTATTATGCCGCCTTCATTCGTTTAATTTTTTCTTGAAGTAACATACATCCTTGTATTAGAGTTTCAGGTCTAGGTGGACAACCTGGGACATAGACATCAACAGGAAGAATTCCATCAATTCCTGGTAAGACATTGTACGAATCAAAATAAAGTCCTCCAGTAATTGCACATGCACCCATTGCAATGACATATTTTGGATCTGCCATTTGGTCATATACCATTCTGAGTCGTGGGGCCATTTTTCGTGTAATTGTTCCCATCACTACAATCAAGTCACATTGTCGAAGAGAACCAAAAGCCTCAATGATTCCAAATCTTTCGACATCATACCTTGGACTAGATGCAGCTCCAAACTCTACACTACAACATGCTGTCTCTAAGTGTACTGGCCAAAGTGACCAAAGTCTTCCCCAGTTAATAGCATAGTCAAGTGGTTTGCCTATGGCTCTCACAAGAACGTCACCCAATTTTCCAAGCAGTACATTTGTGGTATGTGCAGCTGTTTCTGGCGTGATTAGTTCTTTTAGCAATTTTCTTCCCTACCTCGAACGTATTGTGTATTTGATTTAAAAGTTACCAAATATTTTTCCTCCCTGATTGGTATAATGCATATGCAAATGATGCAAACATTATTGCCAGGAATCCTATAATTGGAAGTGTGGCTGCTTTTGGAAGATTAATTATTGTACTTCCCCAAGCATACAGAAAAATCGACATGACATCAAAAACTACAAACATCAACACATATGCATAATATTGCATCATGAAGTGAGTTCTACCTTCTCCTGATGGAACTTGGCCAGATTCCATTGGTAGAAATTTGACAGGGTTACTTGTTCGTCTTGGCGCAATCATTCTAGATAAAATAAGAGCAGGTGCTGTTGCTACTATTGCAAATCCAAACATCAGTAAAATTGGGCTAAAGCTTCCAGCTACCTCTCCTACCAAAGCAGCTAACAAGCCATCCGAAGAATATAAAAAGCTATCCACCTTTTGCGATCGCTATTTTAGGATAAAATTATTTTTTATCAAATTTTTAAAAATTCTTCAAATATTCACATAGTCAAAACTTCTAGTATTGAATTATAAAAATTGGTTCTAGTGACTATGTCCACAACCACACGAGTCATGATGGTCTTCTGCCATTGTATGTGAATCTTTTTCTGTACATCTTGAACATTTATCAGATCCAGTTGCCGAAAAGAATCCAATTCCACATGACACACATTTCATACTTGTCATGAGAGTATACTCCATAATACCGGTATTTATTGATACGTATATCAAAATATTAAAAATCTTAATGATTGATATATGACAATGATGGATCTGTCAACATGACTATTAGCATAGGAGACAAAGCTCCAAGTTTTACCTTGGTAGATACAGATTTGAAAATGCGAAGTCTTGATGAGTTCAAGGACAAAAAAGTAGTACTATCATTTTTTGTTGCAGCAAGCTCACCGGTTTGTACAAAAGAAATGTGTACTTTCAGAGATTCATGGGATCAAATATCAAAATTAGGTGCTCAAGTAATTGGTATTAGTAATGATGGACCATTTGCAAACAAAGCTTTTGCAGAAACACATCACCTTAACTTTCCAATTCTTGGAGACTACAAGAGCCAAACAATACGCGATTATGATGTATTGATGCCAGATCTCTTACATGTAAAGGGATATGATGCAGCAAAACGTTCAGTCTTCATTGTTGATGAAAAAGGCAATGTAGTATACAAGTGGGTTTCAGATAATCCTCTGATTGAACCAAACTACCAAGAGATAATGAATTTCCTCAAAAAAGGAAATTAAATTCTTTATTTTATTTTAAATTTTTACTGAATCTAAACTAGAATGTTTTTTATTCAATCTCAACAAGAACGTCGTTCTTTGCAACAGAATTACCCTGTTTAATCTTCATTGTCTTAATAACACCATCTTTGTGTGATTTTATAGATATCTGCATTTTCATTGATTCTAAAACGCATACCACGTCTCCTTTTTTTACATTATCACCCACTGCTACATTAATTGATACAACTCTTCCGGGAATCTGACTCTTGAGAGATATTTGAGAGTCCATACTTGATTCTACACCAGAGTTTTTGTAGACGATTTTATCCAACTCTGAATGCTTATCAAATGTTATCTTTACGCCATCCACAACTAGTGTCATCTTTGCAGTTGTGTTCTCAAGATATTTTGCAAAATGATAGGTATTATCCAACATAAACTCGATTCCCTCAGCCGTCATGTTAATAATCTTGAGATTTTGCTCTTTGCCTTGTATTTTTAACAGATATTCAGAATTACTGGAAATTTTAAGAATATCTGCGTCAAGTTTTTTTTCTTGGTTTTCAATTTTGAATTCCATTTTTATGTCATACCCAGTTGTGATTTCCAACCAACGCCATGATCTTTTTGTGTTTTAATTTTGTTTTTTAGGAATTCCGAGTGAATAATTCCAGCAGCAAGAGCTGCATCAGTTTTTTCTGAAATTTCCTTCGACATATCTTCACGTAATCTATCCAAAATTTTGAATCTGTCAAGAAAATCTGTTGACAGATCTCCTTTGATGAATTCTTTACTGTCAAGTATTGTTTTATAGAGAGGAATGGCAGTTTCAACACCTTCAATGTAAAAGTCTGAGAGTGCAATTCGCATTCTTTCTCTGGATTCCTCAAAGGATTCACCCCAAGTGATAAGCTTGCCCATCAGAGAATCATAGTATGGTGATACGGTGCATCCTGAGAAAAGATACGTATCCACCCTTACACCAGGACCAGATGGAATATTTACATCTGAAATTAGTCCTGTTGATGGTGCAAAGTCAAGAAATGTATCTTCTGCGTTTATTCTGCATTCTATTGCACAACCATTTACTTTCAAGTCCTTTTGTTTGAATGGAATCTCTTTTCCATTTGCTATATCAATTTGCAGTTTTACAAGATCAAGGCCTGAAACAAGCTCCGTTACTGGATGTTCAACTTGAAGTCTCGCGTTTATTTCTATAAAGTAAAATGCGCCATCATCAAGTCGTAAGAATTCCGCAGTGCCCACATTTCTATAATCTACTGCTATTGCTGCTTTTACTGCAAGCTGTCCTATTTCGTCACGTGTTTTTTGATCAACTACTGGAGAGGGTGACATTTCGATAAGCTTTTGATGTCGTCTCTGAATAGAACATTCTCTTTCAAAGATATGCACTGTATTTCCATGAGTGTCTCTAGCCAATTGAAACTCAATGTGTCTAATCTTTGGCAGAAATTTTTCTACAAAGAGTGCAGATTTTCCAAATGCCGCTTTTGATTCTCCAGATGCAAGATCAAATGCTTGTCTGAGTTCTTTTTCATCATGTACTAATCGTATTCCTCTACCACCTCCGCCAAATACTGACTTTAACAATACTGGATAACCAATTTCATGAGCAATATCAAGAGCCTTTTCTACTTCTTCAACTATTCCAGGACTTCCTGGCACAGTTGGTACTTTTGCTTTTGCCATTGCATCTTTACATAACATTTTATCGCCGCACAGTCGCATTGATTTTCCCGATGGCCCGATGAAATTTAGTTTCTTTTTTTCACAAAGATCTGCAAAGTCAGCATTCTCTGAAAGAAATCCATAACCTGGGTGAATTGCATCTGCACCAGACTTTAGTGCAACTTCAACAATTTTTTCCATGTTAAGATAGCTTTGTGATGAAGAGGCTTGTCCAATATGATAAGCTTCAGATGACATTTTGACATGTCTTGAGTTAATGTCTTCATCAGAATAAACTGCAACAGACTTTATTCCCAGAGATTGACATGTCTTGATAACTCTTATGGCAATCTCTCCCCTATTTGCTATCAGAATTTTTTCAATCATATATAATCAGAGATTAATGTTTCCGTGTTTACGTGGTATCCTTTTCTCTCTCTTGTTAGCAAGTGCTTCTAATGCCCTAATTAAAACAGGCCTTGTCTCAGCAGGATCTATTACAGAATCAACGGTACCATATGATGCTGCAACATAAGGATTAGCAAATTTTTCTGTAAAATTATCTACAAGTTGTTTTTTCAGAGCTTCAGGATCTTTTGCACTTGCAATCTCTTTTCTGTTCATTATTTTTACCGCAGCCTCAGACCCAAGTACCGCAATCTGAGCAGTTGGCCAAGCATAATTCATATCAGTTCCAAGATTTTTGCTGCCCATAGCAATGTAAGCACCCCCATAAGCTTTACCAATTATTACGGTAATTTTCGGAACAGTTGCTTCACAGTATGCATACAAAAGCTTGCTTCCATGTCTGATGATACCACTATGTTCTTGATTAGTTCCTGGCATGTATCCTGGTGTATCCACTAGAGTAACTACTGCTATGTTAAAACAATCACAAAATCTAACAAATCTTGCTGCTTTGTTAGATGAATCAATATCTAAAGCGCCCGCAAGTGATATTGGTTGGTTTGCCACTATACCTACAGTTCTACCATTCAATCGTCCAAATCCAACAACAATGTTTTGTGCAAACAATTCATGAATTTCAAAAAACACGTGGTTATCTACAATTGAATAAATTATCTCTTTCATGTCGTAGGGTTGCAATGGATTTTCTGGAATTATGTTTATTAGATTACTATCAAGTCTGTTTGGATCATCATTTGTTAATACGATAGGAGGTCCTTCGGTATTGTTTTGTGGAATATATGATAGAAGAGTCTTCACATAATCCATGCATTGGTATTCATTTTTTGCTACAAAATGAGCAACGCCACTATTTTTAGCATGAGACATTGCACCACCAAGTTCATCAAATGATACTTCTTCACCAAGAACTGTTTTTACTACTTCAGGTCCAGTGACAAACATAGTTGCCAACTTATCAACCATTATTACAAAATCTGTCATTGCTGGAGAATACACCGCACCTCCTGCAGAAGGACCAATACTTGCAGTAATTTGGGGTATAACACCAGATGCAAGTTGGTTATGATAAAAAATATCTGAAAATCCGTCAAGACTAAGAATTCCCTCTTGAATTCTAGCTCCGCCAGAGTCAATAATTCCTATGACTGGACATCCAACTCTTACCGCATGATCCATTACCTTGGTTATTTTTTTAGCACCCATTTCACTTAGCGTTCCTCCCAATACAGTAAAATCATATGCAAAAAGAAACACTTGTCGTCCGTTGATGTTTCCGTATCCTGTTATTACTCCATCTCCAAAGAATTTTTTGTCTTGCATGTCAAACTCATGATAATGATGAGTTGCAAGTGCGTCAATTTCTGTAAAACTTCCTTCATCTAGTAAAAGATCTATTCTTTCATGAGCAGTAAGTTTACCTTTTTCATGTTGTGATAAAATTTTATCCTGTCCGCCACTTTGATTTGCTTCTCTTTTTTTATGTAAAAAATTTTTTATCTTATCAGAGTGCATGGTTGCGAATTAGAAGCAAGTCCCAACCTATATTAATTTAATCAGTTTTTACTTCTCTTAATCCATCGTGGCCGCCTTTGGCACTTCTAAACACATTCATTCCTATGTGATAGTTTTCCCACAATGTTTCCAAGGTCTGTAAATCCTCTTCAATTAGCCTTAATTGCTCCTTAGTTACTGTTGGATCAGACTGCATTTTCTTCAGTTTTTCTTTTGTTTGTGCAAGAAGATCTTCCAATCCAACTTCATAGTTAGATTCCCCATGATATGCTGGATCTAAGGGCGTAATTTTTGTAGTGTTATCAGACATCAGTTTTCCCTGTTTTTAGTTAAATTTTAAGATTTAGTATTGGAAATTTCTTGGCAATTGTCTTTTGATATGAGATAAAGGCATCCTTGCCATCATTACATTTTTTACATATACATAGTTGTGAAACCTTTGAAAGATCACAATCATCTGCAAATTCACATTTTGGACATCCCGCAGGTCCACTACATACTGCACATCGTAGTTCTACCACATCTGCACATGCTTGATGTTTTACTCCAATACCCTTTGCCCATAATCCTATTTCATTTATTTCAATTTTCTTTTTACAAACAATACAAGTACCTGGAAATTTCATTGACATTGTTCTCCAGCTCATTTTAACATATCAATCTCCTTTTGCATAATTTCATTACCGGATTCATCAAGTTCCAAATCCAGTGTTTTATTTTTCATACAAAACAAAACATATGGAAAATAAAAAGTTACAAAATCACTTCGTGAAACATGCATTTTTTTTGATAAAATAGTAACAAGTGATTTTATTGCTTTGCCATCCCATCTTAATCTGTTAATAATTGGCCATGCTAAATTAAATTGTGAATATCGTACAGCTGTTCCTTCTTTATACAATCCAACCAATATAGAATCTAGATATCTCAAAAGCCTCCATTCTTGAGTTTTCATTATTTTACCATATAGCATGTCAGCCTCTGAGATGATTTCTAACATTTTTTGCATGTCTTCTTTTTCAAGCGGACTTGTTATGACACTAGAATAAAATGCGTCTATTTTCTCTCTAGGGTCAATTCTAAGAGAGAATAAAATGGCTCGCGCTTCATCAGCAGATTTAGCTTTGAAGAATGAATTTACTGTTTCTTCTACATCTAGTGTCACAAAAGATTTGTCAATCTGTGGTTCAAATCCCATGACATGTGCTTGTGCGGAATTCAGTATTGATCTAATATCACCACGTGATTGTATGACAAGTTTCACAATTGTACCCAAACTGATGGTTACTCCTTCTTTTTTGAGAATCGATTCAAGATAAAATTGTAAAAGTCTTGGTGGAATTGGTCGCATTTGGATTGGTTTTGTGGCTTTTTTGATACTTTTCATCTTATCAGATTTGTCCCCATTTGCAGCTAAAACTATTGGTATTGTTGGCTCTTTTAGAATATCAATCAGTGTTTCAACTCCACCATAATCAGATCTTCCATGTATGCCATCTACTTCGTCTACAAAAATCATTGGTTTGCCAAGGACACTGGCATTACCAAGTATTGGTCCTAGTATCTCCTGAATTCTTTGTTTATTGCGTATATCGCTTGCATTTAGTCCTATAAGATCATATCCAAATTGTTTTGCGCAGATTGTCGCAAGAGTTGTTTTTCCAATTCCTGGAGGACCAACGAGTAGTATGGGTTTACTTCCCTTCATCCATTTACCAAGCCAGTTTACTATTGCTTCTTTTGCTTCTTCATTACCAATCATATCAAGCAAATTTTTTGGTCTGTATTTTTCTGACCACATCAATTTTATCACTGGGGCAAGTTTGCAGAGAATGTTTGCCAGAGGTTTTCCTTTTGTAAATGGTTAAACCAAAAAATATTGTAATGTTCTACAGTTAAAAATAAAAACTCAAGAAAACCTCTATGTGAAAAATTTTCAGGTAATAATTCTAATGCCATTCTAGCTTCGCTTAGATAGAGATCACCTTTTTTCAGGGTCATATCAAATCCTTTCTTTACGTCTCTCATAAGCAGACCATAGTAAAGAGGCCATGATGGGATTTTGACAAATTTGTTTTTTATTGAATCTTCTATCTCATTTCCACATCCTACTGATTCTGCCGCCTTTGCCATTCCAAGATGAAATACTTCACCGAGTGGAAATCGTGCCAGTGCCATGTTTCTTCCTGCAGTCCCCATAACTGCACGATATTTTTTGTAACATTGCATCATTTCTTCTTCAGATATTTTGGTTGGTTTTGTTTTGAGTTTGAAATCAAGGTATTGACCAATTCGTGCATCTTTGAAACCATGTTCAAATTCTTCAAGAACTGTAGCACCTCCTTTTGCAATTTTGTTTCTTGCAAGTTTTAGCAGATACGGATTCATTAGTTTATAGTCATCCAAGTATTCTAGATCTTCATCCTTATCCATTATTCTGTCCATTGGTTCACTCAAATCTATGGCAATAATGTGTCCGTCAATTATATCTGTCCGTAATTGTGCATCTTGTTTATCTTTAAAATATTCAGAAGATGCGTCATAAAGAGCACTAAAGACAGGGAATGTCATTTTAACAAAATTAGAATTAAGAATTCTTGAAACTCTGTCTTGTAATGTTTCATAGTTTTCAAGTCTCGATTTGACACTATCTATCTGTGATTTTTCAAGTATTATGTCAGAAGAACCAATTTCTTCTGAAAATTTTTCTTGTGTTTCAAAAGGAGAAGAGTCTGACTTGATTTCATTTAATAGATCATTAGTGAATCTTTTGACAAAATTTGGGAATTCTTCTTCTGCTTCTTTTTTGTACTTGTCAAATTGCTTGTAGCCTTTACTTTTGAAGAGAGCCTGCTTTACTATTTCCTTTCCAGGTTTTGTGCTCAAAAGTGCTTCTTTGCTAAAAATTGAATTGTCTTTACTACTCACATAATGGCAAATCTTACTTTGTTATTTATGCATTGAGCTCCTTTGTGATTTATTTGAAATAAATTAGGACAGAAAATAGAAAATTTATGAGAGTAATAGATGTTCTACAGGAAGCATCGTTAAGAGTCTACAACAACGTAAAACATCTAGCAGGAACAGAAGAATCTGGTGGTGATTTTGGAAGAGGTGCTGGTGGAGACATTTCAAGGAAAATAGACATAGTAGCAGAAAAAACAGTTTTAGATTATCTTAAAGAAATTAAATTTGATTGCATAGTTCTTGGTGAGGAATGCGGTCGTGTAGAACTTTCTAAAACCCCGAAAGGGTTTATCATTATGGATGCAATAGATGGTTCAACAAATGCTGTAAGAGGAATTCCATTTTTTTGTTGTTCTCTTGCGTTTGCAACTGACAATAAGCTTAGTTCTGTTACAGATAGTGTTGTAATGGATCTATCTAATGGAGAAATGTATCATGCAACAAAAGGCAAAGGTGCATTTTTGAATGAGAAAAGAATTCATACTAATGAAAAAAATCATCTCTATTTTGTAGTTGGTCTTGACATGTCAGGAATTTCTCAAGATTCACTTCAAAGACTATCTCCAATAATTTCAGCGTCAAATCATATACGACATTTTGGTGCAGTTGCACTTGAACTTGCAATATTTGCACGTGGATTAGTAGATGTTTTTGTAGATTTGAGGGATAAATTAAGAATCACTGATGTTGCTGCAGGATATCTAATTGCATTAGAAGCGGGAGGATACATCGTAGACAAGTCTGGAAAATTTTTGGATTCAGATCTAAGTTATGAAAGTAGAATATCCTTTATTGCTGCTGCAAATAAAGAATTTTTGGATGATATCGTAAAAAAATTAAAAATTAGCGAATAATTAGTTATTGATTTAGATATTATCTCAAGATAGAAACAATTTTTAAAATTAAAAGTTATGGCGCCCTTGGCGGGATTTGAACACGCGTCGAGGCCGTGACAGGGCCCCATTCTAGACCGGGTTTTACGAGGAATGGATTTCTCCATACCTCACTATACTACAAGGGCGTCAAAATATTTTGGACGAAAATCCGAGTTTAAAGGTTTCCTTTAATCAAAAAATTTTGTAAAAGACTAAATTATACACACCTGTCAACCTTCGCTATGGGTTCGTAGCTCAGCCAGGTAGAGTACCGGACTTTTAATCCGGCTGTCCGGGGTCCGAATCCCCGCGAACCCGCTTTTTTATCATTATAAAGTTGAACGTGTTTGAAAAATAGCTTTAAGTCATTTGTTCAAAGTTTTTCCAAATAACACAGAGTTGTTCTATCAGTCCAAAAATAAAAGGAGGTCTAACTAACTCAGGTTTAATTCTGGAAATTCTGCTTGTTTTACTCCCAAATCATGCTGAAGGGTTCTTATTTTTTTAGCGTACTCAGTCATTCTTAAGGCATCTGATTGCACTTTAGCAATCTTGTAACCTCTCCATGCTTTTTTTAACGCCCCCCAGGTTTGGCCTGCAGTGTAGTTAGGTTTGTCGGATTGTGGTTGTACGAATTGATACATACTGTTTATCTCATTACGAGAACTTTTTATCTGCGGGCATGTGAATCAAAATCAATACAAAAGTCAAGATTACTACATTAAAATCATGTTTTACCGTTCATAAATTTAGAAAAATTATGGTTTAGTTCTGATTTTCCCTTATTTTGCTATAGTTTTTATCTTCTTAGTAAGATTTTCAAATGCGAGCTTGATCTCGTTTGTCCTTTTACTGATTCCTATACGATATGCCTGAATTTTCTTTTTCCTATCTGAAATCATGCGTTTTTGTTCTGATCTACCTGATGAACCTTGAGAGACTCTCAGAGTGAGAGAAGAAGCTATAGTACTAGAATGAATTATTTTGTATAGATCATTAATTTTGATTACATCTTCCTTTACGGAGTTCCTTATTTCTTGAACAGAAAGTGCTAGAAGTGATTTTTTTGAATTTGAAGCTGTTTGTACTAGTTGTCCAACTATCTTATGAGCAGTCCTAAATGGTATTCCTCTTTTTACCAGATGTTCTGCTATATCCAGTGCAATAGAATAACCAGAATCTATTGCCTTTTTCATTTTCTGATCGTTTATTTTCATTGTTTTGAATACTGCATTAATCACTAAAAGTGAAGATATTGCAATGTTAGAAGCAGGCCATATAGAGACTTTGATTTGTTGTAGATCTCGGTTGTATCCAGATGGGAGACCCTTCAAGTTTGAAAGTATTCCCATTTGATATCCAATTACCTGCGCTGTCTTTCCTCGAATGAGCTCCAGTATGTCTGGATTCTTTTTTTGCGGCATCACACTTGATGTAGATGCAAATTTGTCTGAAAGTTCAATAAATGAAAATTCTGAAGTGGACCAAATAATTAGATCTTCTGCCATTCTGCTCAAGTTTGTCATAAGAATTGATATTTGTCCAACATATTCTGCAACAAAATCACGAGATCCAGTTGCATCAATAGAATTTTCTATTAAACCTTTGAACCCAAGCATTTTGGCAGTACTTTGTCTGTCAATGCGTAAGCTTGTTCCACCAATTGGTCCAGCTCCCAATGGCGATTCATTTACTCTACCATAAGTAACATAAAATCTGTCCAGATCTCTGAACAAGGAATCAGCATATGCAAGTAAAACGTGCGAAAATGAACCAATCTGAGCTTGTTGGAGGTGCGTGTAAAGAGGCATTACAGTATTTTGATTTTTTTCTGCCAATGAGATAAGAGTCTCTATCGCACCTAGAAGACAAGAACATAAAATGTTGATGTCATCACGTATTTTCATACGAATGTCAAGTGAGATCTGATCATTTCTAGAACGGGCAGTATGCATTTTTCCACCTGCATTTATGCCAGCTTTTTTTATTACTAGGTATTCAATTAGCTCGTGAATATCTTCAGATTCTGATTTTATTGAAAAATTTTCTTTTTTTAATTTTTCAAGTGCTGATAAAATTTTTGAAGCTTCATTTTTTGTAATAATTTTATTTTCAAAAAGCATCAAGGTGTGAG
>QYQE01000024.1 GCA_007280335.1 Nitrosopumilales archaeon | reverse complement strand
TTTTTAGGCATATTTAGAGCTCTTTAAATGATAAAAAACACTCAGATGATCTCAGAATCTTTTTTATTAACTATTTTAGAGTACAAAACGTCATTTCCTTTCCTAACATGATAGATTCTTGTTATTGGAATGGTTTCAAAGTTGTCTGATAATTTTATGAATTCTGGTAACGTGACTTCTTTTACGGCATCATAGTCAAGATATCCAACTATGTACGAGTTGGGATTGTCTGCATACTTTGCTTTGCTGAGAATTTCGGCAAGTTTGCCTTTTCGTGGCATATTGTATTTATTACAAAATAGTATTTTAGATAGGAGTTATTATCATGGATGTTTACCTCGTGTTTTTTATACAAAGTATTATCTTTTTGTGCCTGAAAAATAAAACATCGTCAAACTTTATGTAAGAAATCGAAATCTCCAAAGCATTGTCCTACCTGTTCATTATCTGGTCTATGTTGTTGCTGAAATACTATCAATTAAAAATGAGCCGACGATTTTTACAGGTTAAAGAACCGACACCAACTTGACAGTTCCTTAAATTGACTGAAGTTCTTAGTGTAATGGTGGAATCAACCAATGCAAAACCTCAGGAGATGGAATATTCAAGCCATAGATGATTAACGGAATTGCTGTACTTGTAAGAAGTATCCCCGCTATCAATCTGGTAATTCGTAATGGTACTTTCTTTACAATCCCTGATCGTAACAGACCAATGATGAGTCCTATTGCCACGAAGAATCCAGATAACGCACTGGTTATCTCAATGAGACTAAAGGTAGCCAGTGCAACAGAATTTTCAACTGCTTCTATCATGGCTATGTAAAAGTAAGCCACCTTGTGTTTTGTTGTATCTATTTTTGTTTCATCTTCAAAAAACTCCTTGAACATGATTCCGCTGAAAAATAATAATCCAATGCCTAAAGCAATCTCAAGAATATTGGTAGGTACGAAACCAGCAGTCTTTAGGAAAACAAAATACAGAATTATTCCAACTGCAAAACCAAATGCTGTTATCTTAAGAGTCTGCCTTAATCCAATCCTACTTGCTACATCTATTCCGACAAGTGCTTGTTCTCCACCTTCAACAAAGATATACTTGAAAGATGTAAAAAATACGATTAGTTCAAACACAAAGTTATACCTAATTAGTCATGTAATGAGTTTTTGTATGATTCTACAGTTTCGTTTGACTATGAATGAAATCTATAATGAAGATATTTGTTAAGGTCTAAGTGGTTTATTCCTCAATTTTTTCAAATCATTTTCTCACCGTTAATACAGAACAATGACAATTCTTTATGACCTTATCAGAGACGCTTCCTAGTAATTTTGACCGTAGCTTTCCTAAACTTCCTGTACCAATTACCACAAGGGATGCATTAGACTTCTTTGCAAATTCACAGATCTTTTTTGCAGGATCTCCGTGCAAAATTACAGACTCTATAAGCAAGGTAGAACCAGAGAAAATAGAATCAATTAGCTCTTTATGATGTTCTGAGATCTTCTTCTCTTCTTCGTCGATTTGACTTCGATCTAACTCGCCTTCGCCTGCAAGTCCTGGAATTTCTATGACTGTCAGCAAGTCGATATCTGCATCCATATTCTCAGCAATATCATAAGCAGTTTTTACTACCGTCTTGGCATAGTATGATTCATCCACTGCAATAACAATTTTTTTCCTAGACGATTTCCTTGTCATGCTTTCATCAGTGTGTTTATCATTTTGCGATTTCATAATTCAAACCTTCTGTGGAACAAACTTCCTTGCTATTATGGTGGGTATGATGGCGCTGAGAATTACAGCAGTAAGTGTTACCGTGAATTGCGTTTGGTTTAAAACTCCCATATCTCTTGCAACAGTGGCTGTAATTGTTCCTATTGTAAGACCTGTACTGAATAGCAATGTTGAAAATTCTGGAGCCTCTGGTATCCATTTTCTACAGAGAAGATAGCATCCACCAAATTTTGATGCTAGTTTTACTGCAAGCAGACCGCCAATCAAAGCAGCGCTTTGTACCACTGCAGTAGCAGAAATTAACATGCCTGCCTTGATAAAAAATGCGGGGGATAGTACGGTAAAAGTAATTGTCCTCATCTTACCCATTATCTCTTGATGTTTTCGTAAGCTATTGGCAAAGATCAAACCTAAAACAAAAGCTCCAAAGACAGCATGCATCTTTGCCGCGTCAGCAAAAAATGACACAATAAACAAAGCTGCAAAAATAAATCTGACTTCGATTTCGATTGCTCTTTTACCAAACTTTAATGTCAGGTTGTTGACAAGTTTTGGAATTACAAATACCAATACTGGTAATGTAAGCAAAAATATTGCAGTGATTATATTGAAACTTGGTTGGATGAAGCTTATTCCAATTATTACAAGAATGTCATTGACAAATGTGACTGCAATTATTGTTTTCCCAAGATCAGTTCGCATTATTTCATATTCAGTCAAGACAGCATAGACTACAGCAACAGATGTTGTAGTCAAGGCAAGGCTCATTGCAAATTTGGTCTGCCATGTCCAATCAGTTATCAATGTCAGAAATACAATCTCTGCAATCAGTGGTGCAAAAAATGCAAGAGAGCCAATCACACCGCTTGCCTTTGCCTTTCTTTTGAGCAAAGCTGATTCTACTTCGGCACCTGCAAGAAATGTTAGTGTCAGTCCACCAAATGTTGCAAGAAATTCAAGCCATGATTCTATCTTTACTAAAAGTACGTTTGCAAGAATGACACCCATTATAACTTCGATTATTGATGAAGAAATTTTTGCTCTGATAGCTATGATGCCTGCAATAACGATTGCTGCTGCAATCAATGCAGTACTGTACAAGTCGACCATCAGGCATCCTTGCCTCCAGTATTTTTTGTTCTGAAATTCATTTTCTATTGCCCACCATTTATGGTAGGCATTATCAGCCTTGGAGGCGGTTTAGGTTTGTAACCTTGGCGAATGCCATCGCCAGTTGATTCATAATCTGTATAAAATTAAGATTAAAAATGTTACTCGATTAGAGTTATTATGCCCAATATCATATCTGACTTGATGCGTCCAAAAATCTTTGCCATAGATATTGATGGAACAATTACTGATACAAAGGGTGGTAGAGTTGACCTTGATGCGCTTGCAGCACTACGATACATGGAAAAACTTGGACACAAAGTAATTTTTGTTACTGGGCGATCATCTGTTGAAGCATACGTGCTATCGGTGTTTGGAGGTACAACTAGGATTTCAGTGGGTGAAAATGGTGGAGCAGTAACATATGGTCCGTCTGAACATAAGCTATTGGGAAAAAAGGAGGATTGCATGAAAGCCTTTGAATTTCTGAAGACAAAAATTCCTCAAATAGAAATGAAGAATGTATTTCCAAGGATGACTGAAGTTGTTCTTGAACGAAATTTTGATATAGGTTTGGCAAAAAAAATTGTTGCGCAAAATAATTTACCGGTAGAGCTTTCTGATAGCCAGTATGCATTTCATATTAATTCAAAGGGCATAAACAAAGCTAGGGGACTAGAAGAGGTAATGAACATGTTTTCAGCTACAAAAGACGATGTCATATCAATAGGTGATAGTGAAACTGATGTTCCGTTATTCAAGGCAACAGGATTGAGTATAGCAATAGGTAATGCATCGGAAGATGTAAAATCGCAGGCATCTGTGACTGTGACAGGAAATGCAGGTGATGGAGTTATTGAGGCGTTGGAGTATGTTGAGTTTAAACTGTCCAGGGAGTAAGATATGACACTTCGACTGCTCTTTGATGAAATACGATCAAGACTCAAGCAAATTTCTGATGAACTACATTATCCTCAAGTAGAGTTTGAAGTATCTGAGGCGGCAAGACCAGAATTTGGTGATGTAAGCTGTAATATTGCATTCTTACTTGCCAAGACTCTCAAGAAAAGACCACTTGAAATTGCAGATATAATTTCAAAACAATACCAAAAAAACAAAGGCAAGTTCGTAAAGGAAATCGCTGCACATCCATCAGGATATGTGAACTTTGTTGCAAATTTTTCTGAACTAAATAATTCTACAATAACATCTTCCATGCAAAAAAGATATGGTGACATTAATGTCGGAAAAAATTTGAAAATTGTAGTAGAACACACCAGTGTAAATCCAAACAAAGCACTGCACATTGGCCATGTAAGAAACATAATCATAGGTGACACAGTTTCAAAAATATTACACAAATCACAATATGATGTAAGGGTGCTAAACTATGTTGATGATTCCGGCTTACAAGTAGCAGATATCATTGTAGGTTTCAAATATGGTGGATATTCCACAGAGCAACCCAAGGGCCAAAAATTTGATCATTATTGTGGAGATGTTGTTTATGTAAATATGACAGAAAAATATGAGACTGATTCAAATCTGGCAGAAAAAAGAACTCTGGTGCTCAAGGAATTAGAAGAAGGCACATCTGAGACTGCAAAGTTTGCTAATGATATTACAAGAAAAGTTCTTGATGAACAACTAAAGACTTGCTGGCGTCTTGGTGTGACATATGATTGCTTGAATTTTGAGTCACAGGTTGTTAGGTCAAATCTCTGGAAAATAGTGTTTGAAAAGATGAAATCAATGGGAATTATTGAACTTGAGAAGGAAGGCAAGAATGAAGGATGCTGGGTCATAAAGTCTGCAGATGAAGAAGACAAGGTTCTTGTGAGAAGTAATGGAATAGCGACATACATTGCAAAAGACATTCCATATGCAGCATGGAAGCTTGGAATGCTTGATGATCCATTTTATTATAAAAAACATGCAGAGCAAGCAAACGGGAGAATTCTTTGGGAGACAACACTTGAAAAGACTGGAAACAAGCTAGATTTTGTTGGTGAAAAAGTGATAACTGTAATTGATTCACGACAATCTCGTTTACAAAAATTAATTACAAAAATAATGTCTGATTTCAAATCTCAGGAAGGTGCATACTTTCATTTAGGATATGAATCTGTGACTCTAAGTGCAGATACTGCAAAGACACTTGGTGTGGATACATCTGGTAAGGAAGCGCAAATGTCAGGACGAAAAGGAATCTACATCAACGCAGATGATGTTTTAGATATTCTCGGCAAAAAAACATATGAAGAAGCAAAAAAGAGAAATCCAGATCTTGACGAGCTTTCACTTGTAAAGATATCTGAGCAAGTTGCTGTGGGGGCACTACGGTATGCAATGATAAAACAAGATCTTGATAAAATAATTACATTTGATTTGACTGAATCGCTTAGCTTAGAAGGTGATACTGGTCCATACATACAATATTCATATGCACGAGCCTCAAGGATTTTAGAAAAAGCAGAGACAGAACCAAACTTTGATGTATCATTTGATGGTCTTACTACAGAATATGAGTTGAACCTGGTTAAGGCGATTGGAAAGTTTGATATCCAGATAGAAGATGCTGCAAAAAACCTATCTCCAAAAATAATTGCGAGGTATTGCTATGAACTTGCAGTTACATTTAACACCTTTTACGAACATGTAAAGGTTCTGACTGCTGAGGACAAGTCTCTGATAAATGCGAGACTTTGTATCGTGTATTGTTTTAAAGAAACACTTGTCAAGGCACTTGATTTGCTTGGAATTAGTTCACCATCAAGGATGTAACAGGTAAATTCTTATCCGTATGATATTGGCTTTATTTCTGTGAAGAAAATAAAACAAAATTCTTACGTCCTGTTTTTTTATAATGATTCAAAAAAATGGTTGATGAAGGTATCAAAAAAACAACAATTTCACACACATGTTGGTGTAATTAATCACAAAGATGTTGTAGGAAAAGAATATGGTTCTACAATTAAAACAAACAAAGGCAAATACATCTATCTGCTAGAGCCCACAATCCACGACTATATCATGAAAAGTCAGCGTAGTACACAGATAGTGTACCCAAAAGATCTTGGGTATATTGCTGCAAGAACTGGACTACAAAGTGGACAAAAAGTTGTAGAGATTGGAACTGGAAGTGGTTCTCTTACTACATTTCTTGCAAGCATTGTAAACCCGCGTGGGCATGTATACACATTTGACGTTGATCCAAATTTTATGGAAATTGCTAGAAAAAATATAGAAAAAGCCGGAGTTGCAAAATACGTAACAATGGAAAAGCTTGACATAAAATCCGTCAAGAAAGTTCCAATCACTGATGCAGATATTGTAGTAGTTGATCTTGGTGATCCTTGGTCCGTAGTACCTCAAGCAAGAAAGATGCTAAAAGGAAGCGGAGCCTTTGTTGCAATATGTCCTACAATGAATCAGCTTGAAAAACTTGCAACCGTGCTTAACGAAAATGACTTTTATGATATAGAATGTACAGAACAAATTGTCAGAACTATTGAGGCAAGAGAGGGGAAAACAAGACATTCATTTCGTAGCATTGGTCATACCACCTACGTTGCTTTTGCAAGAAAAGTCTCCAGTCCAAGGGCATTTAAGAATAGATTGTTGCCCAAAGAAGAGATTGAAGTAGTAGAGTCTACAGAATAGATTAAACCTCAAAGCAAAGAATAATGGTTTCTAACAAGGAAAGTTTATTCACCCAAAAAGAAGATTAGCGGTATTGACAAGTAAGATTTTACAAGCTACTATAGTGAAAAGTTTTATTCCTTCAAGAAAATTTGCATCACGAAAGGGTGATAACGGTACGGTTCTGGTTCTTGGTGGTAGTTATTTTTATCACGGCGCACCAATACTTTCATCTCTTGCTGCGTTACGGTGTGGAACAGATTTGGTGTACACTTGTGTGCCAAAAATAAATGTACAAGCAACAAGAGCAATCTCGCCAAATCTTATTGTGTTGCCTTTGGTTGATGCCAAGCTAACAAGAGGTGCTGTACACAAACTTCTTGGCGTTATACCAAAAGAACTAGATTCTGCAACAATAGGTATGGGATTGGCAATACAAGATATTGAAGCATTAAAGCTACTTGTAACATCACTTCTGAATCGGGATGTAAGACTTTCTCTTGATGCAAGTGCGTTGGTATCAGATATACTGCCACTAATTAAAAATAAAAAAGTTACAGTCACTCCACATGCAGGCGAATTCAAAAGATTGTTTGGAGAACTACCTTCCGATTCTAAAAAGGAACGAATTTCAATTGTGGAAAAATATGCAAAAGAAAACTCTCTTACAATATTACTAAAGGGACCAACTGACATTGTCAGTGACGGACAAAAGACGTATCTGAATGTGAAAAATACTCCTGCAATGACTGTTGGCGGAACAGGAGATGTACTTTCAGGTTTGGTGGCAGGAATGTTGTCAAAAAATCGCAATCCGATAGAGGCTGCAGCAGCTGCAGTTTTTATAAATGGAAAGGCGGGGATGCTTGCCCAAAAAAAGCACGGGTTACACATTGTAGCAACTGATCTCTTAGAATTTATTTCTGATGCAATGAAACCATTTGATAGGACAAAGTGACTTTGATGCAAGTACTTCGATACATAGACAACAATATGAAAGGACTCATTTCAGATCTTCAAACTTTGATTAGACAACCTAGCGTTTCTGCAAAAAACGAAGGTCTTGAAGAATGTGCAAGACTTGTGGCAAAAATAATGAGAAATTCAGGGATTCGTTCAGAACTACTTTACCTTAGAAAAGGAGTCCCACCGGTAGTATATGGTGAAGTAAAGTCTAAACAAAACCCAAAGAAAACTTTGCTATTTTACAATCATTATGATGTACAACCTGCTGAACCATTTGATCTCTGGAAAGACAAACCATTTAGTGGAAAAATTATAGGTAACAAAATCTTTGGACGTGGTTCTGCTGATGATAAGGGCGAATTAATAACTCGAATAAAAGCTGTTGAATCTTATCTAAAAACAGAAGGCGATGTTCCATGCAATGTGAAATTTCTAGTTGAAGGAGAAGAAGAAATTGGAAGTATGCATGTTGAAAGATATCTAAAAAAATATGAGAAAAAATTTTCATGTGATGGAGTAATTTGGGAATTTGGATATGTTGATGCTAAAGATAGACCAATAATTAGCCTTGGAATGAAAGGCTTGCTTTATGTTGAACTTTCAGTAATAGAATCAATACGCGATGCTCATTCTAGCCTTGCTGTTCTGATTGAAAATCCTGCATGGCGGCTTTTGGAGGCATTAAAGACGCTTCGTGATGTTAATGGAAAAATACTCATCAAAGATTGGTATAAGGAAGTGGGCATCTTCACAAAAGAAGAGATTAAACTAATTCGAACTGAACCATTTGATGAAAAAGAATTCAAAAAAGAATATGGCATTAAACGGTTTGTTGCAAACAAGACGGGAATTGCAGCAAGGAAAGCGCTGGTCGGAGGACCAACATGTAACATTGCAGGCTTTGTTTCAGGTTACATCGGTCCTGGAGCAAAGACTGTTCTTCCTGCACAAGCACTGGTAAAAATTGACTTTAGACTTGTACCAAAAATGGATCCGTTAAAGCAACTTGCAAGACTAAAACAACATCTTAAATCAAATGGATTTGGGGACGTTAAAGTAATGATGATTCACGGCGAAGCTGCATCTAAAACCAAGATTCTAGATCCGTTTGTATCTAAAGTAAAAAAAGCAGCAAACGAATCATTTGGGAAATCGATAGTAAGTGTATCATCTGCTGGCACTGGACCGATGTACTCTTTTGCAAAAGTACTTTCTGCACCTTGTATATCAATTGGAAGTACATACATTTTTTCTAGAATTCATTCTCCTAACGAGTTTGCAAGAATAGATCTGCTAAACAAAACAACAAAATGTATTTGTAGAATAATGAGTAAATTCGATTAAATCTATACGTCTGGTTTCTTGAGGTTCATAACTTTAGATATGATTCGTTTTTGCACACTGTCGATCGTATTAGTGCCTTTCATCTAGAGAAAGGGCTTTATTGTCCTCGTTTTGCACAGAATTTATGGCTTATGTGTATATGCCGGGTGCCACAGCTGTCGGAATAACTTACGATGGTGGCGTAGTCTTGGCAAGTGAAAGAAGAGTTGCTTATGGTAATTTTCTTGTTAGTAAGAATACGAAAAAGACGTTCAGAATAACTGACTATGTTGGGGCTTGCTGTGCAGGCTTGGTAGCTGACATGCAGGTTTTAGCAATGCAAATGCGTGCTCTTACAAAAATTAGGAAAATGGAATTAAAACGAGAGATTCCGCCAAATTCTGTTGCAAAAATGATGTCGTCATTAATGTATGAACGACGATACTATCCTTTACTTACACAAGTTATTGTGGGTGGTGTTGACGGTGCACCAGCAATTTACACTCTGGATCCATTAGGTTCTGTATTGCCAGACGATTATGCTGCAGTAGGAACTGGTGCCGAAATGGCACTTGGAGTTCTTGATCAAGAATTCAAACAAGGCATGAAAGAAAAAGACGCAGTAACACTAGCAGTAAAATCTATCCGTTCTGCTATCATGAGAGATGCCGCAAGTGGAGATGGAATTGACGTGCTAGTAGTTGACAAAACTGGTTCCAGAGAATTCACTGAAAATTAGTTATTTTTTAATCCCTTTTGCAGTTTCCCAAAACTCATCTGATATGTAGTGCAAATTTTTCACTACCTCACCTTTTGTCATGGTTTCTAATTCTTTACTTGACACTAATGCTCTTCCTACTGCCAAAAACTTGTTACGTGATTCTTCCACAATGCATATAATCTGATCTTTATCAAAATCTGAATGTTTTTTTATGCCTGGTCTCATGACTGTTGCCCCGTTGCATACAAACTTTACCGCACCCATATCTACTACAACTTTAGGAAATTTTTCAAGCATTGAGGTTTCAGAAAGAAAGGGAATGAACATTTTATCTATCTTGATTGCAGCAAAATTATCTCCTGTGATTAATCTTGCACTATCTGAAATTTCATGAATAGTGAGATTTTTTGTTTTAGGTACTTCTATCTTCCACTGCGTTGCAATACTTTCCAGTGTTTCAGCAGTTTCAGATTTTGATAATAAATTTGATTTCAACGCCTTGACATTTCCTGTCTTATATCTAACAAATCTCTTAGTATAGAACTGGCAGTTTCCATTCCTCCTGCACCGCGACCAATTATTGTTTGTTGACCCGAGTGTTCCGAGTTAAACGTTATTGCATTTAGAGTACCGTTTACACATAACGGATCATCTAGAGAAATTTGTTGAGGAGCTACTAGTAATTCCTTGTTACATGACGCAATTAGCTTTACAGCAGAATTATTGGTAGCCGCCTTTTTGATATCAGAAGTCGTAACATCTCTAATCCCTATGCGTTTGATGTCCTTTATGATAACTTTCATGCCCATAATCCAATTAGCTAATATGACAAGTTTAGCCGCAGCGTCAAAACCATCAATATCTAACGATTCGTCTGCTTCCACATATCCTCTTTTTTTTGCATCTGCTAGAGCTGTCTTGAAAGTCATTCCGTTAGCCATGTTAGTTAGTATGTAATTTGTTGTACCGTTTAGAATTCCTTGAAAGGAAATAATTCTTTCACCCCTTAGGCTATTTTTTGCATAATCTAAAATTGGTGTGCCTCCGCCAACTGTTCCACTGAATTTTAACAGGACTTGATTATACGTTGCAAGTTCTATTAATGAAGGAAATGCAAGAGCAAGCGGTCCTTTGTTTACAGTAATTACATGTAAACCATTTTTCATGGCATTTACAATATGTGACATTCCAGGCTCTGCATCTTTGTAATTACTTGGAGTTGTTTCTATCAATACTTCTGCATCCATTCCCTTGATCATTTCAAGTCCGTTTGCATTTTTTTCTTTATTATGATATTTTCTTATGTCACCATATTTTTTCTTGACTTCTAAAAGTCTGTTAAGATCAAGACCTGCAGAGGATGCGGCAGAACCCTTGCTGTCAAAAACGCCTACTATTCTAGGCTTTAGACCATGAAGTGCATACAAATCTTCTGATCTTGAAAGTAGAAGCTTTGCAAAGTTCTGACCCACAACCCCAAAACCACATAATATTATACGCAATATTCAACAAACATAGTTCGGTATTAATTAGTATATTTCCTTCATTGACGAATAAATAGAAGAATTTTCTCTATCGCACGAAAATTTTCACACCAAGATAATATCATATATTTATGACTTGGTACATTGAGATTAAGCAGATTTATTAAACAGCAAACTGGCGTTTGATGATGTCTACAAAACTAATAGTTGGTGCAATCATCATTGCGGCAATCGGTGTTATTGTAGTTTATGTAAAAAGTAAAAGAAGCAAATCTCCGAACAAACCAGATACAACAAAAGCTACTGATAAACCAGATACAACAAAAGCTACTGATAAACCAGATACAACAAAAGCTACTGATAAACCAGATACAACAAAAGCTACTG
>QYQE01000012.1 GCA_007280335.1 Nitrosopumilales archaeon | reverse complement strand
GTTTATACAATATGTAACAAATTGTCTTTACAAAAAAAGAACATTCTGATAATAGAAGATAGTTTAGCTATTGCATCACTTATTCAGGATTTTCTTAAGAAGCTTAATTATCAAAATATAGAAATTTGTAATACTGGTAGGTCTGGAATCCAAATATTTGAAGAACTTGTAAAATCAAACAAAATACCAGTTGTCATACTTGATTATAGTCTTCCTGATATGAATGGCGACGACATAATGTCGGAGATATTCAGAATTCGTCCTGATACTAAGATAATAATAGAGACAGCTAATGAAAGGACGGATGAATCTATAAAAAATGTTTTGAGACATGGTGCTTATCAATATATTGAAAAACCAATACGGTTTGAGAACATAAAAAGTACTATGGAGATACTTGAGGAGGAAGATAAAATTCTTGAGAACACACCTACTGATGATCATAAAGAAGTAGATGCTTTGTTAAGATCATCAACAAGAATCAGCGTTGCAAGAATTTCTGAATATGCTGGAAAAAAAAAAGAGAATGTTTTAGAATATTTAACAAATTTAACAAATGAAGGCAAAGCTGTACCAATTGAAAGTATAAAGGAAATTTCATGCAATATGTGTGATTCTGTAAAAATTGAACAAAATTTTTCTTGTCCGTCATGCAACAAAACAAATTTTAAACAAGGCAAACTTATTGAACACTTTAAATGCGGAAATGTATCTGTTGAGGATTCCTACAAAAACAACATTTGTCCAAAATGTCACAAAGAAATTAAAATAATTGGGGTTGATTACAAGACAATTGACAATTACTATATTTGTTCTAATTGTGGTGAAAAGTTTCCAGAGCCCATAATTGAATATGTGTGTATTAGGTGTAATAATAAATTCAAACTTGAACAGGCAAAATGGATTACAAGTGAAGGTTTTAGATCAACTAATTTGTGATTCTAATTAAGTGCTATCGTAATATTTTTTAGAACATCCTCAAAATTAAAGGGCTTTAACAGATATGCCAATGCACCTGCATTAATACACGCTGTCATTGTATTGAGATTGTCACTTGCAGTTATCATGATAATTTTTGCATCAGGATTAGATGACATTATCTCCTTGAGTACGGACATTCCATCTTTTTTTGGCATCGCCATATCAAGTAGCAATAAATCGGGTTTTGTTTCATTGAATTTTTCAACCGCTTCAAATCCATTCGTTGCTTCTGCTACAAGTTCATGATGACCAATATCTAAAATATCTCTTAATACCATTCTTATTGCATCTGAATCATCAGCAATCACTATACGTGCCATATTATAACAAAAATTAGGTTCAATTGTATTTAAGTGCAGTTATGTATTATTGATTGAAAATATGAGAAAAAATATTACAGATTTTTGTTTTGAATTCATCTATGTTTTTTTTATTAGTATCATTAAAAATTTCTTGCATCATATGTATTGATTCATTAATAATTTGGTGTGTTCCACTTAACATTCCGTTTTCGATAATATGCCTTAATATGATATCATTTAACTTGGCAATCTCTCCAACATTATTTTGACCCATCATGGGAGCAAGTCCTTTTATTTTGTGTAGATGTTTTTCAATTTTATTACCATTGTTGGAAATATCGTTATCATCATTGCATTGCAATAATATTTGTTTCAGACTATCCAATTCTTCTTGAATCTCTTGCCTTGCAATCTTATGAAAGTTATCAGACATTTTAACTAGTGAATATGACTATTTTCATACCAACTTTTATAGGCTCTTAGTCCAAATCTACTACAAAATGAAGATCGTTTCTAAGACGTATATGTTGCTAGCCGTTATAATCGTAGTTTCCTTGATTAATCTATTCGTACTCTTACAGGCATCGCAGGAAAATGAGGCAGTATTGCATTCAATTAGTAGCGCAAGTAATCTTAAGGTTACAGTTGAGAGAATTGCAGGAACTGCAAACTCTATAGCAAGTGGAAATGAAGTAGATAGGCAGACTCTTACTCAACAAATTACTGACTTTGAAAATACTTACAATATACTTGGTAGTGGTGGGCAATTAAATGGAATTGCAATAATTGCTGCACCAAGTGAGTTGCGTAATGAATACGTTGATGTTGGTAATGAGTGGAATCTTTACAAACAAAAGGCAGAAGAAATCAGACAAGAATCTATCTTTAACCCTGATGTCAAAAACGCATTAAAATACATCTTGGAAAAAGATGGAGGTTTGATAACATTGACAAATGGCATATCTAACGATCTTTTGCCACTTGACAGGAACTATAATAGACATAAAGAAATTGCGGCCGAACTTGTAACACTTACAAAATCAATTGGTGAAAATACACTTCTTATCTCAATTGGGGAAAGAGGAAATAGTTCTGATATAATTAAAAAAGATAGGATTATGTTTGACGCTGATCTTAGAAAATTAGAAGGGCTTCCAATAGATACTTCAGAAACTGACGGAGTGCAGATAACACCAGAAACACTTCAAGCTATTCCTCGAGAAAACTCTGCATCACTACGTGATCTTGATCCATTATGGGAATCTATAGGAGCAAAAGTAAAATTTGTTGAATCAACACCTCTGCTTTCTGCAAAATTTGGAAAGTCGTTACAAGAGCTAGATGCACAAAGAGTTGTAATGCTTTCTACAACTGGACTTTTTGTAGATGGATGGAATCATTTAATTGATGATAAACTACAAGAGAAAGTTAATGCTGTACTGGCATTGCTTGTAGCAGACATTGTAGTTTTTGTTATAGTGATATTTACAATTAGAAAATCACTTCACCCACTAGCTATGCTCACTAGTACACTCTCTCGTGTAAAGGAAGGTGTCTATGGTGAAAAAATAAACTATACCTCAAGTGACGAAATTGGTACTTTGGCACGCGCATTCAATCTTATGTCCGAGACTATACAAAAAAAGGAAGAAGAAGCAAAAAAAATCGAAATTGCAAAAGATGAATTTTTGGCAATGATTACTCATGAATTGAAAACTCCCTTGGTACCAATTCTAGGATATGCTGATATTTTACTTGGAGAACATTTGGGTCATCTTAATAAAAACCAAAAAGAAAGATTGGAGGTAATCAAATCTAGCTCTGCAACACTATTGCAATTGATATCGGATCTACTAGATGCACAAAAATTAGAACTAGGCCAGCTCAAAATTATAAAACAAACGGACAATCTCAAGGACACTGTTTCAAAAATAATGACATTGATGGCACCACAAGCAATCTCAGATGAAATAGAACTTGTACACCATGTTAAGACCGATGTCTATGCATATTATGATGAAGAGCGTATAGGTCAGGTGCTCACTAACCTAATTAAAAATGCATTTAGGGCTACACCAAAGAAAGGGAAGGTGGAGATTTTTGTTGAAGATATGCCAAACGAAGTCAAGGTATCGGTTAAGGATAATGGTATTGGGTTACCGCATGATGCTCTTGATAAAATATTTAGAAAATTCTATCAGGTAGATACGTCTTCAACTCGAGAAAAAGGCGGTAGTGGTCTTGGACTTTCCATTTGTAAAGGCATAGTTGAAACACATGGTGGTAAAATATGGGCAGAAAGCGAATTGGGTAAAGGCGCTACGTTTTCCTTTACGCTTACGAAAATTGAAAAATCCAAGTCTCCACTCTAGTATAAATAAATAGTTGAGAACAACCAAACCATTCTATATTGGAATTGGAGGATTTTGCTGAAAAGTCAACGCAGTTTGCAATTCAATCTGGTGCTCAATATTGTGATGTTAGAGCTGAAACAGTAGAAAGTGATGGATTTCTTCTGGAAAATGGTGAGATTGAGCATTTTACATCTTCAAGAGATTCTGGTTTAGGCATTAGAGTACTCGCTAATGGAGCATGGGGATTTTTCTCCATTTCTAATCCAAAGTCACTAGACGAAGTAAAAAATTCGACAATGGATGCAGTAAAAAGTGCATTACATTATTCTACAAATAAAAAATATAAAGTAAAACTTGCGGAAAGTCAAGTATATGTAGATAAGGTAGATTTTTCAGTATCCAAGAAACCTATATTGGAAGAACTGGCAAAAATTGGTTTTGAATGTGACAGTATAATACGAAGTAACAAAAGAATTCATAAATCTTCATTATCTATGGAGCATGACACTTTTTCCAAATATTTTGTAAACAGTGACGGTACAAAAATAACTCAAAGATTCGAAGACACAATAGCTAATGTTATTGCAACTGCACATGAATCTGGTTTGACGGAATCTGTTAATGCTACAGAAGGAGGCAGAGGAGGATTGGAGATGATACTTGATAAAAATAACATTATGAAAACATCTGAATTTGTAGCACAGAAAGCTTCAGAACTTTTAGATGCCAAAACTGCTAAAGAAGAAAAAGCAACAGTTGTAATGAATCCTGATTTTGTTGCTCTTCTTTCACATGAAATTCTTGGTCATCCGTCAGAGGCAGATAGAGTACTTGGAAAGGAAATGGCTTGGGCAGGTGGTGCCTGGTGGGCAGGAAAACTAGGGGAAAAAATTGGATCCCATGAATTAAATGTAATAGATGATCCTACATTGCCAAGTCTTGGATATTACAAATATGACGATGAAGGAGTTTTTGCAAAATCAAAATTACTGATAGAAAATGGCATTCTTGTAAATCATATGCAAAGCAGAGAAACTGCATCCATTTTCAATACGGCACCAAATTCTGGAATGCGAGCTACAGGATATGGATTTATGCCATTAATTAGAATGGCATGTACATGCATACAAGGGGGAGATTGGGATCCTCAAGAAATGATAAAAGAAGTAAAAAATGGTTATCTTATTTCTAACATGAAAGTCCCATCTATTGACATGATGAGATACAACTGGAGCATATCGTGCCAGTTTGCGCAGAAGATAGAAAACGGCGAATTAAAAGAATTACTACGAGATGTAATTGTTATGGGAATTGCACCTGATTTTTTCAATTCAATTGACGCATGTGGAAAAGATTTCACGGTAAGACCAATTACAAACTGTGGTAAAGGCGATCCCATGCAAATTATGCGAATGGGTAATGGTGGACCTCATGTGAGAGGAATTGCTACAGTAAAAAGTGTGGGAGTGTAAATGTCAGATTTGATGGACGCGTTACGACTACAAGTAATATCCTGCACAAAATGTAATCTTTCAAAATCAAGAACTAACGCTGTTGCAGGCAAAGGAAACTACAACGCGGAAATAATGTTCATAGGAGAAGCACCTGGAAGAAATGAAGATTTGAAGGGTGAACCATTTGTAGGTGTTGCAGGAAAAATTCTATCAGAAGCATTAGAATATGCTGGCCTATCAAGAGATGATGTTTTTATAACAAATGTTGTAAAATGTCGACCACCAAACAATAGAATTCCACTTGAAGAAGAAAAAAATTCTTGCCAGCAATATTTGACTGGTGAGATTGATATAATAAAACCCAAAATTATCTGTATATTAGGAAATACTGCCTATGGTTCTATCTTAGGTGGTGACTCCATTACGAAGAACAGGGGTAAAATAATTAAAAAAAATGATCAATTGTATTTTCTTACTATACATCCAGCTGCAGTAATATACACTCCGAGTCTTAAACAAATCTTAAAAGATGACATCAAAACACTAGTCGAAACACTTGGGAAAATAAAAAAAGGAATTCAAGTCGAGACTTTATCATGAGAATCATTTCACGTTCATTTTATGATAGGGATACAGTTAACGTTGCACAAGACTTGATAGGTAAACTGCTTGTACGAAGAATTGGGCAAAAAATAATTTCTGGTATGATAATTGAGACAGAAGCATATAGGTACAAAGATGACGCAGCTAGTCATTCTTTTGTAGGAATGACAGAAAGAAACAAAGTAATGTTTGGACAAGTAGGAAAAGCATATGTCTATTTCACTTATGGTATGCATTACTGCGTGAATGTGGTTGCAAAAAATGATGATTTTGAAGCAGGAGCGGTTCTTTTTCGAGCACTTGTGCCAATGGAGGGAATTGATTTTATGATAAAACAACGAAAAACCACACTGATCTCAAACCTTGTCAATGGACCTGCAAAACTTACACAAGCATTACAGATAACAAAAAAGCAATATGGCGAGGATCTGACAAAACCTTCTAATCTATTTGTTGTTGAAGGTAAGGAAATAAAAAAATCTGAAATTAAGGCAAGATCAAGAATTGGAATTAAAAAAGCAACTGATAATCTTTGGAATTTTAGTTTATTAAACTAGTTTTCAATTTTGACAAAATTAAGTTGTAGAAGGTCTTGCCTGAAGTAATAAAGTCAGATCCATTGTTTTACTCATTCTGTTTATTGTTAAAACTACTTTATCGCCAACAGATTTCTGTTCATCAACATATGCGATGATGTCATAGATTGTTTTAATTGGGTGACCATCAACTGCAGTGATTATGTCTCCGCCATGTGGAATATTATTATTATCCAAAGTAGCTGGTATTAATCCTGCTTTGTATGCAGGCCCATCTTTTACAACTTGATCAACAACTACTCCTTTGTAGTTTCTGGATAATCCATTTGCTAATGCAACATCTGGATTCATACTGGTTCCAGCTATGCCAAGCCATGGATGGTTATAGGTTCCATTTTTGATTAATTGTGGAACTATTCTCTGAATTGAATTAGACGGAATGGCAAATCCTACTCCTGAAAATTCACCTGTGTTTGTATTTATGGCAGTATTCATACCAATGACTTCTCCCTGTGTATTTAGCAATGGTCCTCCAGAATTACCAGGATTGATGGGTGCATCTACTTGAATTACATCAGGTATGGAAAATCCTACGTTTTCATTTGGTAGGAGGCGACCAACCTGACTAACTATTCCATGCGTCATTGTATCACTCAACCCAAAGGGATTGCCTATTGCAATTACTTGCTGGCCCACCTGAAGTTGTGACGAATCTCCAAATGTTAGCGACGTAAGATTCTCATCTGAGAAATTATCAACCATTTGTATAACTGCAATGTCGTTATCAGGATCAGTTCCTACTACTTTGGCAGTGTAGGTATTTCCATCAACAAAAGTAACATTAACCGTTTTTGATCCTTCCACTACGTGATTGTTTGTAATGATACGCCCTTCTTTATCATACACAAATCCAGAACCAAGTCTAGTAGTCTGACTTTGAAGCGGCATGCCGTTTATGATGATATTATTGTTTACAGTTGAGACTTTGCTTGTTATCTGAACAACAGAATTTTCTACTTTTTTAAATATTAATGTAAGATCTGGTTGTCCAGTTGGTATCTGATCTGATGAGCCAGGAGGACCAGGTGGACCTTGTATTCCTTGTGGACCAGGAGGACCTTGGGTACCCTGTGTTATGGCAAGAGAATTATTCGTAATGGGGTTACTATTAGTAGATTGAATTGTAACTACGGCTGCAAGAATTATTACTGCAGCTATAAGAACTACCTCAGTTTTTTTCGTTTCTTATCGCCAGATGAAATATTTTTGAAGTAATAAATATCCTTTACGAAGCTTTGTTCTCTATCCTCACCTTAGTTACCTAAATATACACAGCCATCAGTTATTCACTAGTGCGAAGGAAACAAAAAAACAATAATAAAAATAAATTCTTTACTCGCGGCACGATTATTGGTATTGCCGTTATTGCAGTAGCAGCATTAGCCATAATATCCATTTTTGTCTTACCGTCTATGATTCCAGTTAATGGAACAACCCCAGTTCTTGCACCTCCTTCCAACATCTACATCTTAGCTACACATACTGATCAAGATGGCTATATTTTTGAAGAACAATCTACTAGACAAGGCAAAAAAACTCTATCATCAGGTGCTATAGATGTTTCAATCCATATGATAAAAGGAGAATTAGTGGCATTACATGTAATAAATGAGGATAAAGATACTCTATCAACAATGGATCTAAACATAGATGAATTCAATGTACATACTAAAAAATTGAATTATTTCCAAGCTCAGACAATAAATTTTGTTGCTGATAAAACTGGCACATTCAAATATTATTCTACAATTCATCCTGAGATGAAAGGTACTATAGTTGTTGAAGAAGGATAGTTACACAATAAAACAACTTTTGACAATTAATACCCGCGGGCAAATATTGCCATTTCTTTACTAGGTTTCTTACATACAATGCATGGCGCATCTGATTTTTTACTATCAAAAGGAAGTACCCGTATGTCTGCACCAGTTACTTCTTCTATTTTTTCTTCACACTTTTGATCACCACACCAAGGAGAACTCAAAAACAAACCCTTTTCTAGTTCTGATTTAAATTTCTCAAAATCTGTCACCTCTCTAGTTTTTTCAGCTAAGAGATTCTTTGCTTTTTCAAAGAGACTCTGCTGTATTTCATTTAACATTGACTCAATACCGATTTCAATATTGTCAAAAGAAAGGTCTATCTTTTTTTGAATGTCCCGTCTTACTAGCACCATCTTGCCTTTCGCTAGATCTTTTGGCCCTAACTCTATTCTTAAAGGAACACCTTTCATCTCCCAATCATGAAATTTGTAGCCTGGTGTAAATTCATCTCTTGTGTCTACGTGGACTCTGATTTTCTTTTTTACTAGTGTATCTTCTACTTCTCTTGATTTTTTAATAATCTGATCTTTATCAGACTCTGAATAATAAATTGGAACAATTACTACTTGAATTGGTGCCACTTGAGGAGGCAGCACTAAACCTTTGTCATCTCCATGAACCATTATCAATGCTCCTATCAATCGCCAAGAAACACCCCATGATGTCTGCCAAGCAAAATTTTCTACATTTTCCTTATCCAAGAATTTAACATTAAATGGTTTTGAAAAATTTTGTCCTAGAAAATGCGATGTTCCCATTTGGAGAGCCTTGCCGTCAGGCATTATTGCCTCCATGGTTGTGGTATACACTGCCCCCACGAATTTTTCTTTCTCAGTTTTTTTACCAGTAATTACTGGTATGGCCAATTCCTCTTCCACTGTTTTTTTGTATATTTCAAGTATTGACATGACCTCTTGTTCAGCTTCTTCTTTTGTTGCATGCACAGTATGCCCTTCTTGCCATAAGAATTCTGATGTTCTAAGGAACGGTTTTGTTGATTTTATTTCTGCACGTAGTGCAGTATTCCAAAAATTGATCTTTAATGGTAAATCTCTCCAACTTTTTATCCATTTAGAATACATCGAATATGCAAGCGTTTCAGAAGTTGGTCTTAATGCGAGCTTATCTCCTATTTCAGAATTTCCAGAATGAGTTACCCAAAAAACTTGTGGATTAAATCCGGCAAAATGTTTTGATTCTTTGCTGAGAAGTGATTCTGGAATTAAAATTGGCAAAAAACCATTCTGATGACCGGTGTTTTTTAGTTTTTCATCAAGTGAATTTTTTAATGACTCCCAAATTGAGTATCCGTATGGCCTGAGTACAATGAGACCTTTTACAGGAGCGTAATCAGCAAGCTCTGCTTTGATTACAACCTGTGTGTACCACTCACTAAAATTTTCATTTTTCTTGGCTGTTATGCCTATCTCTTTACTCAATTTACATCAATTTGGGATATGTACTAATGAGCTTTCTGGTCTTTAGAGTGCGTCGCCCTTACAAAGTACTTTTCCTGTTACCCTACTTTGAAAATTTGGACACACAAAGCACTGAACAAATCCTATTTCTGATTTGAGAACTGGGCAATCCACAGATTCCTCTTTCATTCGTTTGAGCATTTTTGGGCTGACACCTTTCAATTTTAATTTGCCCTTTTCATCCATCATACCTGAAGCTTTTAACTCATCTTTGATCTTGTCTGAAAGCTTGTATGGTGAAGTGGCTACCTTGATAGTAACTTCATATTTGTGTGGAAGCTCACCCATGATGCTCTCCATCAACTGCGAAATATATTGCTAGTGATTTATCAAAATCCGATCTATCAAAACTTAATATAATCTAGATTTGTGTTGTCAAACTGAAACTAGTTGCTAGCAATTTTTGACGTTGAGGGTGTTTTGCTTGATGGAGAATTTCTTCCAATTCTTGCTGAAAAAATAAACAAGCAAGATGAAATTTGGGAGATTACACGAAAGGGTATTCAAGGTGTCATAAACTGGGAAGAAGGTCTCAAAACTAGAATTAACACACTAAGAGGTATAGACTATGAAACATGCAAAGAGATCGCTGATTCTCTACCCATTATGACTGGTGCAAAAGAAGTATGTCGCGCACTTAAGGCGGCTGGATGGAAGTTACTTGCAGTCTCAGGAGGATTTACAATAATGACAGATAGACTCAAAAAAGAATTAGGACTTGACCATGTTTTTTCAAATGAACTTCTTTTCAAAGACGGAAAATTAAATGATGTAGTAATTCATGTGGATTCTGACAAAGCAAAATCTGCCATAATAAAAATAAATGAATGGAAGGAAAAGAAGGAAAATATTGTTGTTGTAGTAGATGGCGCAAATGACATCAAACTTTTCAATATATGTGGTCTTGGTGTGGCATTTAGGGCACAAGATATTGTGAAAGACCTGGCTACGGTAACTCTTGAAGAAAAGGATCTCTCGTTGTTAATTGATGTCATTAACAAACATTATGGAATGAAACTTGAATTACAAACTGTACATAATTAGATATTATTTTAAATCCAAAGACAATAGAGTTTACCAATGTCATTAGAAATAATCCCAGTTAAGATAAATAAAGAAATAGAACAAAATGACGACATTTCTGAATTGATTTTAGCATCTACATCAAAACCAGAAATAAAAGACGGCGATATTCTAATCGTAACACAAAAAATAATATCTAAACAGGAAGGACGTACAGTACAATTATCCACAATAACTCCATCTCTTCTTGCAACAGGCATTGGAAGTGAATATAGAAAAGATCCGCGAGTTGTACAAAAAATACTTGATGAATCAAAACGTATAGTGAGATTGAATGACGGTGTCATAATATCTGAAACTATTCACGGATTTGTCTGTGCTAACGCTGGAGTTGACGAAAGTAACATCAAGCAGGGATATGTTACACTATTACCAAAAGATGCAAACACATCTGCACAAAAACTAAGAGAATCGATAATGAAAAAAACAGGAAAGAGTATTGCTGTGATAATATCTGATACATTTGGTAGACCATTCAGACTGGGTCAAACAAACTGTGCTATTGGATTGGCTGGTATTTCAGCAATTGCTGATTATGTTGGAACAAAAGATACTTTCAGCCGGGTTCTTCATGTTACTGAAATTGCAATTGTAGATGAGATGTGTTCTGCATCAGAACTAGTGATGGGTAAATCTCTCAATACTCCGATTACTATTGTAAGAAATTACAAATTTAATGATTCCAAAAGTGACATAAAGGATCTGCTTAGACCAAAATCCGAAGATCTCTTTAGGTGAACTATACGCGCAACCATTAAAATAAAGAATATATTCTAAAGTAAGCAGTACGAATAGAAGTTGAGTATTTTAAAAGTAGAATTACACTGTCACAATGAATTTTCTAATTTTCAGCTTGGTCTGAAAGAAACCCCATATGATTGTGGAATAAGTATCTCTGAACAACTAGAACAGGTCCATAAGATTGGATTGGATGCCTTTTTTATCACAAATCATAATACTTTGGATGGATTTCCAGCCTTGCTTGAATACAAAGAAAACCATGAAAAGTTCAAGAATCTCAAAGTCTATCCAGCAGAAGAGATTACGACTGATACTGGAATACATGTTATTGCATATGGACTTTCTAAAACAATAAAACCAAGACAGACTCTGGAAGAAATTTTTGATGAGATTAAATCACAAGGAGCTATCTCATGCGCACCACATCCATTTGCTCTAAGTAATGGTTTACGTGAGCAAGCAATATTTTGTGATCTAATTGAAGTCTTTAACAGTAATAATGTTGATAGATATTCCAATTTGCGCGCATCATATTTTGCGAAAAGTAACAACATGATAGAAATTGCAGGTAGTGATTCTCATGTTGTATCTACACTGGGAAGATGTGTCAATCTGATTGATTCTGAAAATACATTAGACGATGTATTGTATGCAATGCGTAAAGGAAAAATCTCTATTGGGAAAACAGGCTATGTTACAAGTAAAGAAATGATAGAGCACGCAAAATATAAAATTGAAAATTCAAAAGATGACATTATACAATATTTTCAGCAAACACATCCGCATTTGACAGGACTGTGTACTTTGTTAATTAGAACGTTTGAATCAAATCCAAACAGCATGATGTGGACAGCTATTTATAAAATCGCAGTACATCTGACAACAAAACTTTCTAACAAAATAAATTTCAAAAATCATGATCATACAATTTTATATGAACGTAACCTGAGGGCAATACTGCCTATGATCCTCACTTGACAAAACATTTTCTGTACACAAGAATAGATTTTAATATTACGTTGCAGTCATTTTAAATTATAAGGTGAATTGAATGTCAGAATTAGGACCAGCTAAGACAATTGATGTACGTGGGTTGTTCTGCCCCGAACCTGTATTTAGAACAAAAATAGAAATTGAAAGAATGACAGTAGGGAACGTTCTAAAAGTGATTGCAGATGATCCTGCATCTGAAGAAGATATATCAAGATGGGTAAATCGAAATGGTCACCAACTTTTAGAATTAAAAAAGAACAACAAAGATCTAGAGTTCACCATAAAAAAGGTGAAGTAATACTTGGCAACAAAAGTTGTAAATGATTCTGAAGCCTTAAAGAAAATTGGGAATACTCCTCTTGTAAAATTAAACTCTCTTTCTTCAGGTAATGTAATTTCTTATGCAAAATTAGAATCACATAATCCGTTTGGTTCTGTAAAAGACAGGGCTGCCTATTGGATGATAAAAGATGGGGAAGAACGTGGAATTTTAAAAAAGAATGAAAGTATTATCATCGAGCCTACCTCTGGCAATACTGGAATTGCACTAACTGGCATAGCTAATCTGTTAGGCTACAAAGTCGAAATAGTAATTCCTGAAAAAGCAAGTGAGGAAACAAAGAAAATAATTGAATCACTAGGTGCAAAGTTATTCCAAACAAGTGATGATTTGTGTCCAAAGGTTGGTGCCGGTACAGATCAAAGTATAGCACTTGCCAGGGCGATATCATCTGCAAGACCTGATATCTATTACATGCCTAATCAGTATGAAAATGAAGCAAATTTCATGGGTCATTACAAAGGCACTGGACCCGAAATTTGGAAGCAAACTGAAGGAAAAGTGACTCACTTCTTGACAGGTGTTGGCACTGGTGGTACCATAACTGGAATTTCTGCTTATCTGAAGGAACAAAATCCAGAAATTAAGACAATTGCGGTTCAACCCCAGCAAAATCACTTGATTCAAGGATTACGTAACTTTGTAGAATCAGACAAACCAGTTTTGTTCAAAAAGCGTGAAAATCTAGTGGATGACTGGATGACAATAACTAACGAAGAAGCTTTTGCAGCAGTAGTAAAATTATTTGAAAAAGAAAAACTTGTAGTGGGCCCATCTTCAGGCGCTGTTTATGCTGCAATGGAAAAACTTTCTTTAGATAAGGGGTGCGTAGTTGGAATATTTGCAGATGATGGTAGCAAATTCAAAAGCCTGTATGTCCAACAAAAAGTGTTTACAGAGGAACAATTCGACAAGGCTCTAAAAGAAGCAGCGCATTTGTCTGTTGCATCTTACATGTAATTATTTTTTATTTTCAGAAAGATATTTGTCTACATCTATTGCAGCCATGCAACCAAATCCTGCTGCAGTAACTGCTTGTCTGTATCTGTGATCATGTACATCTCCAGCTGCAAAGACTCCATCTACACTAGTTTTGGTGTGATCTTTTAGAATTATGTATCCTTGATCATCAAGCTCAATTTGACCTTTGAACAACTTGGTATTTGGTTCGTGCCCTATTGCAACAAAAAGTGCACCAACACTTAATGTCTGTTTTTCATTAGTTACTACATCCTTGATGATTACCTGATTTACTTTTTCATTTCCAGAAATCTCTTCTATGACTTTGTTCCAGTAGAACTTTATTTTCTGATTGTTAAACGCACGTTCCTGCATAATCTTGCTTGCTCTAAGGCTGTCTTTTCTATGAACTAGATAAACCAATTTGCCAAATTTAGTTAAAAATGTGGCCTCTTCCACCGCTGAATCTCCACCACCGACAACTACTATGTCTTGATTTTTAAAGAACGGTCCATCGCAAGTGGCACAATATGAAACACCTTTTGCACTAAATTCCTGTTCCCCTTTTACACCAATTTTTCTTGGATTTGCACCTGTACAGATTATTACAGCATCTGCTTCATATTCTTCTGAATAAGTGAGAACCTTGAAGGGTTTGTGTTTGAAATCCACATTGACTACTTCATCATCTATAATAGTAGTTCCCATTTTTTCAGCTTGCTTTTTCATCGCTATCATAAGCTCTGGGCCAAATATTCCATCTGAAAATCCCGGATAATTCTCAACTTCCGTTGTAAGCATTAACTGACCGCCTGGCAATACTCCTGATATTATCAACGTATCACGTCTTGCGCGTGATGTGTATATTGAAGCAGTATATCCTGCTGGGCCAGCACCAATTATGATTACATCAAATTTTCTCTTTGTTTCAGGTTTTTTGGACTCTGTTTTGATCTCAGCTTGCACTGATCAAATTGATTTCAAATTCATATTTAAATTAAATCCTGAAAAGTGTGAATAATCATTATGAATGTATTTCAATAAACCAGTATGTCTTCAAATTCTGTAGGTAAACAATTTATCATATCCGGTATATCCTAATGAAGACCATAGAACTCCACGGAATGATGTTAATTATGGCAATCCTTTGACCGATTGGAGACGCTGTGGTCACTCAAATCTTCCCTATTTTCATCTAGCATTTTTTGATGTTGGTCACAAAGCTTGTTAGATACTATTTGTGAATATAACAGATCTTCTTGCCAATGGGCATTGTACAGCCTACAGTCCTTTGATTCACAAAATGGTTGACCAGTTAAATAATAAAATAATATTTGCATTGCATATCCATTGACTATCTCATCTAATTTCACATCGTGATACTCTAGATATTTTCCTTTGAATTGATTTTTCAAAACATCTAAGTTAAGTCCTTGTGAGATGTTTTCAAACATTTTTAGATAATACTCACGAGGTTTTGCTGGGGCTTCAATTATGCCTGTAATGGATATGATTCCGGGATTTGAACAAATTACTGCTCTTCCATGATATCTATAATCATCATAGTCGTACGTGCAAGTAAGCTTATCTGTACAAATAAGATGAAACATGTCTAAATGTGATTCTGATTGCGGTATAGCACTGGCAATAATTTGTTTGAATTCAAATCCATCATACATTACGATATTACTTGTGTTTGTAAAATTTGTAAATGAATTCTCTTCAAAGGTTACTTCCTCTGGTGCTGGAATGTGTTTTTCAAAAGGAGTTAGTAGATTAAAAATTCTTGATGCAGCTAGATCATATGCAATTTTTCTAGTTGGATCTTTAAAGAACTCAAAAAATCTCTCTCTTATTTCTACTTCAACACAAAATTTCTCTTTGATAAATTCTCCTAACCTGTCTATCTTTATTTCAGGTACGGAAGGTTCATCGTATAAGAATACTTTAGAGAGTTTCAACAAACAAATTAAGAATTACTTGAATATAGTTTATCTTCTTAATTCTTTCATTTTTGCAGCTGTTACTTCAGCAGCTTTCTTGCCTGAAAGTAACATAGAGCCATAAGTTGGTCCCATTCTTGGTATGCCATAAGTTTCGGTTACTGCCATGCCTGCAACAACAAGACCGGGAAAAATCTCACCTGTCTTGTGAACTACTCTGTTTTCTCCATCATCGACCCACATAGGATCCATGCCTTTCCATTCTACAAGCTTTCTGTCAACTAGTCTTTTTACAGCTACAGAATCATGACCTGAAGCATCGATTACCATTTTTGATTCTAGTGCGATTGGATCTACACAGGTGATGTTTCTTGGAAGTGCAGACACAGGCATCCAATTAACTACTACTCCTCCGACCCTACCATTCTTTAAAACTAGATCATCGAATTTTGTTAAATTTAAGAATTTGACTCCTGCGTCACATGCAGCTGCAATAAGTTTTGAAACAGCATGGGGACCTGGTGTGAGATATAGCCCCTCTGATACTTTTTTGTAAGGAATTCCAAGCTCATCCCATATCTTTTGGGCTGGAGCTCTGACAGTAACTGGATTCATCATGTATCCACCAAGCCAGTATCCTCCTCCTAGGTAGTTATTTTGTTCAATGACTAATACTCTGAACCCCATGGTTGCAAGCTCTTTGCTTGCTGTAAGACCGGCAGGCCCTGCACCTATTATTATTACATCAGAATCTGCTCTGTCAATTAATACTGAATGAAATTCATTTGCAATGGCTCTTGTAATTTCCATTTCTTTAACATCGGCAAAAATTTTTGGTGCTTCATCAGAATGAGTAACCTGTTGCATAGAAAATTATCCCTTGTTAAGTACATTAATAGTTTGCTCAGTTGGTAAATGCTTCTTCAAATGCTTTTATTGATTCCCTGATTTTGACTTTTTTTGATGGATTCTTAAATGCAAACGCAGAAATTATTTCTGATTTTCCTAGATCTTTTTTAGAAATGGACATTTTTGCAGCCCTGATTGAATCAAGTATGACATTGCATCCGTTGGTACTATCATTGGTTTTAAGGGATAAATCCATCTCAATTGTTGAGCCCAAAAATCCTTTTGCTTCCATCCAATAATAGCTTACACGAGAGTTCCCTAACTGTTCAGCGTATTCTGTAGTTCCTGCTGTGGATTTGAATGGATATGGAACTTCAACTGATATGGATTCTGTTTTTATTTTTCTTTTTCTCTCTCTTAATTCTTCAGCCATTGTATTTTGTGTGTCTTTATTTCCTCCTACATCAAGTTGATATGCCTTTTCTATTTTGATTCCGCGATGTATGATAAATTCCATCATACCCCGATGAAACGCAGTACCGCCAAACTGACTCATCAAATCATCGCCAAGTATCATTAATCCTTTTGATGTAAATGCAGAGCGTGTTTGATCAGTTACAGTTTTTGAAGCTGTAGCATTAAAAAAGGAGCATCCTGCCTCCAAAGCAGCCTTCGCATACTTTTCTCCACTTTTATCCATACCTGAAGAAATTAAATTAATTAAGAAATCCGGATTCATTTTCTTTAAAGAACTAACGACATCTTCATAGCTTGCAGATTTTGCTCCGTCCATTTGAACAAAACTATGTGATACTGGATCTTCTGAAATTCCTGGTTGTATTATTAAATCTGAATCCACTTTGTAATCTGATACAACACTGCTAACTTTTTTCCCTACTTTGGAAGGATCAATGTCATAAATGCCAGTAACAATAACATCAGTGATACCAAAACCTGCAAGCTTTGGGTGCCAAAGACCTTCTGTTGAACTTTTGTAAAATTGCAATCCTTTGATAAGAGTTGAAGCAACACTTCCAAACCCTGCTATTGCTATTTTGATTTGGTCAGGCACGTGACTTTTTCTTGTCGGTGAACATTTAACTCTTTTCTACATGTTTGAGATGTCTTTGAATGCACAAATTTTTTGAATTCAAATAAACTACAAAACCCATGTCTGAGATGTGCAAATTTGTGTCACAAAATTACGATGTCAGGCTAAAATTCCCCTATTATAAAATTTATATTCAATCCATCGCGGAATTATGTATACTTGAGTAAGACAAGCCTAAGCCAATCTAAGGGAGATAATTTGCCCAGACCAAAGATAAACTGGGGTAAGCTAGAGGAGGCTGAAAAATTTGCAGAGATGGTAAAGCTTTTCAGGCGTGGAAAAATTAACCGTGATGATTTTAGGCGTTTTAGATTACAACACGGTGCATATGGTAGCCGAATGACTGATGATTACAGCATGGTGAGAGTAAAAGTACCAGCGGGAGAAGTTTATCCTGAACAACTTGAAAGGCTAGCTCTGTTAAGTGAGGGATTTTCTATAGGCAGTGCACATGTTTCCACAAGACAAAACTTTCAACTTCACTGGATTGCATTAGAAGATGTATCAGAAGTAATGCGTGGTCTTGCCGAAGTTGGAATGACATCAAGAGAGGCATGTGGAAATTCGGTAAGAAATGTAATGTGCAGTCCTCTTGCAGGTGTTTGTACACAAGAAGTTTTTGATCCTACACCGTACGCACTTGCTACTGCAAAATTCCTTTTACGAAATCCAATGAATCAATCTCTTCCACGAAAGTTTAAGCTTAATTTCACATGTTGTGAAAAACATGGAATGGCAAGGATAGTGGATATCGGTTTGATTCCTCAAAAAATTGATGCTGACGGCAAAACACATAATGGATTTAAAATATTTCTTGGTGGAGGATTAGGAGCACAATCATTTGTAGGCCATCAGCTTGAGGAATTTACTTCAGAGGAAGATCTGTTGTATACAATTATCGCGGTTATCCGAGTTTATGACAGGATGGGAAATCGGGAAAATATGGCAAGAAACAGAATGAGATATCTTGTTAATGAATTGGGCTGGGAAAAATTCCAAAACATTGTACTAAAAGAAAGAGCGATGGTAAGGGTAACACAATCAATTATGGTAAAACTTGACCTAGACAAGATTCCTGAAGTTCTTGGTAAGATGAGCATAAGCTCAGATACTCCAACCAAACCTGAAGGATTTTCAAGATGGATGAAAAGTAATGTAATAAGCCAAAAACAAAATGGTTACAGTTCAGTATTTCTAACTTTAGAATCTGGAGATGTGACTTCTAATCAACTAAGAACAATGGCAGAAATTGCAAGAGAGTTTTCTGCAGAAGGAAGGGCACGAACTGGATTCTTACAAGATATGGTGTTTAGGTGGGTAAAAGATGAAGATCTCCCAAAACTTTATTCGAAATTATTAGAAGTCGGTCTTGCAAATCCAGGTGCATTAACAATGGCATCTGTAATTGGATGCTCTGGAACCACATCATGTAACCTTGCATTAACAAATTCACACAGAATTGCAAAAGAAATTCAAAGAAAATTCCTTGAACTAAAATTAGATGTTGATGATGATTTACGTGATGCCACAATCAAGATAAGCGGTTGCCCTAACTCTTGTGGACAACATGAAATTGCTACAATTGGATTTTTTGGTGGAGGTGGAAGGATGGGTAAAGAGATGTATCCATTGTATTCAATGTCTCTTGGCGGTAGATCAGATGAACAAGCAATGCTGGGCTTGACATGCATGAAAGTTCCTGCAAAAAGAGTAATTCCAGCAATTCTAAAAATAATTGAGATTTTCAAATCAGATAAAAAAAACGGTGAAACACTAGATTCTTGGATACACAGAGTCATAGACAATGACGGTAGTAATGGCGTGAAATCTTTTAATGACATTAAAGAAATTTTAAAACCAGTTGTGGTTGCCCCAACCATTGAACAGGATAAGGACTTTTACGTCGATTATGGAAACGACGTAAGTTATCACGCAAGAACTGGAAAGGGCGAATGTGCTGCTTGAGTAAAGAAAAGATCATGCGCCCCACAATTGATGTAGATGCACTAAGATCTGAAATTAGGGACAAAAGTGTTCGAGTCCTCGATATTAGAAAAGAAGAAGATTACAAACAAAGTCACATACCTGATGCAGTAAATCTCCCTTTAGCAAATCTTCTTGCAGACGACAGTCCTGAAAAGGTCTTACAATACGCGCAATCCTTTGGAATCTCTGACGAAACACCAGTTGTAGTTTATGATGATACCTTTGGGGCACTTGCATCAAGAGTTGCTTGGACGTTGCAGTACATTGGACACGAAGATGTTTCACTTTTGGATATTACTTATGGTACTTGGAAGAAGATGGGTCTTGAGACAAGCACAGAAAAAACATCGTTTGACAAAAAAAACCATTCGCTAAAACTTAGACCTGAAATTCTAGCAACGGTAGATTATTTGGGACCTGCAAAGGAAAAGGGCGCAATTCTAATAGATAACCGCGAAAGATTGAATTTTCTTGAAAACCACATTCCTGGTGCAATGAACATTCCATACAGAATGCTTGCCTCTCCTGATAACATACTGAGACCAAAAGAAGAGTTAAAACGACTAATTCAAAATAGGAATATTGCGCCAGATGCCGAAGTCATTACATATTGTGGAAGTGTAGGAACTCTTTCTGGATTGGGATATTATGCACTAAAATCAATAGGGATGGAAAATGTAAAGCTATACGTTCGCTCATTTAAAGAATGGAAATCTCTGGAAAAACCAATAGAACGACAAAATGATGCAAATTACTGGGATCTTTCTGCTGAATAACTCTTAACTAATTTTGTGCAACTTCACTTCGAAGTTTTTTTGTAACAACTGTTTCAATACTGTCAAAAAGATCTAGCATCTTCTTTTTGTTAGCTTCAAGAAATTCATAGCCTTTATCGCTTAATCTTATTTTGTATAATCGTATTTCTCTATGTTCTTCAAAAAAATGTTCAATCATCTGAGGACCTTTCTTTGCAGAATCAATGAACACGTCGAGATTTGCAATTAATTCTTTTACATCGCCTTTTTCTATTGATACCTTTACAGCTTGTATTGCTTCACTTATCTCTTTGAGTTGTTGAACTAGTATGGGGCTTTTTTTCTTTGTACCAAGAAGTCCTTTTTTCTCTGCTCCAATTTTTTCTGCCAACTCTGGAACAATTTCATATTCGTCTATTTTTTGGAATCCTATGTTTTTTTCACTTTTTACAATCAGTCCCTTTGCAATTAATTTTCTTGCAGCATCTTCTACCTCTGCCTTGCCCATCATTGTAGTCCAGACAATTTGGCCCACTTTGTGATAACCTTGTCTTATAGATTCTAAAACAACAACCTCGACTATTCGTCTAAATCCTTCGTCTGCTTTGACGTTTTCAAAGTCTTTGTCTCTTACTGCCTTCTTTGCATTTTTTACATCAATTTCAACAGAACGCTTGAGCGCATCAAGAGATTCAGGTATGTGATTTAAAAGAGATTGATAACATCCCTTGTTATACCAAGCCATCCCGTCTGTGGGATCTGAATCAATTGCCTTTTCAACACATTCTAAGGCCCTTTCGTAGTTTTTTTGTTTGTAAAAAACCAACCCCTTTAGGTTCCACGCGTCTGCATTTGTGACATCAATTTGATGTACTTTATCGTATGCTTCCATTGCTCTAGAATAATCATCCATGTGAAAACGAGCATATCCTAATTTTAATATGGAATCAACATGCCCTGGATCAATTCTAAGCGCATCTTCAAAAGCCAGTACGGCGTCTTCCATTCTTTCATCAGCCATCATGGCGACTCCTTTTTTGAAAAGCTTGTTTCTAGAATAATCTGGATCAGTTAACTTTGATTCTTTAGGGTTAACACTAGGTTCAATATTATGTTCTTCCGTAGAATCTGTCTTTGGTTCCTTCGGCTTGTCTTTGAATAACTTCCTCAAGGATAATGTAAATAGGCGTTTTTGCCAGATAAATACTATTCCGGGGCATCTGTTGTTGATTTTTCTTGATTTCATTCGTAAACGGTCTTTATATCGTATGGAAAATACAAAAATACTCAATGATTCCACCTAGGATATGTCAGACGCAGGAAGAACGCTAGAAATCACAGGGGGTTCTCCATTTAGACTTTCATCAGGTGTCTTTGAAGTTCAAATTGCAATTTGCGACAGTCCTCCACCAGCTGATGAAATTGCAAGAAAAAGTTTTTCTTCATTATGGAAAGACAATTTTCATCTTAGGGTAAAAGATAGAAAATTTGACCAAGTTTTAGGAAGTGAAAAAAATCCATTACCCGAATCTGTTTTTCAACAAAGTTCGGTATGGATCGTAGTTAGTGATCAATTCTCTTCAATTCATACTGTTTTTGAAACTCAAATTTCATCTGGCTTTACAAGAAAAGCTCCTGAAACTATAGAACATGTAAAACCTGTAACAAGTGAACAATCTTCACGTCCTCAAGTAAGAATAGAATCTGAGCGAGCTGGGGAACGCGGTTTTCGAGGACCTACTGGTTCACCAGGTCCGCAAGGTGACAAAGGTCCGCCAGGTCCACTTGGCACTAAAGGAGATGAAGGTCCTACAGGTTCGTCAGGAGACAAAGGTCCTTCAGGTCCCCCAGGAGACAAAGGCGAACAAGGTCCAAGAGGTCTTCCAGGAGACAAAGGTGACAAGGGTGACAAAGGAGAACAAGGACCGCGTGGCGATAAAGGATTAACTGGTGATAAGGGTCCTTCTGGTGACAAAGGTCTTAGAGGTGATACTGGTCTAAGTGGTGATAAAGGCGATAAAGGCGATAAAGGCGATAAAGGCGATAAGGGTCTTACCGGCGACATTGGTCCGATTGGAGAAAAAGGACCTACTGGGAATCAAGGTCCGACAGGCGATAAAGGAATTATTGGTCCACCTGGAGAACATGGTCCTAAAGGTCCACCAGGTCCACTTGGTGACAAAGGACCAAACGGTCCACAAGGTCCGCAAGGTGACAAGGGTCTAACAGGTCCACAAGGTCTACCAGGTGACAAGGGTCCACAAGGTCCACAAGGTCCGTCTGGAGAAAAAGGATTGACAGGAGTTCCTGGTCAACAAGGTGATAGAGGACCGCGAGGTTTGCCAGGCCCACCAGGTGAACAAGGTTCTCGAGGTCTTCAAGGTGCTCCAGGTGACAAGGGTCCACAAGGCCCACAAGGCCCGCAAGGCGATAAAGGTTCACAAGGTCAACAAGGTCCGCAAGGTGAAAAAGGTCCGCAAGGAATTCAAGGATTACAAGGTGATCAAGGTCCTAGAGGACCAGAGGGTATACCGGGCGAACAAGGTCCAAGAGGCCCGCAAGGTACTCCAGGTGAACAAGGCCCCAGAGGTCCGCCAGGTCCGCCAGGTGACAAGGGTCCTACAGGATTTTCTGAACAAGAAAGAGCAATGCTAACACAGTTGCTTGAAATTATTACGTCAAAGAACCTGATTACAACAGAACAGCAAATAAAATTACTAAGCTACTTGTATTAGAAAAAACACTGTGTGGCATCTTATTATCTATTATTATTTTAGGTTCTGTTACTTTCATGGGACATTGTTTTCCTTGTTACCTATCGGGACATAACGTATTTTTAGAAAATTATCTTAAAGCCTCATTAGTTGCATCATATAATAATTTAAAATCTCTATTAAGAATATCCCTTGTAATTCTAAATTCTTGAGTTATTGTATGACTATTTGAAAGAAATATTTTCAACTGTTCAGCGTGGTTAGTGAATATGTCAGGTGGACCAATTCTGTTCAGTATATCCGTTACACTTTGCCAATTATCACCTACCCCTATGATTAAATCATCTAATGAGCCCCCATTTGCTATTAATCTATCATACATTGAAATGAGATTTGTATTTCCAATAATTTCTTCTAAAAGTGTCCAAAAAATTGCTGAAAAGTCCTTATAATAACTATCAAGCAGATTACGTCTATACGAAATTAAATTCAAAATTCGTTTGATTGCTCTTGGGTTTTTTGGTAAAACTTTAGAGAATAATTCTGCAACCTTATCAGGCATTTCGTTTATTAAAATCTTCAAATATTCTTGAATTTGATCTGGTGGCGGTCTAGGAATACCAATTCTGATTTGAAAAATCTTATCTAAATATTCACTGCCATCTTCTATTTTATCATCAATTATCCCATATTTTCTTCTCCAAGCTTGTTTTAATCTATTAAAATCAACAGCAGCTATACAAACACAGTTTTCAATATCCAAAAAAAGCTTGATTATAGCGAGTAATTGTAAAGTGTTTTCAACATCACAACGATCCAAATCATCAATAATTATAATCAACATTTTACTTCCTATTTTCGCTTTAATCATGTCATGAAAACTCTTTGACAAAGTTTCTGTTGATTGTTTTGATTGTCTAAGAATCTTAATGACCTCTTCACTATCAAGTCCAAGAAATTGATTTGAAAGGATATGAAGTGCAGCTCTCAAAATAGATTGTATTAGTATGGAATTTCCACCTGCATATTTTTCTGTTAATTCAGAAATCAATCCTAATGATGGATTTGCATATTCATATTTCCACGCTTCAAAAAATACAATCTCAAAATGTTCTTCATTAAGTTTTTTTGATAGAGTTTTCATTATACTTGTTTTACCACTACCCCAATCTCCATGAATAGCGATCGACAGGGGAGTAATCATGTTTTGTTGTTCAAGAAATGTTTTAAGATTAACAATAATTTTATCATGACCTAAAAGCTTAGCATCATCTTCAGGAATATCTTTAACAGGATTGATCTGAAAACCCATTTCTATTGTTTAACTGAGTTTTGAATTAAGGTTATCCATTTATTGTCACCTTCAATCTTGACTCCACATTTCTCCGCAGGAGTCTTTCTGTTCAATTCCATATGTGACTACAGATTTCATATAGCGTTTACTTCAAATAACTGCAAGAGGATTTCTGTTTAATGAGCCAACCAAAAGAAAAGATTGATTTCAAACTCTTAGATCATGAGAGAACAGGGACTGAATATGTCTCATTCAAGCTAGAAGATGGAACTATTGTAAAAGTCAAAGTGGATTTAGACAGGGTAGGAATTGCAACAAATTACAAAAATCCAGACGGTACTCCACACTATGCAATTAACACATCGGTAAAAATCACCGTGATTCCAAATGAAAGAAAATTTTCAATGGAGCCTGATTCAATAAAAGGAAAATCATCTGCCCCGCCTGGTCAGATGTTTAGTTGAGAATTATTCTAAAAATAAGCAAATTATCGCTTATGCAGCGATAACTTGTTTTAGATCAGAACTATCTTCGTCGTTTTGCTGCTCTCTTTTTGCCTGATCTTGATGATCGCTTTGGAGCTGATCTTCGCTTTGCAGCGGATCGCTTTGGAGCTGATCGTCTTTTAGCAGCAGATCTTTTTGGAGCTGATCTTCGCTTTGCAGCTTTTCTAGCTCGCTTTTTTGTTGCCATTAAAAAATGTATAATTTACTTGCATTTCTATAGTTAAACTAAAATAATTTACACTAACTGATG
>QYQE01000016.1 GCA_007280335.1 Nitrosopumilales archaeon | reverse complement strand
ATACAAATGTGTGTACTGCAAGCTGCCAGATGTGTGCATTTTACAGGAAAGAAAATGAAAGTGATGCCTATACACTGTCAGCAAAAGATATCGAAGCCAGAGTTGGTATGGCAAAAGAACTTGGTGCAATCGAAGTGCACATTGTTGGAGGTTTTCATCCGGAACTGCCTCTTGAATATTATGAAGAGATGTTTAGAACCATAAAGAAAACTCATCCTGAAATGAACATTAAAGCACTAACTGCTGCAGAAATTTTCTTTATTGCAAGATTAACGCATAATTCTGTCAAAGAAGTACTTTTGAGACTAAAATCTGCCGGGCTTGATTCAATGCCAGGTGGAGGAGCTGAACTATTTCATCCTGATATCAGAAACAAAATAGTTCGTGGAAAATGTTCTGGACAAGAATGGCTTGATACCATAGAACAGGCTCACAACCTTGGAATCAAAAGCAATGCAACAATGCTCTTTGGCCATATCGAAAAACCAGAGCACATTGTAGATCATTTAATAAAATTAAGAGATGTCCAGAAAAGAACTAAGGGCTTTATCACTTTGATTCCATTAAAATTTAGTTTAGAAAATACGGAACTTGAACAAAAGGGATTGATAAATACGGAAAGCGCTTCAACATATGATCTTAGAGTGATTGCGCTTTCAAGACTTATGCTGGCAGGCGCACTTGATAATATTTCTGTATATTGGGTAGCTCTTGGGAAAAAACTCTCTCAAGTAGCGCTAACACATGGAGGAAATGATTTGGTAGGTACCGCTTTTTCTGAAGAGATCTATAAAGCTGCAGGAAAGGGAACAAATTCCTCTCTTTTGGAGCTTGCAAATATGGTAAAAGAAATTGGTAGAAAGCCAGCTCAGAGAGACACCTTCTTCAATATATTGAAAAATTTCTAGGTCTCGGTAGGTTTTTGTGTTATTGGTTTTCCTGTATTGCCCCTCTGTCTTCTTTTCAGGCCAATACTGATTAATAATAAGAAAAATCCGAGTCCTGAAATAATTTTAAACAGTGTTGACAAGCTGATATACGTGGCTTCATCTTGGTAAAACTGGAGTGTTTCAGCTTCTGTCATGCCAGGTTTGCCTAGTGGTATGTTACTGTTAAGATACAGGGAAATAATAATTCCAGAAGCAAGAATTGCAATTCCTGAAAAAAAGATGCGCTTGTCCATTATGTTAGATGATATAATTTAGAAACCTATAATCGTTAAGCTATGCGTAGATCAAACTCAGGAACAAGTCCCTTTTCAATACCAAACTTGAAGAGATCTCTAATTGCACTTTCACCCAAGATTCCCATTTCTATAGTGATGTCATTTACATACATTCTAACAAATTTTTCAATAAGATCTCGTGGCTGGTCTCTGCTGTACGTCATGGCATAATCTAGTGCTTCGTTTACCCGTGCCATTCCGTATACAATTGACTCACGGAAAAACTCATCAAATTTTTTTCTAGTTTCAGTTTCAAAATGATTGCTCATTACATTGATACCAAGTGGTACTGGCAAACCGCCTGTAGAATCTCTCCACCATGAGCCAACGTCAAGAATTTTTGAAAGATTTTTCTTATCATAAGTTATCTGGGTTTCATGTATTACTAGTCCTGCATCCACTTCTCCTTTTTCTACTGCGCCAGTAATATCACTAAACTTCATCTCAACATAATCAAATTTACCAATCATTAATTGCAAAAGCAAAAACGCTGAGGTCATCTTTCCGGGAATGGCAATTTTTGTCTTTTTTAGCTCATCTATTGACAAATTTCTCTTTGAAATTACAATAGGACCGTATCCTTTGCCAAAGCTTCCACCACTACGTAAAATTGTATAATTTGGAATGTATGCACATGCATGAACAGAAACAGCAGTCACATCAAGCTCGTGCTTTAAGGCTCGCTTGTTGAGTGTCTCAATGTCCTCTACAACATGGTTGACCTTAAAATGCGGCGATGTTACTTTTCCAGTAAGCATTCCATAAAACATGAAAGCGTCATCAGCGTCAGGAGTGTGACCTAGTGTGATTTCCATAATGATGATTTTTTATGTCTATTATAAAAATCAAGTTGTGAAAAAGATGAGAACAATTTTGACATTTGAAAAAGAAATCAAAAAGATGTCTGTTTTGTAAAAACAAAAAACTATGACATGCAAAGATCATCAAATGATCTATTGATCTTGTAAAATCATCAAAAGATGTTCTAAACGTTTAATACCGGCTAGACAAGGATTTTTTTTTAAAGATGAAATTCAAGGCAACAGATCAGATTCTGAAAATAATTGGAAACAAGAAGAATATTAGAAACTTTGGAGTTATAGCTCACGTAGACCATGGAAAAACAACCATGAGTGATAGTCTTTTGGCTGCCAGTGGAATTATCAGTCCATCTGTTGCAGGTCAAGCTCTTGCATTAGACTCTATGAAACTAGAACAAGACAGACAGATGACAATTGTTCAAGCAAATGTTACTTTACTTTATGAACAGAATGGCGAGGAATATGTAATCAACATGATTGATACTCCAGGACACATTGACTTTACTGGACGTGTTACCCGTAGCCTTAGAGCAATTGATGGTGCTGTAGTAGTTTCAGACTCTGTTGAAGGAATAATGACTCAGACAGAGACTGTGACAAGACAAGCTCTTGAAGAAAGAGTCAGACCAGTGCTTTACATCAATAAAATAGATCGTCTCATAAAAGAACTCAGACTCTCTCCAGAAAAAATGCAAGAATGGCTTTTAGATATTATTACAAACTTTAACAGATTAATTGACATTTATGCAGAACCTGAGTACAAGGAAAAATGGAAGGTTAGTATTCAAGACGGAAGCGTTTCTTTTGGTTCTGCAAAAGACAAGTGGGGATTTAATGCAGATGTGATGAAGAAAAAAGGAATTTCATTCAAGGATGTCTATGCTGCATATTCTGAGGGTGGAGACATCAAGGCACTTGCAGAAAAAGCACCGCTTTATGACGCAGTACTTGGAATGGTCGTAAAACATCATCCATCACCCGATGTTGCACAAAAATACAGAATTCCAAAAATTTGGAAGGGTGATTTTGAATCTGATTTGGGTAAAGCACTTTTGAATTGTGATGACAACGGTCCAACTGTCATGATGATTGTAAACATGACAGTAGACCCGGCTGCAGGTCCTGTAGCTATTGGCAGATTATTTTCTGGTAAAATAAAAGACGGTGACAGAATACACCTTATAGATACCAAACGAGAGGGAAGGATACAATCGGTTAACTTTTTCATGGGAAACCAACGTGAAATGGTCGGAGAACTTGGTGCAGGAAACATTCCAGCACTTTTAGGATTAGAACATGCTAGAGCAGGTCAAACACTTTCAAGTGTAGCTGGTATTCATACCTTTGAAGGAATACAATATGTTTCTGAGCCTGTTGTACAAATTGCTGTAGAACCAAAACATCCAAAGGATCTTCCAAAACTCGTTGAAGCTTTACGTCGTATTACCATAGAAGACCCAAACCTTGTTGTGAAAATCAACGAGGAAAGCGGAGAAACCATAATTGCAGGAATGGGTGTATTGCACCTTGAGATTGCAAGCTCACTTATTGCAGACGCAGGAGTACAAGTTGTAACATCACAACCATTGATCAATTATCGTGAAACAATTAGGACATCAGCAGGTCCTGTAATGGCAAAATCACCAAACAGACACAACAAGATATTTCTGAAAGTAGAACCACTAGACGAAAAAATTTCAGAAATGATTAGAAATGGAACATTAAACGAGTACAAGGAAACAAAGGAAGTTGCAGAAATTTTACGAAATGCTGGCTGGGAGAAAGATGAGGCAAAGCGTGTTATGCGATTTGATCTGAGAGGAAATGTCTTTGTAGATGGTACAAAAGGTGTCCAATTTGTTGGGGAATCAACAGACTCTATTTTGTCTGGATTTGAAGATACGATGAAAGAAGGTCCTCTTGCAAGAGAACAAGTCAGGGGATGCAAATTTACATTCCATCACTTTGTACCCCACGAGGACCCAGCTCACAGAGGTCTATCCCAACTTGGCCCTGCTTCAAGACGTGCTTGTATGGGCGCAATGCTTTTGGCAAATCCTGTATTACTAGAACCAACACTTGGAATTGAAGTTCGAGTTCCACAGGAAATGATTGGAAACGTTGCAGGAGTAATATCTGGTAAAAGAGGAAAGGTACTAAACATGGAACAAAAAGGAGTTGTACATATTTTAACTGGAGAGATGCCAGCATCTGAAACTTTTGATCTTTCTGAAGTAATGCGAGGACAAACTGCAGGAAAAGCAATGTGGAACACGCACTTTAAAGCTTGGACTCCAGTTCCAAACTCTGTCTTGCCTACCATTTTAGCAGAAATCAGAAAGAGAAAGGGACTAAGTCCAGACCCACCAACAGCAAACGAGTTTATCGACAGCGAATAAAAATAGTATCCCCCGTTTTCACGAAGGAAAAGTTGGTGATTCACGTCATAACGGAAAGTATGATTTGTTGGAGAATATTTAAGATCATAATCAAAGTAATAATTTTTCATGACACTAAAAGGCGGAACAAATACTGGAATCAGAACTAGAAACAATAAATTATGAGCTACTTGAACTGGATAATTGATTCCCAATTCAATTTCTTTAGAAAGCAGGAAATCTAGAATCTGAATCAGGAGTTAAATGTTCACCTTGTTTACATCTATCACAAATGTCTAATCTCGGAGCAATTCCAATTGAATTATGTATATGTTCACTGAAAATAATTCTTCCCTCACCCATAGATGGTATTATCATCTCTTCCTTACATCCACATTCACAATTACAGGGACCTTTTGCCACATTTTTCATTTGTTTTTATTGAATCTAATAAGGTTGATGTCTGGATTCTGATTGGTTCTGTCAAGTTATGAGCGCATTTTTCATCATGTCAAGCGTCGACTCATTAGATCTGCGAATGACATTCCTCAATTTTATAGGTTCAACAATTTAATCCTTAAATAATTTTAGAATCAATACCTTCCAAAGTTTGAATCTTTCAAGACTCGGATTCTTACAGGTTTAAACCCGATGGGATGGTGCCATCTTATTTTGAATCCACTTTTGTAAAAATATTAAATTTTAATTGGTTTAATTCTATAAAATGTAACTGTCAAAGTAACGGCAACTAGCATGACTAGCAAGGCAATTGGAAATTCAGGCACAGCTGTTGACATTACCTTGTCAATTTTACTGATTGTTATGGTATGT
>QYQE01000035.1 GCA_007280335.1 Nitrosopumilales archaeon | reverse complement strand
CTTTAAATCAATTTAATACAAATATGATTGTTCAAGAAGGATCTAGAATAGGAAAGATTCTTGGTACTGAAGATGTTTATCAAAAATATGGCTATACTGGAAAGGGAATAACAATTGGAATCGTAGACACAGGGACAGATTTTTCAAACCCTGATGTTCGAGACTCTGTTGCACGTGACAAAAATAATGTCCCAGTTATGATTGATGCTGACGGTCAGGGACTAGTTTTAACAAATACGACTTTTGTCGCAAACATAAATGATAAAGGAATAATAAAAAACTACACTACAATAATTCCAAAAAACATTACCTCTAACGTTTATGTGAATTCTAAAGGGGTATTTCTGAACATAAACAAAAATGGAAATGGTACAAATGTTCAAGTTTTCAACTCAATGTATCCTAAAGGCGGTAATGGCGGCCCTGTTCTTACTGGTACTACATCAAACGACTATAAAATTGGAAAAAATGGTAAAAGTTTCATACTTTCAAAAAGTGGGATATATCACTTTGGTGTAATTTATGAAAATGTTTTACAGGGTCAATCTTCACGCTTGCAACTTGTTCCAGTGCTTGTAGTTGATTCCAAAATAGCGGGCTTGTATGATACCGTAATACCTGATATGTCTGATTCTTGGAAAGATTTTACTCGTTTTGATCTATCACTTGGCAGTTTGCCACAATATGATTATGATTTTACAGATGAAACCCCAATTACTTTGGGAAATGGAAAAGAATTTCTTGTTTATGATTCAAACAATGATGGAAAATTAGATTATAGCGCAGGTACTGTTGGTGCACAAGTACTTGATGTTTATGGAGTGATAGGAAAGTCACCAATGATTGATAAAAAAATTGGAGCAACCAATGGGACACTACTGGCCCCAATTGACACAAAAGGAAATTACTTGGGTGTGATGTATGATTTTCAAGGTCATGGAACTTCTACAGCTGCATCCATAACATCAAAGGGAACTGAAAAGTATGACATTTACGGCAACACTACAAAATATTCTCTAAGAGGTGTTGCACCTGGAGCAAAAATTGTTCCAATCAAGGCATTGTGGTTTGGTGATGCAGTGTATGGTTGGCTATGGGCTGCTGGATTTAATCAAGAAAAAAATGCTTGGGTCTTTAATGGAAAACCTAGAGTTGACATATTGTCAAACAGCTGGGGGATTTCCACCTTTCCAATTTTACAATCAGTACCAGGACTTGATATACAATCGCTGTTGTTAAGTGCACTTGAAGTGCCAGGCTCTCTTGACAAAAACTATCCAGGTATACTTGTTGTGAGTAGTGCAGGAAATGCAGGACATGGCTATGGAACTTTGGGGACTCCAGACGCTGCGCCATATGCTCTGACAATAGGGGCAGTAACAAACAATGTGTACATTGGTTCTGGTTCGTTTAAGAATCAACCAAGATTTGGAAATAGTACTTATTTTTCAGGTGATGTTGCAGGTTTTTCAAGCAGAGGCCCTAGCTTAATAGGTGATCCAAAACCTGATTTAATGGGAATTGGTGAATACAGCTTTACTCCAACAAGTATTACAAAATATAACAAAAATGCAACTGATCCATTTGCACTTTTTGGCGGAACAAGTCTGGCAGCTCCACTTGTTGCTGGTTCTGCAGCTGTATTGATGGAAAGTCTAAAACAGAAAGGGGAACAATATGATCCATTTAAAATAGAAAACATTCTGATGTCGACTGCAACTGATCTGAAAAATGATCCATTTACACAAGGATCTGGACTAGTAAATGTAACAAACGCAGTAAATTTTGTTAAGGGAAAAGATGATACATTTGTTGTATATAACAATGCATCATACTCTAACATAAAAAAGATCTTAGACGTTCCAATTAAAGCATTGAATTCATCTTCTATGGGATTAGAAAGATTTCAATTAAACAATAATTCTTTTCCGCAAACTTCTTGGTTTGGAGGTAGACTACTTCCTGGTGATAGAACCTCTGCCACCTTTACGATTGAAAATCCAACAAACAAAACACTTGAAATTAAAATAACGCCAAAAATTCTTGAATTGATCAAGAAATCACAATATAATGATACTACTACTGTAAATCTACAAGATCCTCTTTTGACAAAGTCGGGAGTTTATAGACCAAATTATGTACCTCTTGAAAATGTAAAAGAGTATTTTGATCTACTTTCTTTCTTTCAAAAATTAAAACCTATCCCAAATGATGCTTCTTTGATGCTTCTAAACCTAAATTTTCCGTTTTCCGAATTTTTAAATGCATCATCTAAGATGTACGCAGACGATATCAAGATTTCATCTCTTTATCTATATGATTGGAACGACAAAAATAAAGATGGCAAGCCCGATTACACCGAGCTTTCCATGGTAAACAGAGGAGGTTCATGGGGAACAGTTCAACAACTACAAATCTCAGATCCTAATTCAAAAATTAAACATGTTCCACTAGTTGGTGTGTATCCTGTTCCAACAAGATTTTCTTATTGGCAGGGGGATACAAAGAAAAACTCTACCTCAATGGATTATACCATTACTGCTAGTTATTACAAAAAACAAAACTGGAACGATATCTGGATAAACTATAATGATATACAAGTTGCACCACACAGCTCAGCTCGAGTAGTAGCAACACTTGTTGTACCATTAGATTCTATGCCTGGCATTCATCAAGGATTTCTTTCATTCAAAGACAGTTTACATGAAGTTAATGTCCCGGTTTCCTTTGGAGTCTTAAAGAAACTTCAACCAAAAGATTTGCCTACCGTTATACAAGGTACGCAAAATGGTGACGTGTTATATGGGAACGGATACATTGGCGGTGCGTTTGACATGGCAAACAGGTATAATGCAGGTGATTGGAGACAATATTATTTCGATGTTCAAGACAGAACAATAAACGCAGTTTCATTAAATATTTCGTGGGAAAACAAGGACACGAATCTGTCTATGTTTGTAGTAGATCCTCAGGGAAGAATTGTACAAACAAATGTTCCAGCAGGAATACTAGGCCAATTTCAAGGTTGGCCAACGGGTGATTGGCTTGGTACTAGTCCGCCATTTAGTGAAGGTGGAGGATTTTATCCTATAAAAAACAATGATGCAACGTCAACCATATTATATGCCACAATTAATCAGACTGGAACATATTCCATCTTGATGCATTCAACTTTGTTTGGTGGACAATCTATAGCTGAGCCAATAACAATAGCTGCAAAATTTTCTACTATTTTACCGGATGAAAATGGTCCACAAATACAATTTGGTATACCTGAATTTATTAATAGTACATTCAAAATTGAACCAAAAATAATAGGTAAAGATATTGACAGCATAAAATATTATCTTGATGGAGTTGGACCACAAAAATTCAACGAAACCGTATTCTCAATCTTGTCTCAACAATTAACTGAAGGCACGCATACTATTCGATTAGTTGTAATAGATACAGTTGGACATACTGTATCAAAGGAATCAGTATTTACTATTGATAATACTGCACCTGAAATCATCTTCAAATCTCTAACAAATGGTTCAACCATCTCAAATGTGGCTACAATAGATCTTGAAATAAATGAACAGAATCTTTTAGATCATGCAGGGATAACAATCATTCTGCCACACCAAAAAATATTGGATAAGAGATCTATACCATTTAATACAAGAACATTAGAAAATGGAAAATATAACATCATAGTTTCAGTAAAAGACAAGGCAGGAAATGAAGCGGCACAGACGATTGTAGTAAACATTGACAATAACGCTATAAGTAAAATGTTCTCTCCAGAAAGAAAAGAATCGTCTAATGAAATTTACTATATATTAACAGAAATAATAATTGGAATTGCCGCAGCAACTGTCATAATTATAATTACTTTTAAAAAATTGAAAATTTCAAAGAAAAGCTAGACAAGGTTTATATGCAATTTTTTCAAAAACGAAAGCTAGATGTCTGAGCAGGATTCTGGAACTAGGGATGTTCTGTCTAGGCGTGATTTTTTAAAATTATTGGCAGCTGCAGGAACTGCTCTTGCTTTTACCCCTTTTGTTCCTTGGGGCCAATTCATGCCAAATCCTTCAAATACCGTTCTGCAAAAAGCTAAAGTTATACTACCAGATGGCACTCAAGCAAACGTAAAAACTTTCCCAAAAAATAGCTCTGAAGTAGTTACTTATCCATTAACTGGAGATTCAGTTCTTGACAAAGAAGCGTTCAGAAAATGGCAGTTTATCAGACTCCCATCAGAACTTGGCGGAGACATAGAAGATGTTAGTGCTTTTCGTGTGTATAGTATGGTGTGTTTACATTTATGGTGTCTTTGGAAATACTGGCCTCAAGACGGAAGAAAAAGAGGAGAATGTCCATGTCATGGAAGCATGTACAATCCACTTACCGGGAAAGCTTTTGCAGGACCAGCATCACTCCAAGCTCCGCCCTCAAATGTTCTTGCAACATTATATCTTGAGGCCGATAACGATGGAAATTTATGGTTTCTACCAGCTAAATGGGACGTAAATGTCAATGGAATTGTAGGATATGGTCGCTTCCTTAAAACGTAGAAACGGTCTAGTAGATTTCTTCTACTGGATTTGGGATGGATTTGAAAGAACCATATTCATTGGTACTAAATTTTCATTTCCTGCAAGATTTGTGAGCCCATTTGGATTTCTTGGAATGCTTACATTTGTAACTTTTATCATCTTGGGAATTTCTGGAGCACTTTTGATGTTTTACTATCAGCCCATACTAGATAGAGCATGGGACAGCGTTGCAAAAATAAACAATACTGTTCCATTTGGTTTTATGATAAGAAATATTCATTATCATGCATCTAACGCGATGGTTCTTTTAGCAGTGTTACACATGTATTATCAATACTTTAGCGGAAGATACAAAATAAGAAATGAACTCATCTGGTTTACTGGAGTTATTCTTGGTACAGTAACAATACTTGAAGCTTTTACAGGTTATGATATAATATTTAGTGAACGAGCTGAGCTTGCACTTAGTATTGCTGCGTCACTTACAAACTCTATACCGGTAGCAGGACCAACTATACGTGATGCTATGTTTGGTTCGGGGTTTGCAGACTTTATTCTACGATTCTATACACAACATGTGTTTATTTTGCCAATCGTAATGCTTGGTCTAATGGCAGTTCACATGCCAAGATTTTTGGTCTTCGATATTCCGATGGTAATGGCAATTTCAGGTGCAATATTTATCACAGGTGGAGTCTTTCCAGTTGATCTTGGTTCTAAATTTGAACCCACAGTGCCTCCTGGAATCACTGTACCAGAATGGTATCTAACAGGAATCTATGCATTTCTTAGAACACAATATGACAAATTTGTAACTGGAGTAGCTTGGCCTGCGATGTTTATCATAGCTCTCGCTTTGACTCCTTTCATTGATAGGTACAAGAAATTCTCTTGGAAGGACAGGCCTATAATCACCGCATTTGGAATAACGGGAATAGCTCAGGTTATGGTGACCACGTATTGGGGATTCTATATTTCTCCAGACACAACAAAGGCACTTGTAGCTAGGCTCGTCATAGATCCTGTATTCTTTTATGCAGTAATGTTATTGCTGGTTCCAATTGGATTTGGTTTCTCATACATGATGATTAAGCTTGCAAAAGAAGCTGAAAGAAAAGCAAAGATTGCTGCATCAAAAGGACCTCATAAAGTAGCTCAAATAAACTTGTCAGGAAAATGGATCAATTGGCTAATTATTGCACTCTTGGCATTTCAAGTGTATCTTAACATTGCAGCGTATAACGCGGCACTATCTGGAATGAAAAACTTCTCACTCTTTCTAGTAGGATTGATTTTGATGGTGTTTGCTGGCATGTTCCATCTTTACAGACATGGGCTAAGTGAAGCAAAGAAGATTCCAACCCCCCCACCACAGGCTACTGCTGAAATTCCAAAACCAATAGGCACTTCGCCAGACTCTGCCACAACACCTCCTGGAAAAGAAAATCCACCATCGGTAACAACTTCAAATACTGCACCAGCAGCAGAAATAAAAACTGCAAATCTTGAAAATACTAGAGAACCAACGGTTGGAACATCCGATCTTAAAACTCCATAAATTATTTTCTAATTCATACGATCGAATAACTTTATATGACAAACAAAAAAATTATTATTAGTTGAGTCTTCCAAGTTCAAGTCATGCTTATGGCATAGGATTGATAGCAGTGATAATTGGGGCTGCGGTTGGAGTTTCATATTATCAATTATATTTCATTCCAGAATTAAATGCAAAACCAATAATTCCTGAGAAAGTATTGCATCCGGGTGATACAACCACCATAATCATTGTACCTGGAGCTGAAAGCCAACAACAAGAACAGAACTTTGTACCAAAAACGATTGATGTTCAACTTGGAATTAATAATTTAGTCATTTGGAAAAATACTGGAGATATTGGTCATACTGTAACACTTGATACTGATGTCAATTTTGTAGACAAATATAGTGGTAAATTTGGTTCTTCTGGAATAATAAAACCTGGTGAAACCTACCAGTTCTTATTTACTCAAGAGGCTACTGTAAAATATCATTGTGATCCACACCCATGGATGAAGGCAACTGTTAACATTGTACATGGTGCCACGACTTCTTAATACTCATTCTAATTTTATAAAACAATTTGAATTATCAATGTGTCTTTAGGGCATTAACTTAGCAAATACAATGTCACTTTCAATCTCTTTATGTTCTTGTATTATGGATACACGAAACTTTACATCATGAGTTTGATTTGGTTCAAATTCTATCATAGCTGTAAATTCTACCATGTTTTGCGGCATGTCATTTTTGTTAATGAATAATCGTGATAGATTTTGAGAAATGACTTTACCGTTATATGATTTGTAAACTATGAGTTGATTTGAATTTAATATCTGTGTATTCACAACTACCCCATCATATCGACCAGAATAATTCACTTGAATTTTACCTTTAATCTCAGTATGAGGCTTTATGTTCAAATTTTCCATCTTTATTTCTACATCTTTCATGGTATATGCGTAAAATAATGAAGATAAATAACTTGTGAGAAAAAGAATTAATTTGAAAATTATATTACATTTTTAAATTAAAAATGACACGGGCCCGAAGGTTTGCGCCAAAACAGTTTTAGCGTGTCCACCCCCATTTTTTTGATTTTTATTAAGTTACTGAGGATTTGTTAATAATCCAAATTTTTTATTTTAATTAACAGCAAGGAGTTTATCAACAAAGAGTAAAAAGGGAAATAGTTTTCAAATCTAGATTGTCAATTTTCATGAGTTTCTAAAGAGTGACAGTTAGGACACAACCCTTCACAATTACTCAAATTATTATTACTTCGGTTTCCATCTCTGTGATGATATTCCCAACGTGGAGGTGGTCTTTCACATTTTCTACAACGCCCATTTTGTCTTTCTCTTACTTTTTCCTTCTCGATTTCTGTCCAACCATGTCTTTGCAAATCTGGAGAATAGTATGTTTCTTGTTTAGGTTTCCTAGCCCCTTTGATGATTCCACCAATAACAATAATGATTATAAAAAAAACTACAATTCCTGTCAGAGTATTACCATTAAAAATCGGTGAACTAGTTTGAGGATTGCTTACAACCTGATTCGTTTTAGAATCCAAACAGACTTGATTTCCAAAAGTATCTTTACCTAGATAACTACCAAATGGACAGATTCTTTGAGCTTCATTTGCCAAATTGG
>QYQE01000064.1 GCA_007280335.1 Nitrosopumilales archaeon | reverse complement strand
ATTGCCAGATGATGAAGGGCTGGATCATTTTTTAGATCTTTTTAGCAGGAATAAATTGGATGAGAGAAAACTTGTGGATATTTTGAAGAATTCAAAGGAGTATCTAATAAGAAGCTGCTTTTTGGAAGTGTTAAATAAAGAGCCTAAGGAAGGAGAGCATAAATATTATGTAGACATGATGGAAAAAGAAGAACTTGACAAAGAAAAACTAATAATCATAATAAAAAACACTGAGCAATACAAAAGGTTGGAATTTAGAAAGAGGTTTTCAAAAAAATACTATCAAGTCGTAGATTTTACGCTATATAAATAATCATGAGATTTCATTTAGATCAGATGAACGCATCTAGATCTAACATCAAATTACTGATTACAATATTCAGAATTTTCTAATAATTATAATGTACCTTAGTTTTTTGAAAATTATCTTAAATTTCTTATGTTTAGGAATTTTTTATTTATAAATCAGATATTTGCCAATGCACAGATAATCTATAGCAGAAAAGTTGAAAGTTTCTAATGCGTCTTGAGGATTATTTACTATAGGTTCGCCTTTTAAATTGAAACTAGTATTAAGAACTGCTGGAACTCCCCCTATCTTTTCAAATTCTTTAATTAAATTCCAATAAAGTGGGTTTGTTTCACTGGAGACTGTTTGTGGTCTAGCGGAGCCATCTACATGAACAACTGCAGGAATCTCACGTTTCTTATCTTCTTTTACTTGAAATTTTAACAACATGAATGGAGACTTTACGTTATGATTAACAAAAAATTCATCTGCCCTATCCTCTATGATCGAAGGTGCCAATGGTCTCCAATATTCTCTATTTTTAATCATGTTTACTTTTTTCCACATAGAGAAATTTGTCGGATTGGCCAATATGCTTCTTGATCCCAATGCCCGAGGTCCAAATTCAGCTCTGCCCTGCATCCATGCAACTATCTTATCCTTTGATATCAATTCCGCTATGTCAGCGGCAGTATCACTTAATTCCTCGTATTTCAGTCCTGAATCCTCAATATCCTCTTTTATCTCGTCTTCCTCATATTGAGGTCCTAAGTATGCATGTTTCATAGGAGATGATCGTATACTGGAATGCTGTCTATGAACATAGAGAGCCGCGCCCAGTGCAGTGCCGGCATCGTTGGATGCCGGTTGAATGAATATATCTTTAATCAAACCACTTGCAAGTATTGCACCATTCATATCTATATTCAAAGCACTACCTCCAGCTAAACACAATTTAGTATTTCCGGAGATACTTGTCAAATAATCGACTAATGATAAAGCGCATTTTTCTAAGAGATGTTGAGCAGAAGCTGCGGTATCTTTTCTGTCATCTTTAGTAGGATCTAAGCCATCTGATTTGATGGCTGTTGATATTATTCTATTTTGATCAATTTTAATTCTATGATCAGTTTCTATTGTCACAATGTCTTCTAATGTTTTTTTTGGTCTACCATAGGGCGCTAATCCCATCACTTTTCCTTCGTCTGTATGCGCACGATATCCTAATAATGATGTGAAACTTGAGTACATAAGTCCAAGGCTCTCGTCAATGTTAAGTCTCCGTATAATTTCAAATTCACCATCATCATAAATCCCTAGTAACCCAGATTCAAATTCTCCCCTTCCGTCAAGAGTCATAAAAAGAGATTTGTTGAAACCACTAACATAACACGCACTTGCAGCATGTGCTAAATGATGAGGGACAAATACAATATCTGTCTTATTGAAGTGATTGTTTAGATAATTCATCAATTTTCTTTCTCTCATAAAAATCATTTTCCAATACTTTCTTTCAAACTCTAATGTAGAACCAGATGAAACAGCAATTCGCACAAATTTTTCGATTTCATTTTCAGCATGCGGTCCACATGAACCCAATGCAATCTTGTCAATATCGCCGTGTTTGATATTTGCTTCTTTTAATACATATTCAATTGAATAATGAGGGATTACTGCTGGTGCATGTTTTATTCTTGTGAATCTTTCCTCTTCCACCGCAGCTATTATTTTTCCGTCTTCAATCAAAACTGCTGCAGTGTTCATTGAAAAAGGGTGCGTAATTCCCAGAATTCTCATTGCAGTTCATTCATAAATTATCTATTTATGCATTAGAAACTAATTAGCATTTTAGAACTAGAAACTTTTATGTGTGTGATAATTATTTGTAAATTGATTTTTCATATGAAAATTGGTCAAGAAAGATTACTCGTAATTGCACCACATGCCGATGATGAAGTTCTCGGATGTTTTGGATTAATAAACAAAGTTAAAGAAAATGGAGGTCGATCTACGTGCTGGTTCTTACCATTGGAGGATATTCAAAAGCAGGATCTGGAAGAGTGTGGAAGAAGGAACCTTTAGATGAGCATATCCAGATGTAAAGCCAGGCATAGCAGAAGAGGTTGCAGTAATGTTAGACGACACCATGGAAGAAAAGATGGGTCTAATTTCGCTTGAGAGAGCGGCAGAATTCAATAACTTGGCTGAGAAGATCTTCCGATACGAAAGACAATGAAATAATTAGAACTTATTTTTTTATAAGACTAAAAAGTTTAAAATAATATGAAAATGAAACAATCAGAATATAAAAAATATGCCGAGGTAATAAGAGAATATTATTTACAGTTATTAAACAGAGAACCTGATGAGGGAGGTTTTAACTATTATCTCAATCTACTCAAAGACAATAGCATAAACAAAGAACAACTAAAAGGAATCATTAAAAGCTCACCTGAATTTTTAGAATTTCATCCTGAAGATATTCCTAATACAATTTATCCAGATAAGGCAGGTAATGATTTGCTTGATCTGAATATAGTCGCAATGTATAGAATAAAGAATCAAGAAAGGTGGCTGGAGCATTCATTAAAACAAACATCTGAGATCTGCAAAGAAATTGTTGTATTAGATGATGGATCGACTGACAGTACTCTCAAAATTTGTAAAAGATTTCCCAAAGTTGTAGACATTTATCATCAGGAGGGATTGTGTTTTGATGAAACAAGGGACAAAAATATTCTTTTAAAAATGGCATTGAAAAGACATCCTGATTTTATCATGGTTATAGATGGTGATGAAGTAATTATGCCAAACATGAAGGAAGTATTGTTTGAGGATTTGACAATATTACATCCTGATGCAAATGTTTTTGAGTTTCGAGCCCTAGATATGTATAAAAATCCAAATCAATTTCAAATTAATAACCCAACTACCAATTATCTTGCAAAATATCTATTTAGGGTAAAGGGTCAACCTACTGACTTGTATTATAGTAACACTTCTTATCCTGGAAATATGCACTGTTCTCACATACCGCAAAGCATAGGATTGGAAAAAGCAGCTCGGAGCAGAGTCAAAATACTTCATTATGGATATTACGATGATGAACTAAGACAAGCTAAATACAATTTCTATAAAAAATTAGATCCAAATAATAAAACATTTTATGGATATGAACATCTTATTCATCCTGAGAAATTTTCAATTCCTTCAGAATATAGTTATTTACCCAAAGGCTACTATATTGAAAATATCAGAAATTTATATAATCTAAATTAAATATAGTTATGACGAATGATAAAAGCTGAAAGAATCCTAGTTGGATGATCACCATGTTTCTTTTATTACCACTGATTTTGGCTCATTTTTTTGACAATATAAAAAGAAAAAAGATAAATCAATTCCTATACAATTAGGGAACACCTTCTGCAATTCATTCATGAGTAAATTTGTTACTCAAACCTAGAATATCTCTTCCTTGAGTGAAGTTTACAGTCAATATTTTTGTTTTATTTTTCATATGTTCAAACAAATTCAATTGTTCTTTCACTCAAATAAGATCATAAATTCAAGTGTCTACAACTCTCTAAGATTGTTTCCCCCCATGTTATGAGATATCTGTTCTAGTTCTTTCGCTGCTTCTACACATGTAGGTATCTTGCCTGAAAATACTGTCACGATCTTATCATTAATTTTATTAATTAATGTGGGTCTTTCGTCTGTTTCATCTACATGTGCTAGTGTTGCCCTTATACAAAAGGAAGAACCTACATACTGAGCTTTCTTTATTTCTGGTATGAATCGTGATCCTGATTCTATGAAGAGCTTAAAATTTGATATTGGCGGATTTGTTATGATACCCTTGTTAAGAAGTGGTGCATATTTTGGATCAATTTCTGGCTGTTTTCCCATAGTTCTTTGAAGTACTGTGTGGACAACGTCTCCCATGATAAACATGCCAGTATCTCCTACAGGATCTATGCCCATAAAAGGACCATCCATTATGAGAATACTCGTATTGTGAAATGATCGAGGAAGATTGACAAAGACTTTCTCACAAACTTCAAATTGATATTCTTGCTGGTATCTGGGAAATTTTTTGAGCAATTTTCTATCATCCCCATATGTACAAATTATTACAAAGTCATAATTATCAAAAATCTCATCAGTAGCGGTCTTATTAAGAAATATATTTACATCACTATCTCGAAGTTTTTTCCAGCAAATTTTCTTTAATTTACTATGATCAAAAAGACTCTCCTTAACCTTCACACATAAACTAATAGAGCTTTTATCTATTACATGCGATTCTGATAGCTCATACTCTAAACCATTTCTTTTACAAAACTGGATATATTGATCCGCCGAAATAAGACTATCATGTTTTGCTATGCAATAATAATTGTCAGTGTTATTCATTATTGCATCACCAAATTCTTCTGTGAAGCTACTATTGGCGTCTAAGACTTCCTTAACTGTATCATCACTTCGTGGATAATGATATCCTTTGTGTACTCTACATTGATTGACATCGGAAGCTGCCATCAAAATATCATTATTTTTTTCGAAAAGATCGACGGAGTGATTCTTGGCTAATCGAAACGCTGCTGTAACGCCAAAGATACCTCCTCCTATAACTGCTATCTTCATTTTTCCATCATTTTTCTACATTTTTCTACTAATTGAATTATTTTCAAGGATTTATCGGCATTCGAATAATCTGTTCTCTTGTTAAGGCTTTGAATAAACTTTTTACATTCTATTTCCAGAGAGGTCCTATCTGGCCTGAATATCAAATCATAGGAATGTTTCTTTTTATTAAATTTGTACAATATATCATCCTCCCACTGAAATGTATTTTTCGTAGTTACAATTGTAATGGATCGCTTTTTGAAATTTGATACTCTATTTACATCTACTATACACCTTCTCCCTTTGTTGAATCTAAATTCAATTGTAACTATATCATAAGAAGAAACTACTTTTTTAAAATCAATTACTTTTACATCTCTTGGAATTCCTAGTAATTCAATAATTATGGAGATAAAATGTGATACGAGATCTAACAAAATATTTTCTTGAAAAGATCCAATTTTCATCCAACTAAGTTTTAGATATGTTATGGATTCATTTTTGGTTATGGCCTTGATTCTATCCAAAACTGGATGATGGATGAAAATATGACCTACAAAAAGAACTAAATTTTTCTTTTTTGCCATAGATATTAGTTTTCTTGCGTCTGACGAATTCTCTGAGATTGTTTTTTCTATGAAAAGGTGTTTTTGTGTGTGTATTACTTGGGAAGAAAGAGGAAAGTGCGTTTTTATCGGAGACGCAATAACAACGGCATCTATCAACTCATCATTTAATATGTCTTGAAAATTTTTGGTGTGCTTTATGTTGGGAAAGTTCTTTCTTAACCATTCTAAATTTTTTCTGTTGCCTATGCTATGACACATTGCAATATTACAAACCCCAGAAAATTCTCTAAGCAGATTTTTACCCCATTTTCCTAACCCTACTATCGCAATGTTTTTCATAACGAATCATTAGGATTGTGTTAAATAAAGTATTAAACAACAATAAAGTATGTTACTGTTACTTTTTCATAAAACATTCTACCATATATACTTCAGGTACTTGGCTTTGAGATGGTTTGAGATAATTCCATTACAAATTTTCCCTCATGCAAACGTTCCGGAGAGAATTTGTATTTTTGTTTATATCGACCAAACCATATGGTTTCCCATGCCCATTTAACAGAATCCTTTTCTGTAACAGGATTTTCATAATAATAATTTTTAGGTTGATCCTTTAATTTTCCATTGTTAATAATGAAGTCTTTCCAATCAAACTCGAACTGTTCTGATTTTAAATTATTCAGATCATCCCTTGTTGTAAGTAAAAATACTTGGAATCTAGCTAGATCGTTGAGGATATTTTTTTGAGTGTTATAGTTGTACTTGTCTTCAAGATATTTTAAAAAGGAATCAATTCCCCCTAACAGTTTTTCTTTACTTAATACTAATCTTAAAAAACTAGATTCTTCTATGGGCCAGTTTGCATCACCAAATTGAGGTTCATAGTCATTCCATCCCTTCCCAGCATAGCCATTGTTTGCATGCTCAACTACTTTTTCGTACTCCTTTGAAAAAAGTGATTTTTGTGTACGACAAAAATCAAGAAAGTTTTCATAAAATTCCATGAAAGGTAATCCATGAATCCGATTATAATATCTCGAAATATATTCAAAAATGCCTAGACTATGGAACACTTGAATTAGCCACGCGTAGAGATACATTTCTTTTAGCTCGTCCAATGTAAAGGAGAACGTGCTGATTGTAATGTATTCATATTCCTCCATCCCTCTGCGTTTAGTTGATGAATGTGCTAGAAAAATTGGTGACTTAACTGATTTAATTTTATGGTATTCTCTGTAAGAGGGTTCGTTCATAGGTGCATTTGGTAAGATGCCGCAATTGTAAACCACTACAGAACCTACAGTAGTATCAGAAATTATGATTTCAAGTCCGCTCTTAAAACTTTCAAGTGTCTCTCCAGGCAACCCCATTATTATTTCTGTATAAGTTGGAATTCCATCTCTTCGAAATGCTGCAGTTAGTTCAGAAAATTTATCAAATTTAATGTTTTCACGTTTAATGATATCCAGTGTAGTTTTATCCATGGATTGAAGTGATAATGTTACTGCGCGTAGTAAACCTACTTCTTGTAATTGTTTTGCAATAGGTATGATTTTTTCTGATGAAAATTTAGCCCAGTTTGTACGAAACGTCTCAGGATAATGCTTTTTCAATGCCTCCTCTTTTATTTTGGTAGCAAGTCTATAATCCCTATCTTGGTATATGCCAAAATTTGCATCGCAACAATCAATGTAAGGAATTTTGTTGTCTGCAAACCATTCTATTTCTTTAAATAATCTCTCTTCAGACCATTTTCTCATCTTGGTTGCAGTTGAACTACCCCAATCGCAAAAAGTACACTGATAGGGGCATCCTCTATTAGTTTCCCATGAAGCAACCCACTGTACGCCATCCACTTTTTCTACCAAATCCCATACTAAATTTGTCAAGTAAGGTGATGGTAAGCTAGTGAGATCATCAATTCTTGAAGCAGGGGGATTTCTAAACTTCTTGGTTTGAATACCTTTGATATTGGAAAAATTTTTGTCTTTTAGATATGCGGTAAAGATTTGTTCGGTAATATGTTCGCCTTCTCCATGCACTATAATATCAACAAAAGGGTATTTTTCAAAAAACTCATCAGAATAGCTTGGAACCTGAGGGCCACCGAAGATTATCAAACAATCTGGATTTAGTTTTTTTACTTCATTAGCCAAGTATGTAGTGATTTCCCAATTCCAAACATAACAAGAGCATAAAAGAATATCTGTATTTTTACATTGTTTGATGTAATCTTCTATTCCATCTCTAAAAACAAAAGTTTTCTCGAATTTGAAATATGGATTTAGATGCTCATTAGTTTTAATGTAACCAATCAGCATAGCAATGCTATAAGGAAAATGTATCCTGCTATTATACTGATAATTAAACTGAGAACTATTTACTTGAATCATTCTAAGAATCGATCTCATTCATTGAAGTATATCGAAAAATCTATTTCAATGTTTTTATTAATAAATCACAGCTAATTTTATTGCAAGTCTAAAGTTATTGATGAAAAACATACTTTGATTAAGTATTAGAAAATCATATTTTAGAGATACAATGATTGTATGAGTACTTAATAGCTGAAAAGTAGTTTTCGGGGGTTCCAATGTCAATACATACGTCATTTGGTCTCATCTTTGAAGCAAAAACTCTGTGATTTGTTCTAATTAGAGTCTGAATACTATCTGTAAGTTGAATCTCATTATTTACACTTTTTTTAGTATTTTTTATAGCATCAAATATTTCAGGCTCAAAAACATTGACCCCTGTTAGTGCAAAGTTAGTTGGCGGGTTTTTAGGTTTTTCAACAACACGAATAACCCTGTAAACTCCATTTTCTTTTCTTTGTAGAGTAGCAACTCCGTATTGCCATGGAT
>QYQE01000080.1 GCA_007280335.1 Nitrosopumilales archaeon | reverse complement strand
CCAAGTTGTTTTTCTTCACAGAATGTTTTTTTACATTTAACGCAGCGCCAAATATCAACTGAGCCAATTGTTCTTTTTTCATAATTTATGTTTGTAACACCAAAGTAAACTATTTCATGTTTACATGTCTCTTGATCTGCTGACATTGTTTCTTCTCCAGATACGGTTCTATTTAGTTCTTGCATCATCATATGGCTTTTCTAAAACAATTGATATGTTATCGACAAGTGTGTTTTTTTTAAATTGAATATTTTCTCTTTGACACATACGTCTGTACATATTTACAACAGCAAATCTTGGATGTGTAGATTCAAATTCTGTTGTTGTTATATCAATAAAACCACCAAGTTCTACTAGACTTTGTGCAGTTTCTAGTGCTACTGAATCAGATATTTCTAATTTTTTTGCCATGATTTCTGCTGACATTTTACCATTTTTTATAATCAAAACAAATACCTTTGTTTGAATTGGTGAAAGCCTAAGCTCAGAGACAAGTTTTTCTTCAACATTATTCAAATTCACACTCATAATGTCTGAGAAAATCATGATGTAATTAAAGATGAGGCATGCATCGTATCGTTGGAATTAAATATTAAACTAAAGCAGTTCGAATATGAGGTTAATCATAGGCATTACTGGTAGCTCAGGTATCCTTTATGGGATAAGAATGCTTGAAGTTTTAAAGAAATACAATGTTGAAATTCATTTAATCATGACAGAGTGGGCAAAAAAATGTCTTGTTTTAGAGACAGAGTATGATTTCAAATATGTGAGATCTCTTGCAGATCACTATTCTGACGACTCTAACATGGCCGCAAGTGTTTCAAGTGGAACCCACAAAACAGATGGAATGATTGTAATTCCATGCAGTATGAAAACACTTTCAAGTATAGCAAATGGTTATGAAGAAACCTTGGTTGCAAGAGCAGCTGGAGTAACAATGAAAGAATCAAGAAAATTGATACTTGTTCCACGTGAAACACCAGTTACGAGCATCCATCTGGAAAATATGTTAAAACTTGCAAAGATAGGAGTGATCATTTTACCTGCAATGCCAGGATTCTATAATAGACCAAAAACAATAGATGATGTATTAAATCACATTGTTGGAAAATGTCTTGATCAATTCAATATCGATCATAGTTTGTTCAAGCGATGGGAAACTACCTAAAATATTTTATAGAATATTTTATAATTTAATTAGAAATTAAATCAGCAAAACAACCCAAGTCCACAGGTTTACCAGATGTAAAAAATCAAAGATCCTTTATATTTGGTGTAATGGTGGAACATACAGAAAACCTTGGCAAGCTACAAAAATAGATATTCAAATGACAAATCTCTTGATTTTATAATACCATTAATGGTGTTGTTATTTCTTGGAGCAGTATACATTATGTCTTTAAGAGCTACACAGGGATATGTCAGCTTTATTTTGATAGGTATTACAGCTGCTATTATGATTTACTGGGTAAGAGTACTAAAGAAGATGACAAAGGATGCCCAGCCACAATATATTACAAAAGAGAGCGATACAAAGAATTGGGTATACGACTTGATAAAAGGAGATCAAGAATTAGTATTTGTAGCAGAAGTTCCAGGACCAGAAGATCAAGTTACAGTTAGATTGATTGATAGCATTTTATACATAAGGGGATCGAGCAAATTTTCCAAAGAAGTTCCTATAGAAGCCACACCAGACATGGGAATTCATGATTTTAAGTATAGGAATGGAGTTCTCACATTAAGAATTAAAAAATTAGAGGCTCTTTGATAACTCTAATTTTTCTGGTAGATACTTATCAGTAATATTTGTCAGCCCGTATTTCGAAAAGGCTTCAAGTTCAGCTTTTCGTTTTAGTTTTAAGAATACTTCTAGTTGTGTCTTCCAGTTTCCCTCTTGGTAGCGAGGATCCTTTTGTAAATCATATATTCTCTTAATGTCAGATTCAGTCATCGGTATTGTTGGGAGTTTGTATTTTTCAATATCTGTTGCCCATACACCAAGCCACTTTGCATCAGGAACTGTCAATTCTCTTAAATGGGCAGCGTTTGCAGATCCAGATTTTATTACCATAGCAATGTGTTCACCATATACATCGCCGTCTGCCAAGATAACAACTGGCAATCCCAGTTCTGTGTTAAGCCTTTTCAGAAGACCTCTGGTGGAACGTGGTGCTTGACCTGCAGTATCAACTATTATTGCTTTGAATTTTTTGTGAACTTTTTCTTCAACAAATCTTGTGAAAAGACCACCTTTTTCTATTGCAATCACAAGCTCGGCACTTGTATCTATTAATTCTGCACTACTAAGGCTTGGTCCTATTAGATATCCATCAGGGTGATCAGAAAGATTAACTTTCTTTCCCTCATATCCAGGTACAGTATATTCTATTGTTAGATCCCCAAAAACACTACTTCGTTCTTCAGGAAAGATGTGAAAGTCTTCTCTAGGAAATGAAAGTAAAGCCTCAAGATCAACTATAATATTATCAGATTCTGGCTGATCTTCAAAATCAATTTCAAAAGCTTGTGATGAATAATAAATATCTCTCAAGGTGGAGGATTTTCCTTCTTTTACTAGTCTGTTTACAAAAAATGCAAGCCATGAAAGTTGTGTGTATGAACGAAGTTGTGACATGTTTCTTGCACTTCGAACGGCACTAGAATTACCAAGAATGTATTGTCTTAATTTCTTATCATAGACTATATTGCTAACGGATCTGCTTGGAATTGAAAATTGTGGAAATTTACCATTCTCCAAATCATTATAAATTGTAAGACCTTGATTTTTTAAAATAGAAAGTAATTTTTCCTTTCTCGCTTCCGCGGTTTTAGTTGTTTTAGATTTGTTGTTCTTCAAGTTCACTTCCCTTCTTTATTAGTTGTTTATAATTTGGTTCTTTTTTGTTTGCAGAAAGCTCCGTTACAAATTGTGCAATAAGTGGAATGTATTTTGAATATAGGTTAGCTCTTTTTTTTGCCATGTCTGCCATTCCTTGTCTTGACATATGTACTGCCAATTTTCTTGCCAAATATTGTAATGCATTTTTAAGTTCACGTTCTATTTCAGGTCTGTCTGCAACGTTTTCTTTTCCCACTGTTTTGTATGGAATTCTTGTAGAACAGATATGTGATACAATTACAAAAGGCGGATCGCCCTTAATCTTATAACGACTCCAATCCATTTCATTGACAATCTTAAGAACGACATCACTTCCTTCATCATAAAGAAGTGGAATACGGTTGGCGAAACGATATACCTTGAGTCCTGCCGGTGGAATATCTCCCCCATATGCAACGCCCATCTCAACTACAAATGGAAATCCAGAGTAAGCAGAAGCACTTCGCTGAATAACAGACGCAAATTCTGGATTAAAAAATTTCATTATTCCTTTTGATAATGGTTCTTCTCCAAGAGGTGCAAGGCAACTTGGATCTGGAGATAGAAATTCTTCAAATTTTTGAAGTGCGTCAGCAAGTTTAACAAGTTCTTCATTGGTCATACTACCAATCCTTTTTTCAGACTTGAATTTGGCAAATTCACAGAATTTATCTGCAGTTGTCGGCCCAACTCGTTGGAATCTTTTTGTTAAAAAGGCATGTAAGGTATCGCCCTGTACGGTATTTGCTAGTTGTTTGTAATACGGGCTCTCTGAATCTAATTCAACTACATGTGATTTAGATTCACCAAAATTCCAATATGTGAGTTTTTTATTTGCAACGTCAAGATCATCTATACGAATTTTGCTTAATCCGTCAAAATCTAAATTGAGAAATGACATCATTGCAACAACTGTTCTTACAGGTCTAGAAAGATTGGACCATTTTTTTTGGGCTCGTTCCAAGATACCTTTTGAATTAAGATTTTTTTTCTGTAATCCAAGTTCACTTCGAACTTTTGTAATCGTATTATTATCAACAATCGGTATTTGATAGTGAGTGTCTACTATCATTCTTCTAATTGTCTCCACATCAATGCCATGTGGATGTGGTTTTATGATGGTAGGAGGAGATGGCATTTCTTTTACAATTCTGGGAAAATGAAACTTTTCTCCGGAAGGATCTTCAAATATTATAGAAGCATATGGCGTGATCAGTGATGTTTGTGATACATAATCACGAATCTTAGTTCCTGCCTTTGAATAGTCGCCTTCTAGAACAATACTAACTGAAAGTCCAGTTTTTGAAGCTTCTTTTGTTGTATGTTTTTGTATAACAGGTTTATTTTTTTGTATATCAAGTAACATTACAAATTCATCTTGTGTTTTTCCATCGGCGCAACTTTTTACAATAACTGGCTTGTTTGTTGTGATTTGACCATATAGTATAGCCATTGTTGCTCCAAGTCCAAACATACCTCTGGCTTGTTTTAGTCCAAATTTTGAACCATAGAGAACAGTTCCAAATGCGAGAGGTACATGTTTTGGTTCAATACCAGGACCATTGTCTTTTACTGAAAGTATGTATGGTTTTGGATCTGGTTGTTCTGGATCTACTGCTTTAATTGACAGATGAATATCCGGTAAAATTTTCTTTTGATCACATGCATCTAATGCATTTTCAACAAATTCTCTAACTGAGGTATATAGCGATCTTGTAGGGTTACTAAAACCTGCAAGATCTCTATTTCTGTAAAAAAACTCACTTGGTGAGATCTGGCTGAAAGTTTCTTTAGTCAAAGACATTTCCGTTCTCCCATAGCTGTAATTTTTCTAGTTTTTCTCTACGCCTTGCTTCCTGTAAGTCGTTGTAAACTTTTCCATGTGTGCTTCCACTTGAAAGTGTAGTAATGGCATCTACTGCAGTTCTTAAGTGATTTCCTTCTCCAATTATTGCTACTGTACGTCCATAGACTGAGATACTTGCACCGCTAAGTTGTTCCATATTTTTTCTAACTCTGCCACCCTCTCCAATTATTCTTGCTTTTATCCTTTCAATCTGGGAAGAAGATTTACCGCCAAATTCTCTTAAATCAATAACATGTAATGCATTTTCACCTTCTAAAAGTCGCATTGCTTTTTCAGGAGAAAATCCACGACCTACTGCCATGACAACTTCTTCAGCCTTGAAAGGAAGCATATCTTCTATTTTTCCTGTTCCTCTAATAGTTACTTCGCCTGTATTGCTATCTATAACAATTATAACTGAGCATATTTTTTCTATTTTTAATTTTACTTTTCCTGATTTACCAATTAATGCACCAATCCTATCAAGTGGAATAAGAATAACTTTTTCAAAACTCAATTCATTATCCTCTCAAGTATATCAGATGGATTCTCTACTGTCAAGCCTCTTTTAACAAAGAAATTAGTTATATTTTTAATATCTCTTTCAAGGAATTCTTTTGCATTTTGATGTCTTATATCAACTGAGGAACCAAAATCAAGTACAATCAAACCTTTCTCAGTTTTAAAGACGTTATATTCAGAGAAATCAGCATGTACTAGTTTAGCCTTGGTATAAAGATCTGAAATAATCAAAATTGATTGCTTATAGTCATCATAAGTAACTTCGGTTTCTATCAAAGTAGGTGCAGGCACTCCTCCTTTTCCTACAAATTCTAAAGCTAATACATTTTTTATCAGGCTAACAGGTTTGACTGCTGGAATGCCAGCCTTGACACATTGATTCAAATTTCGAAATTCCTTTTTTGCCCAGAGCTCTACCATGTTTCGGGTTCCTTTTTTGATACTTGAGAATCTTGGATCCCCTATAAGATATGGAAGTCTTTTTTTAAAATTAGTAGCAGTTACAAGATATATCTTCAGAGCAATATCTCTTCCAGAAGGATCCACTGCCCAATATACCTTAGATTCTTTACCAGATCCAATTGTTCCGTTAACGTATGATATAATTCCAGAATTTATCATCTTTGATAAGATCATTAT
>QYQE01000065.1 GCA_007280335.1 Nitrosopumilales archaeon | reverse complement strand
TTGTAGCAGTTGTCATAGCATCCGTAGGAAACTTCATCTTGAACAAGAGATGGACTTTCCAAGAAAAAGTTTGGAGTTAATTCTGTGATAACATAACAAGTATTGCTACATTAAAAACATGACATCTCACTTTTTATGAAAATTAAGCGTGTCGCAATTATTTTTCTTATAATTCCGTTGGCATTATCTGCATTTACCCATCTATGGAATCCGGTAGGCTTTCCTGACATTTTTTATGATGAAGGAGTATACATGTACAGAGCCATGAATGTGTTAGCAGGTCATGGACCGGAAGTTGGTGTCTTTTATGATCATCCATTCTTTGGGCAACTATTCTTGGCAGGTACGTTATCCATAACAGGTTATCCGGATTCGCTTCATCCCAAACCTGATGTTCATTCTATAGAAATGCTCTATCTAGTTCCACGAGTATTGATGGGCTTACTAGCCATAGTTGATACTTTTCTGGTATTCAAGATCTCAGAGCGTCGATATTCCACAAGGGTTGCTCTTTTAGCCTCAATCTTGTTTGCAGTTATGCCAATTACCTGGTTTATGAGAAGAATATTGTTAGATTCTATACTACTTCCATTTCTATTGTCATCCATACTTTTTGCAATTTATGCAAAAGATTCTCAGAACAAGAAGTTGTTTGCCATGCTTTCTGGAGTTTTACTTGGAATTACCATTTTCACAAAAGAAACCGCCTTTGTTATGATTCCATTAGTAGCAATTCTATTGTATCAAGGCACTAAGAATAGAAAGATTCTGTTGATGTGGCTTATTCCAGTAATTCTGATACCAATGTTATGGCCAATTCAGAGTATTGAGACCAACCAATTTCATAACTTTGTTGGGGATATTTTGAATCAAGTACACAGGGAAAATAACAACTTTATCCACATTGTAGAAAATTTCTTTTATTTTGATCCAGTCCTGTTGATATTAGGCATAGCAGGGACCATCTATGCTGCCGTAAAAAGAGATTTCATGATTTTGTGGTGGGTAATTCCATTTGTAATATTCCTTGCTTCAATAGGATACGTACAGTATTTTTACTGGATTCTCATATTGCCTGCTTTTTGTATTGCGGCATCCAAAATGATAATAGACATAACAAGTACTGCAAAAAAAGATTTCCAAAATAGAATCATATTTTCAACAATAGCTGGCATAGCCATCTTTGGTTTGACAATGTCAGCATTTTTAATTACTTCCAATGTTTCAAGTCAATTTGAAGCTGCATCGTATGTAGTTCAAAATGTTCACAACAGTAACATTCCGTACGGAAATAACAACACCATGATTATTTCAGGTCCGGAATATTCATGGTTGTTCAAGTATGTTTACAAAATCACAGATGTACTTCCGGACTACAGATATTTGTTATTTTATCATGTACATGCTGAAAAGATTCTTTTAATAAATGACCTTCACTTTCAGGCAAACATCAATAATGGAAAACAGATTTACAATGTATACAATAATACCTCTCCCACCAAGAAGTTTTATGGTGGGGTTTTAAATTACGATCTAAAACAATATCCGTTTACCAACATGGCTGTAAATTATGACGGAAGTGTGATTGAGATGAGAGAGAGCAAGTGATCAATAAAACAAGTAAATCAAGACTAATATGTAGACTGTCAAAAAATACGATATGGTTCAGATACAAAGTTCTGTGGACATTAACGCACCACTTGAAAAAATTTGGAATATCGTATCGGATCTTGATGCAGAGCCTAAATTCTGGAAAGGCACAAAGGAAGTAAAAAACATATCAAAACAAGGCAATATTATCACACGTGAGGTCACAATTGCCTTCAAAGATTCTAAATGTATGCAGACTGTAACTCTGTTTCCTAAAGAAAAAATTCAAGCTGAATTTACCAAGGGAGTCATAAATGGAACCAAGACAATAATTCTTACACCAAAAGAGGACGTAATTCACCTAGAAGCAGTTTGGGATATGAAGCTCTCAGGAATGATGGGCATGTTTACAGGCATGGTAAAAAAGCACATCCAGAGTGGAACTGAACAGGCACTACAAAGCATAAAACAAGAAGCAGAGAGGTAATTTCATGGAAATTATCTTGGATGTTTTTAATTATATTCTAGCTGCCATTTTAGTTGGAGTTGCTATAACTTGGATTCTATTGATAAAATCAATGTGGATTTCATTTAGAGATTCGCCTTTTTTAGACAAGTTTGAAGCAAGGCCACATCCAAAACCAAAGGTATCAGTTATCTTACCAGCAAGAAACGAGGAAGGATTTATTGAAAAATGTCTTGCTTCGCTTTTAGACCAAGACTATGAAAATTATGAGATAATAGCAATTGATGACAGATCAGAAGATAGAACTGCAGAAATAATTAAAAAAATGGCAGAAAAAAATTCTAAGATTATTTACGTATTGGCAGATCCAAAACCAGAAAATTGGATGGGAAAAAATTGGGCTTGCTTTGAAGGTTTTAAAAGATCTACTGGAGAAATGTTGTTATTTACTGATGCTGACACCAAACATTCAAAAAACATGATTTCATTATCAGTTACACATCTTCTAAGTGACAACCTTGATGCGCTTACTGTCATTCCAAAAATGATTTGTCTTGACAAGTGGACCAAAATTACATTACCAATGCTTTCAACTTTTTTGCACACTAGGTTTTCAGCTATTCGTGTAAACGATCCATCAAAAAAAACAGGTTATTTTTTTGGGAGTTTTTTCATAATCAAGAGAAAAACCTACGAAAGTGTTGGAACCCATGAAGGAGTAAAAGGAGAGATTGTCGAAGATGGAGCACTTGGAAAAAAAGTAAAGGAATCAGGTCATAATATGAAAATGGTTCGCGGCGAACATCTCATAGAGGCAGTTTGGGCACGAGATTGGTCAACGCTTTGGCACGCCTTAAAGCGCCTCATGATTCCGCTTTATCTTCAAAATAAAAACATCGCAGTGGGGATTTTTGTCGCTGTTTTATTTTTACTCTTCATGCCATTTCCTATTTTGGCATATTCTGCAATCTTTGCAAATTTGTCTGAATCATTTTCAGTGCTTTTTGTAGTCTCAATTATTACAGTTTCGCTTCTTTATGTTGCAGCAATTATAGAGGTAAAAAAAGGACTATCTCTTGGTCTCAGGCATGCAATACTTGGTCCAATAGGTAGTTTCATTATTGTTATCGGTTTTGCAGCAGGGATTTTACAAGCAAAAAGTAACACTGCGGTAATGTGGAGAGGAAGGACGTATTCAATGGTAGATCAAATCCAAAATTCGATAAGTTTGTAGAGGAAGGATTATAGATGAACCATCTATACTTTTAGTTCTTGGATAAGACAACTGCCATTTTGGGTGGCATTTACGGTGGAATTGTGTTATTACTGGTCTTTGTTTTTTTTATTTCGCCACAAAAAACCGATGTTATGAATGGTTCTATGAATACAAATTATTTTGATCAAATTTTATCTAAAAATTCTGGAATGTCTCTTGCTGATCTTTTTGCAAAAACTGATGATGGTGTAGTGCAGGTAATTGTTCGCACGTCAAACAATACGTCAAGCGGTCGTGATCTTGGATCAGGAATCGTATATGATCTAAATGGTCACATCATAACAAATAATCATGTTGTTAAAAATGCCACAAAAATTACAGTGATATTTCATGGGGGAGAATCATACACAGCAACAATGGTAGGTACAGATCCCTTCGCTGACTTGGCGGTCATCAAGATAAATGCAGATCCGTCAGTTCTACATCCACTGACTCTAGGAGATTCATCAAAATTACGTATTGGAGAACCAGTGGCAGCAATAGGAAGTCCTTTTGGTCTTAGTGGTTCAGTTACATCAGGAATAGTTAGTCAGGTAGGAAGACTATTGGAGACTCCAGACACTGCTTCATTTTCAATACCAGATGTAATTCAGACAGATACTGCAATAAATCCCGGAAACTCTGGTGGACCATTACTTGACATGCAAGGACGCGTAATAGGAATCAACACCGCCATACAGTCTGGTACTGGCGAGTTTTCCGGCATAGGATTTGCAATTCCCTCAAACACTATTAAAAAAATCGTTCCTGCCATTATACAAAATGGACATTTCAAACATGCATGGATTGGAATATCTGGAATTAGTATTGACCCGTACTTGTCTGACATTCTTAGATTACCAGTAACTAGTGGCTTTATGATTCAAAATGTTGTTATGGAAAGTCCAGCAGGAAGGGCAGGTCTCCATGGCTACACCAATACAACTACTGTGGATGGTACAAAATACAAAGTGGGCGGCGACGTAATCATAGGTATTGATAACAACCAAGTACGAAAGCTTGAAGATATTCTAAATTATTTACAAGAAGAGAAATCTGTTGGTGACAAAATAACTTTAAAGATCCTTCGTAACGGTCATACAAGCAATTTTGATTTAATTCTTGAAGAAAGGCCTAATCAAACTCAACACTAGTACAAGAATAAATACCACTGACATTAGCTAATTCAGCTATTGAGCAAACTTACCTTAATTTCTGACGTGTTAAACAGAGTTATCGATAATAAAGAAGTTTCAAGAGATGAAGCTTACCAAATTTTTGAGGAATCACAACAGAACTCCTTTGAACTTTACAAAATATCACAAATTTTAAGAAACAAACACAAAGGAACCAGCGTCACTTATTCAAGAAAAGTCTTTTTCAATTTAATTAATCTCTGTAGAGATACATGTTCATATTGTACTTACAAATCAGAACCAGGTCAATCAAAGATTTCCATGATGTCAAAGCAGGATGTACAAAATCTTGCAAAGATTGGAAAAACTCACAAATGTACGGAAGCATTATTTGTTACAGGGGAACGACCAGAACAAAAATACCAAGAAGCAAGAACATGGCTTAAAGAAAACGGTTTTTCCAGTACTGCCGAGTATTTGATTCATGCATCTGAAATTGCTCTCAGTGAAGGACTTTTCCCTCATACTAATGCTGGAAATCTTACAAAATCAGAAATGAATGAACTTAAAAAAACTAATGTAAGTCTAGGTCTGATGCTTGAAAATTCTAGTATGCGCCTCTCACAAAGTGGTATGCCACACGAATCTGCTCCAAGTAAACATCCTAAAGCAAGACTTCGGGTACTGAAAGACGCTGGCGAACTTGGCATTCCAATTACTACGGGAATTCTCATTGGCATTGGTGAGACCCCCTTTGAGGTAATTGATTCAATCTATGCCATCAAAGAGATTCATAAAAAACACGGCCACGTCCAAGAAATCATTTTGCAAAACTTTCAACCAAAATCAGATACTAGAATGAAAAGTGTTCCGTCTCCAGAAGAAAAATATTTTAAAACACTAGTTGCACTTGCCAGAGTAATTATGCCAGAAATGAATATCCAGATCCCACCAAATCTTTCTCCAGATTCCTATGCAAGTTTTCTATCTGTTGGAATCAATGATTGGGGAGGAATTTCTCCACTAACTCCTGATTATGTAAATCCCGAGTTCTCTTGGCCCTCTATAGATACGGTTGCAAAAAAATCTTTTAAAGCAGGGTTTGAGTTAAAAGCAAGACTTCCAGTCTATCCAGAATTTTTTTCATTTGTACATCCAGATCTTAAATATAGAATATCAGAGAGCACCAATTCTGAAGGATTTGTGAAAATGGAGTATCAAAAATGACTGTTCAAACATCACTGTTTGATTCTCTGTTAAGACATGCTGATCCGCTAATAGTTGAAACTTTGGACAGATCTCTTGCTGAAAAGGAAATTTCAGTAGAAGAAGCAACAAGGTTGTTTTACGCAAAGGGAATAAATTTTCACCTTATCGGCATGGTTGCAGATGAGTTAAGGAAAAGAAGAGTTGGGAATGTTGTTACTTATGTCGTAAACAGAAACATCAATTTTACAAATGTCTGCATAAAACAATGTGGGTTTTGCGCATTTAGTAGAGATTTTCGCGAAGAGGAAGGGTATTTTTTACCTACAGAGGAAATTGTAAGACGAACCAGAGAGGCAATGACACTAGGTGCAACCGAAGTTTGTGTGCAAGCAGGTCTACCTCCAGATATGGATGGAGAAACTTATGAGAATATCTGCAAGGCAATAAAAAAAGAAGTTTCCAATATTCACATTCATGGGTTTTCACCAGAAGAAGTACTTTATGGGGCAACAAGATCTAACATACCAATCAAAGAATATCTTTTGCGGCTAAAAGAAGCTGGAGTTGATTCACTTCCCGGAACAGCAGCAGAAATTTTGGATCAAAAACTTCGTGATAGGATTTCTCCTGGAAGAATTAGCGTCAAAAACTGGATCGAGGTAATTAAAACAGCTCATAGACTAGGAATTCCTTCAACAGCTACTATCATGTTTGGCCACTTGGAAACTCCAGAGGATAGAGCAAGACATATCGGTTTGATCCGTGAAATTCAAAAGGAGACGAGTGGTTTTACAGAATTTGTTCCATTGAATTTCATACATAACGAAGCTCCAATGTACAAAAACAATCTCCACGTTGGAATAAAAAATGGCGCGGATGGAAATGATGTACTTTTAATGCATGCAGTATCACGCATCATGTTAAATAATTATATAAACAACATTCAAACTTCGTGGGTTAAAGAGGGTGGAAACATGTCACAGCACTTGCTCATGTGGGGAGCAAATGATTTTGGTGGCACGTTGATAAATGAAAGCATATCCACCGCGGCAGGAGCAAAACACGGACAACTTCTTAAACCAAAAGAGATTAGAAATTTCATTAGACAGATTGGTAGAATTCCAGCACAAAGAACTACCTCTTACAAAATAATACAGACGTACGAAACCGCTAAAGAAAAAGATGATGTTTTGGATAAAGTTGAAAATACATCACAGTTTGGCTCTTATCATGAATTAATCAAGCTGGACAAATACAGGTACAAAAACAGGCGAAACTAGTTGTCAGCTTGTGAGAAGGTACTCTCAAAGGCTAAAAGTCTACATTTAGACGAGTGTGAAGCATTCTTTGTAGAAAGAAAAATTACAACAGTAAGAATAACAGATTCTGAAATAGCTGAATTAAAACAGAATCAAGAAAGAGGCCTTGCCGTACGAATCATACATGAAAAAAGAATTGGCTCTGCCAAGACTACAAATTTTGAAAATAATATAGTTGAAAAGGCATTACAATCAACATTTCTTGTCAAACCAAAAAATTTCTGGAAGTCATTACCTTCTAGCACAAAATTTCCCATAGTTGAAAAAACTTTTGATAAAAAGCTTGCAGAAATTTCAGGAATAGAAGCATCCGATATTGCACAGGAAATGATTAATGCTGCCAAACAGCAAAAAATTACAACAATTTCTGGATCTTTGAATATTGTTTCGGAGAATATTGAGATTGTCAACAGTAATGGATTAAATTGTACAGACAAAGCAACATACATTGCTGGTAACATTAATGCAGATTCAGATTATGGCATCACTCCAGTGAGTGGTGTTGGTGCGGTTTCTTCTAGGACTACCAACAACTTTTCTGCTGAAACGGTTGGAAAGGATGCCGCAGAAATGTGTATAAATTCTATAAATCCAGAAAGTTGTCAATCTGAAACTTATAGTATTATTTTTGAGCCTTATGCAGTTGGAGAAATGCTCGCTTTTGTATTTTCTTCAAATTTCAATCTGAAAACATATTCAGAAAAAAGAAGTTGTTTTGTAGATAAGATTGGTAAAAACATAGCCACTGAAAATTTTAACCTGATAGATGACCCGCATCATCCAGAAGGAATTGGTAGCAAGTCCTTTGATGATGAGGGAGTTAGTACTTTACCGCAACATCTCATAAAATCAGGCATCTTTACAAATACATTTTCTGACTCATTTTACGCGTTCAAAGAAGGTAAGAAATCTACAGGAAATGCAAGTAGGATGGGTTCTCCCATGGGTAGAAATGCACAGCCAATCCCCTTTCCATTACCACATAATCTAAGGATAGATGGTAAGGGTGAAACACAGGATGAGATAATAAAAAATACAAAAAAAGGATTGCTTGTAGGAAGACTCTGGTACACATACCCGGTAAATCCAGAGCGTGGTGATTTTTCTTGTACTGCAAGAAGCGGAATCAGAATAATAGAAAATGGGATCATTAAAAAACCAGGCAAATCAGTCAGAATAGTACACAATCTTCCAACATTATTACAAAATGTTTCAGTTATAGGAAAAGATACAAAAAATGTAATGCAGTGGAGTTCACTTCCCTGCATCACACCGTCTATCAAAGTAGATGGAGTGAGGGTAGTTCCAATTTAAAGCGAAGGTAAAACAAACTGAAACCCAATACCTATTCCATATAAAATTAAAAGCATAATTCCACTTTTCAGACCAAGTTTGTTTCTAAACATAGGAATAAGTGCAATGATTGTGATTACTGTAACTAGGATCATTTGATTTTCTAAAAGCGGAGTGTTTGGAATTTTTGTTGTAAATCCCCTATACGACATTGCTGCAAAGACAGCGACTGCAAGAAGTAGTGTGTTGTTTAGAATTTTTGATCCTAAAACATTTGCTACTGCAATAGATGCACCACTTGCACCTTTACGTGCCAGAAAAATCATAGATATTTTTTCTGGCATCTCTCCAGCAATAGGACTTATTATTACCGCAAGTACAACAACGGAAACACCACTATCCAATGCAACACCTTCAAGAGAATGCACAAACGGTTCTGCCCCAATGAAAATTCCAATTGTACCCACTATGAAAAGAATCATTGAACGGCTAAAGTGCTTTTTTGACATTTTCGCCTCATGCGTCGTATGAAGTTCAGACTCTAGTGCTGCCTCTTTTTTCTCTTTTCTCATCTCACGGAATGCAAAATACAGGTATGCACCAAAAAATCCCGTAAATATTATTCCATCAGTGAGATCATATCCATCAATAAACAACATGGCTCCAACTACAGCCGTGATTACTAGTAGAATTTTATCAAGCTTGAATTGCTTTACATCAATAAATCTCTGTGGTGCCTTGGAAAGTTTTGTTGTTGCAATAATTAGCATTACAGCAAGACCTAGTGTCATCATGAAAAGATTGCTGCCAAGAGCGGAGCCTAGTGCAGTTCCATAAGAGCCGTCTTTTGCAGCAGCTACTACAATTGCAATTTCTGGAAGCGTTGTTGCAATACTAAGAAGTGTCCTACCAACAAATTTTCCTCCCCAGCGTTCTGCAAGGTGCTCTGCTCCACTAGAAAGCAACCAACTACAAAAGATTAGCTCACCTAGCCAGCCTAACAATAAAAGTAAATTTTCTGCCAAACCTCTATTCTCTACTTTTCCAAATTATTATAGACAATTATTTAGGAGTATCATTGGTCTTTTACAATTATCATAGTCAAAGTGGACTTGATTCCATCTAATTTTCTGATCTTTGTGGTAATTGTTTCACGCAAGACTTCCATTGAATCGGCTTCCAATTCCATCAATACATCATATACACCATAAACTGGATAAACTTCTTTGACGTGTGGAATTTGCCGTAGTTCCTTTACAATATGATTTTCTTTGCCAAGTTCTGCATTCATTAGTATAAACGCACTATGCATGTTTGAGTTCACATCATCTTGAATAAAAACAAATTGAATTTGTTGAAAAAAAGCCATAGTATAGCTCAAAAAAACTTCTAGTTAAGATTAATAAGGTAAGATACCGTACCAATACCGTAATATGCGAACAAGAATGACGTACATCCCAGTAGAGGTAGCAGATCGGTTTTCTGATTTTATCATCACACGAGACGAGCAGATTTTGGATTCAGTGAAGGCGAGGACACGTGATTTTAGTACTATATCACTTCTAAAGTTATTATACCAAGTGCGATGCAATCCAATGACTTTTTCTGATCTTTACATAAAATCAAACATACGAATGAAAAAATCGTTTCTTAATTATTTGCATCTTTGTGTAAATTACAGTTTTGTGACAAAAATGCCCGTGGGATCAAACATGATATATTCCATAACAGACAAAGGTAGGACGATGTTAGATCTCTTCATGCAGAAAAGTAATTAGTAAGAAACGATTCACGAATAGAGTGCGTTTGAATTCTTTTCCAGAGGCTGAAGTATACGAAATAAAAAAAATAAAACTAAACAGTCCCATAATCTTTGCAGGATTTGTTGGAGCAGGCCTTGCAGGAACAATATCACTTGGATATATAATTGAAAAATTAAAGATGAAAGAGATTGGCTATATGCGATCCAAATATCTTCCTCCTGCCGCGGTATTCATCCAAGGAAGGCTACGACATCCTTTTCGTTTTTATTCAAATAAAAGTGGCACGATTTGTGCCATAATTTGCGAGATCACTTTACAATTTGAAGGACTTTACAGTATTGCTTCTGCAATTCTTGATTGGAGTGAAAAAAACGGTTCTGACGAAATAGTTGTTTTAGATGGAGTGCCAAGTAAAGAAGTACATGATCAAAAAGCATTTTGTGCCGCAGAAGAAGATCTTTGTAGAATAATGGCAGATAGTGGAATCAACATGATTCCCCAAGGTTTTGTAACTGGAATCCCAGGTGCAATATTAAATGAGTGCATATTACGAAAAATTCGCGGGGTCACTTTACTTGTCAAAGCAGATCCACAAAAACCAGATCCTCTTGCAGCCGCAACCCTTGTAGAAGCTGTTAATCGGGTTTATCAGACAAGCATAGACACCAAAGAGCTCAGAGAGCAAGAAAAACAGCTATGTCTTGATCTTAAGGCCATCTCAGACAAATACACTGAGGCAAGAAAAGCAGAGACCAATCTCTACATGTAGTTGTGTAATATTTAATATATTAT
>QYQE01000041.1 GCA_007280335.1 Nitrosopumilales archaeon | reverse complement strand
TATCAGAACCATTTATAAAATATAATGTTGATGTTGTCACTTTATCCAGTACGCATCTTCCTTTTCTTTTGCCATTATTAAAAGAAGCTTTTCCTAATATTATATTTTTAGATCCTGGAAATATGATTGCAGATAAAATTGCAAAGAAATTAAAAAATCAGAGCAAAACAAAATCACTAACTATTTTTGCATCAGGAAATACCCAAGTTTTTCAAAAAAAACTATCCAAAATAGGAATCAAAAATAAAGTCAGATCATTATGATTTGATTTTTGCTTTTCTGAATCCATGACTAAAAGTTTTATCATATAATTTAGAATATTCATAAGATTTTGGATGTATCACATCACCAATTATGACAATTGCTGTTCTGGTAATTTTTTCGTCTCTGACTTTTTTTGTTATATCTATTAGTGTTCCAGTAATTATTTTTTGATCGTCCCAGCTTGCACGATACACTACTGCAACAGGAGTAGAAGTTGCATATCCACCACTTATTGCTTGTTTTACAATATCTGAGAGAAGATGAACACTGAGATAGAATATCATGGTAGCTTTATGCTTTGCAAGCTCTAAGATTCTCTCTTCTTTAGGAACTTTAGTACGTGATTCTGCTCTTGTTATAATCATGGTCTGAGTTACACCGGGAAGCGTTAATTGTATACCAAGTGCTGCAGCAGATGCCAAAAACGATGTTACTCCAGGAATAACTTCTGATTCAATACCTTCGGGTTGCAGATTATCCATCTGTTCTTTTATTGCACCATATATGCTTGGATCACCATCATGTAATCTTACAACAATTTTGTTTTTCTTTGCATTCTCCTTTAGGATTTCAAAAATTTCTTCTCGTACTAGTTTTGAGGCATCATGAAGTTTTGCTTTCTTACAGAAATTGAGAATTGGAGTAGGAATTAATGAACCAGAATATACTACGACATCTGCCTTTTGAATTATTTTTTTTGCTTTAATTGTAATAAGATCAGGATCACCAGGACCACAGCCAACAAAGTAAACTTTAGGCACGTTTTACCACCATGATTGAAAAGTATTTTGTAGTCATCGTATCTTTGGTAACTTCACCTAAAGTTAACTTTTTGATTATTTCCTGATCGGTTCCAATATCTTGGCCAATTGCAAAAATTGAGCTGTCTGGAAATCCAGCTTCTTTTAGTAATTGTATTACCTGATCAAAATATCTTCCATCTTTTAGAAATATCATGGTATCACAATTTTTTGCAGTTTCCTTAACTCTTGACAGATCATAACAAGATGGAATTACTGCCATTGTTTCTGCACCTTCTGCAAGACTAATTCCTACTTTGGATGCAAAAGTAAACATAGATACAATTCCAGGTATAACACTAATCTTTATCTCAGGATATTTTGCTTGCAATTCTCTGTCAATGTAGATCCATGTACTGTAAAGATACGGATCACCAACTGTAAGATAAACTACTTTTTTTCCAGAAAGAACCTTTTCCGCAATGACTTGAGCATTTTGTTGCCAACTGTTTTCTAAAGTATCTTTCTCCTTAACCATTGGAAATACCAAGTTAACAATCTCTGGTTTTTTGGATTCATCTACTAGCGATTCTATTATAGAATAAACAATGCTGGGTTTTCCTTCTTTAGAGGTAGGGCAGATAATCACTTCGGCATTTTTTATTGCTTTGACTGCCTTTACCGTTAAAAGCTCTGGATCACCAGGACCACAGCCAACACAAATAAGCTCAGACATTAATTGCAATCAAAATTGTGCCTAATTAAAAGCTAGATTTTTGTTGCTGAGATTATGGTCACTGGATTTCTTGCGAGCATCATTGTGCCAGTAGAGGTTTTACGGCTCTTTGAAATTGTAATTTGTGTGATATCTATTGATGAAAATTTGAGCTTTTCAACTATATTCAAAACTGCAAACAGAGTTTCAATGAGTATAGTCCCTATCACTATTCTTCCGCCTTGTTTAAGTTTGGATTCACAAAGTTTTACAATATCTGCTGTATCACCACCTGTACCCCCTATGAAAATTGCATCAGCCAATGGCAATTCTAAAATTTTTTCTTTAGCGTTACCTAAAATCATCGTAACGTTAGAAATTTGGAACTTGGCAAGGTTTTTCTTGGTTAGTTCTATTGCATTAGGGTCAAGATCAATTGCAAATACTTTACCTGATTGTTGTACTTGCAAGGCAGCCTCAATAGATACAGAACCGCTTCCACAACCAACATCATATATTATCTGACCTGGTGAGAGCCTTCCTTTACTTATCTGAACAGCTCTTACCTCCTCTTTGGTTATAGGAACTTCTTCAGCTCTTTCAAAAAATTCATCGGGAATTCCAGGAGTACTATGTTTCCACATTCTAGATAAATTATATGTCTTGATATTTAGTGCTACCTAATAACTTGTAAAGCTACTTCTGGATGAATTAGGGTATTTACAATAATCCAACTAAATACGAACATGAAAAAATAGCTTCCTATACCTGTCATGATCAGTTTTTTCTTATCAGAAGTTGGTAATTGAATTCGCATTGCTTTTGCTATTGCATATGATATGATAAACAAGATGATCATGATTCCAAATCCCAAAAATGGTCTTGATGGTTCTTCAATAGAGTATCCAAGTTCTGCCGATAGTGCTCCTGCAAGTATACCCATACCTACACGAAGCCAGAAAAGTTTGTCAAGCGGATTTTTTCGCTTAACCCCTTCTGTCTGATTTGGCGCAGGAACCTCTGGAGATGTATCCTTCGTATTTGGATTGTTTGGAGCAGGCTTTTCTTTTTCTTTTTTTGGATGTCTAGTCAATTAAATTTACAAAATTACTCACAGTCATCCTTGTTTAAAATCTTTGGATGACGACTATCCAATAGTAACAGTATAATTTTAGAGCAATAACTCTTTCATTATGACACTAGCTGGTATCGAGTTACGTTACTTGGTAAATGAAATTAGTAAAAACATAAGCGAGTATTATGTAAGTAATATCTATGGAATAAGCCGTAATAGTATTCTTTTCAAATTACATCATCCTGAAAAACCAGATATCTTGTTAATGTTTTCCACATTTGGCTTCTGGATTACTACAAGAAAGATAGAACAAATTGAAGAAAATAGACTAGTAAAACGATTAAGAAGTGATCTTCTAAGATCCAAAATTTCCGAGATAAAACAAATTGGCACAGAAAGAATTGTATATATTACATTTAGTGGATTAAGTCAAGAATTTGTTCTTGTAGGGGAATTTTTTGGTGATGGCAATATTGTTCTATGTAATAAAGAAATGAAAATTCTTTCTTTATTGCATTCAATCGATGTCAGACATAGAAAATTAAATGTGGGTTTTAATTACGAATTGCCCCCGTTAGGCGGTTTAAACATTTTTGAAATGGCATTAAAAGATCTTTTGGATATTAAATCAGTTTCAACTGCCACAGTAAGATGGATAGGCAGAACTCTAGGACTTCCTACAAAATATGCTGAAGAAATAATGAAGCTTGCAAATATAGATCCACAGTCACCAGGAAACAGCCTTTCTGATAATGATATAGAAAAAATTTTTAGTGTTACAAAATCTATTACAGAAAAAGTTGTAAATGGAGTACATGAACCATTAGTAGTACGTGATGAAAAGACATCAGATGTTTTACCTTTACCGCTAGGAAGTATGGAAAATAAAAACTGTACTAGAGTAGAAAGTTTTATGGAAGGTCTTGATTTACTTTTTACAGAAAATCTTCTTGAAGCTGGTAAGACATCACAAGCAAACACTGTTACTCAAAAGATAGAGGAGTTTGAACATAAATTAGAGGAACAAACTAAAGCAATTTCTACAGTTAAGCAAAGAACTGGTTCAATTTCAACTGTAGCAAAATCTCTTTTAGAACTTACTTCTAAAGGAATAGCCTCACTTGAGGATCCTAATATTTTACAGATGTTTAAGGATCAGAACACTTCACTTGTAAAAGAAAGAGGAATTTCATTTCTAATAGTTAAGGATGAGAAAATAAAAATAAATCCAGAGTCATCCATACCAGCAATTGCATCAACATTATTTAATGAATCAAAAAGGCAGTTAAAAGCAATTGAGACCATAGAATTAGAAAAGAGGAAAACTGAAAGAATCTTGGAAGGTTTTAGAAAACAAGCCAGTATTGCAAAAGACTCTGTTGTTTTTTCAGTACAAAAAAAGAAGGAATGGTATGAAAGATACAGATGGTTTTTCACTTCAGATGGTCTTTTGGCAATAGGTGGCCGTGATGCATCATCAAATTCATCAGTAATAAGAAAACATCTTGAAAAAGACGATAAAGTATTTCATGCAGAAATTGTCGGATCGCCTTTTTTCTTATTAAAAAATAGTTCTGATAATACAGTTACAAGTGTAAAGGAAACTGCACATGCCACAGTTTGTTTTAGCAGAGCATGGAGAGAAGGATTGTATGGATTAAATGCATATTGGGTAACTTCAGACCAGATAAAAACAGCAGCACCAAGCGGCCAATTTATTGCAAAGGGTTCATTCATAGTTGAAGGAACCAGGAGTTTTGTTCAAGTAACTACACTACAACTTTCTGTAGGGCTATATCAAAAAGGAGATAGTTATTCATTAATGTGCGGACCGTCTGAGCCAATCAAAAAAAATTGTGTCTACTATGTTACTATTGAGCCATCTGGTCTAGAAATGGTAGAAGCTGCAAAAAAAATCAAAATTGAATTTCAAAAATTTAAAGAAAAAGAAGAGATTGTTAAAGCAATAAGTATTGATGATTTTATTCGAGTTTTGCCTGCAGGAGATAGTCACATAGTGGAATCAGGCACAGGACAGGCATTTAATTGAGTGAAAAAAGATCTAATTTCATAGTAGATGCAATGCTTGGCAATCTAGCAAAAAAATTACGAATTCTTGGATATGATTCAAAATATTTTTCATCAATTGAAGATGATAAGCTCATTGTAATAGCAAAAAATGAAAAACGAATAATCTTAACAAAAGATGAACGACTTACCAAGGTTGCTGAAAAACAAAATGTTGGTTCTGTGCTTATTAGAGGAAATGATGAACTTGAACAAATTGCACAAATAAATGCAAAAATAAAACTTGATCGATTTGTAATGGATACGAATAACTCTCGTTGTATAGTCTGCAATGGTAGTTTACAGTCAGTAGAAAAATACCGAATCATAGGCAAAGTTCCTGAAGGAATTTTGGAAAGGGAGGAAAGGTTTTGGATGTGTGATTCATGTAAAAAGATCTATTGGGAAGGCACACATTTTGCAAAGCTTCAAGAATTTGTTAATAAATTAAACAACAGACTACAATGATACTATCAGATCAAGATGGAGAAACCATAGTAAAGACAGCTAGGGCTACAGTAACAGAATATCTTAAAACAGGAAAAAAAATTAATTTACATGAAGATTTTAAGTCAAAATTTTCGTATAATTCCGGAGTCTTTGTAACTTTGAACAAAAAAGAAAATCTTAGAGGATGTATTGGATTTCCAACACCTGTGAAAAAACTATATCAATCTCTTGTAGATGCAGCTATTGCTTCTGCAACCGAAGATCCACGATTTCCACAAGTTCAGTACGAGGAATTAAATGAGATTTCTTTTGAGGTAACCATTTTGACTCCTCCTGAAGAAGTAAAAGTAACAAACCCACTTGAATATACTAGTAAGATAAAGGTAGGTAGAGACGGTCTTATTGTAAAATGGGAGTTTGGTTCTGGGCTTCTTTTACCACAAGTTCCTGTTGAGTATGGTTGGAATGAAGAGGAATTTCTTAATCATACGTGTGAGAAGGCAGGTGCTCCCTTTGATTGCTGGAAGAGGAAAAGCACCATAGTACTACAATTTGAAGGAATTGTTTTCAAGGAGACAAAACCAAACGGAAATGTAGAAAGAGTTTCTCTATAGAATTTTTCCATTTTCTGCATCAAGAATAATTTTTGTGCCATCTTTTATGGAATCGTATTCGTCTTTTGATGCTATAACTAGAGGAATGTTTGCAAGAGCGCAGCCAGAAGCAGTGGTAAGATCCGCCTTTAAGCAAATCATTGCCTGCGGAGCACATTTGTTGGATTTTAGAGAATATATGGTATAAGCACCCACACTACTTCCAACCCCATATGGAAAAACAAGGATTTTTTCTGCAAGAGATTTACCGAAGAGATCGTGTTTTTCATCTCTGACTTTGCCAGTTTTTTTGTCAACTGCACCAAGAAAATTCATCGGATTTTTTGCAACTAGTGCAATGCCCTGGACTTTGCCTTTTACAATTACTTTTATGGTCATTTTGTTTCCTCCTCTACAATTTGACTGAGGCTTTTCAGGTTTACATCTACTCCATTTGAGGTTCGCAGATAATATGCCCCCTTTACACTATTTGTAATTACACCGTCTACATTTTTCTTATCAATTAAGGGTGTAAGACAGATACAACAATCATAAAGAAGTTCTCCCCCAGCACGTTCAATTTCTTTTGCATAACCAAACTTTCTTGCCTGTTCCTGAATTGCTCTTGGGCAGAACACCATACAACGTTTCTTGAAGCTTCTTCCCTTTAGCATACCTGCAAGATCTAATATTTCGTCAAGACCTAGCTGCGGACTGCCCAGAGTTATAATATCACCAGAATCTGCAGTGTTTAGCTCATCATGAGTATTCTGCATCTCTTTTTTATCAAAATCAATTGTTTCCCCTTTGGCATCTCCCAGAGTGAACATTCCACATACACCTGACGTACCCATTCCGGCACAAAGTGATTTACAGCTACGTCTGTCAAGCTCACTTACTCCAGAAATGGCAACAGAGCTTCCTGCTACTTTTCCTGCATAATATCCTAGCAGCCCAAATGCAAGTTCATCTTTTTTATCTGCTTTCATGCGTATTGTCAAATTAGGATCTCTAGTCTCGTCCTTTCTTAGATCAGAAAAAGGACTTTGGCCTGTCAATGCACTTGCAAGTGCACTAAACGCACCTTCCTTGTTTGTTTTAAGTTTTGATATAGAATTTGCATAAATTGCAGCATTGCTTTCAGCAAAAGAGACATGGGTACCACTTTTTGGTAGATCAAAAATCTCATATGGAATACAAGAAAAAGATGGGATCGCTCCCATCTTTTCATAAGAATTTTTTATGCTTTTTTGTTTTGTAATAAATTCGTCATCAAGATCATATCTTGCAACAGTATCAAAATCAAAACCCATTGGATTTACTGTAGTTTTAATTTTGAATTTGGCATCTTTACTTAACTTTGCAAGAAATTCCTCCCCTGCATCTCCTATAGTATTATAGTTAATTCCAGAAAGATGCGCCCATTCTACAGGTAGTAGGTGATCAGCATCAGTAGCTTCACCTACAGCGACGAGTATTCTGTATGCAAGAGCAAGTGTTTCTCCTTGTTCGCCCTTCAATGCAGCTTCTTCATCTTTTGTTAAATCCAATATGCGTCCTTATTCTAACAGATATAATACTTGTATGGTCTAAAATATGATTAAGAACTTGGAACAAATGAAAAAAATTCTGGATGGTATGATGAAAACAATGAATTCTGTCAAACCACCTCGAATGACTGCGTTAAGAGAATTACGTGAAGCTGAAACAGGTGGTCCTCTTAGCATCCTTATTGGCACTATTCTTTCTGCAAGAACACGTGATGAGAACACTTCGGCTGTTGTAAGAAAATTATTTGCAAGATACAAATCTGCTAGATCACTTGCACAAGCCAAGTTATTAGATGTTGAAAAAATAATCAAGTCAACTGGATTTTATCATGTAAAGGCAAAAAGAATCATCGAGGTTGCATCCCTCATTCATTCAAAATATGCTGATAAAGTTCCAGATACATTGGAAGAATTACTAAAGCTTCCAGGAGTGGGTAGAAAAACTGCAAATTGTGTTCTTGTATATGCATTTGAAAAGCCTGCAATACCCGTAGATACCCATGTTCATAGGATTTCAAATAGACTTGGCCTTGTTCAAACAAAAACTCCTGAAGAAACAGAGCTTGAATTAATGAAAAAAATTCCAAAAAAATATTGGCTTAGAATAAATGACATGTTTGTTATGTATGGTCAAAACATCTGTAAACCAATATCTCCAATGTGTGATGTTTGTCAGATAAAAAAGGAATGTAATTATTATAAGACTAGGTTCGCTTCTTAGTTTTTACTAGTATTATTATCAAAACTGCTGTTCCCGCAAGGACGATCATTGGCATATAAAATATTGGATTTTGAGCAGGATCTCCAGACAGAAAATTAAGAGTCATGCTTCCAGAGTTTGTTGCAGGTGGATCACTGGAAGAATCCATTCCATAAACAGCAAAATTCTTTATTGTAAAATCTCCCACATCTAATTGATCCACAACTGTTTTTGGTCCAACTGTTACCGAAAGGCCACTATTACTTGAATGCTGAACAGTAATCACCTTATCTGGTGACCAACCATCCGTTCTGTCCTCATGAATTACAAAATATCCATCAGCAGGAGTATTGACAGATACCCAAAATTTGTAATCAGGCTGGCTACCCATTCCCATTTCAACAAATTTTTCCGTGTTCAAGTTATCGTATATTCGTACTACCGCATTACCGTTTGGGTTTGCATAAAGAAGTTTGTTTTGAATTTCAATTTGCCAGTTTGTAGCATGTTCGTGTTCAAGATTAAAAACAGTTGCATTATGACTAACTACATTAAATGCATTAAATGGAACTTCAACAGAGTCTAGGTGTTCTGATTTATTCATTGGAGATTGTGCAAATGCTGGAAAAAGTGGAATTGATAACAAAAGAACAAAGATTGCAATACTGCACATAAAACTAGTTGAGAAAATTTTTATTAAAAATTTATTCAACAAAGGGTTTATCCCAGCTCATTATTATCTTGGAGACTTCGGGCCTAATCATATATTCTGATGGGCTTTGTTTATCAAGAATCATTGTTCTTAGTTTAGTACCACTAAGCTGTTCTTGATGTTCTGGTCCGTGTGGACAATTTTTCTCACTTGCAAATGAAAGGCATTTTTTGCAATAAAAAAATGCTGGATAAAAGACAGGTTCTATTTCAAGATCAGAATATTCATCAAATATCTTCTGTGAAGCAAATGGATCATAGAAAGTTCCAACACCTGCGTGATCACGACCTATTATGATATGAGTACACCCAAAGTTTTTCCTCATTATGGCATGATGAATTGCTTCTTTTGGACCAGCATATCTCATTTCTGTATGAAGTGTTGCTAGCAGACATCGATTTTGTGGATAATAATATTTGATTAATGTTTCATAGGCACTAACTATTACTTCATCAGTAAAATCACCAGATTTTTTCTTGCCTATCAATGGATTTACAAAAAGACCATCATGTGTGTTAAGAGATGCTTTTTGAAGCATTTCATGAGCTACGTGTGGTACATTTCTTGTCTGAAAAGCTACAATGGTTTTCCATCCTGATTTTTCAAAGCTTGATCGTGTTTCAATTGGTGTCTTTCGATATTTTCGTATGGGTAATTCAAAAGGCCTTTTAATATAGTCAATTTTTCCACCAACAAGAAAGTCCTGCATTGACATGGTCTTTGCAACACCTGGATGGGTTGGATCAGTTGTACCATAGACACCCTTTGCTGTCATGTTTTTGTCAAAAGTATACACATCTTCAACATGTAAAATTGCAAAATCTTCGCCCTGAGGATTTTTTAGGCTAACATCGCGTACATCTTTCATTTTAGTAGCTGTTTGCTTGTCGACATCAAGTACAATTGGAACTGTCCAAGGAATTCCGTTTGTCAATCTTCCTTTGCTAACTACTGCTTCAAAGTCTTGTTGTAGTAAAAACCCCTCAAGCGGACTAAAAATTCCATCTGCAATGTTTTCAATGTCACTTGCAAGATCAGCATTAACTGATATTGAATACGCCCCAGAAGAATTTTTAGTTGTTATTCTGTTTACTAACTTGCCACCATGTGGTCTGGCAACTCCCTTACCTTGTTCCAAGAAACTCACTTGTTACCGTGATCTGCGTGCAAACCGCATTCTTTTTCCAGATCGGTTTCCCACCACCAGCGCCCTGCTCTTAGTGGTTCACCTGGTTTTATTGCTCGTGTACATGGTTCACATCCAATGCTAGGATAACCCTTATCGTGTAACTTGTTATATGGAATATTGTTTGATTTGATATAATCCAAAGTTTGATCCCAACTCCAATCAATTATCGGATTTATTTTGATCATACCATTGTGCTGTTCGTCAACTTCAATTTTTTTCGAGCCTGCACGGTTCTGAGTTTGGTCGTTTCGTAGTCCCGTTATCCAGCCATCAAGTGTTGCAAGCATTTTATTCAAGGGATGAACCTTTCTTATCCCACAACAAAGTTTTCTGTTTCCCATGCTTTGATAAAACAGATTCATTCCGTTTACTCTGACCATTTGTTCTACTTCGTTTTGGTCTGGAAACATAACCTCAAGGTTTATGTTGTATTTGTTTCGAATCTCGTCCATCACATCATATGTCTCCTGGTTGAGCCTTCCTGTGTCAAGGGTAAAGATTCTGGCCTTTGGGTTTATCTTCATCATCATATCAATTATTGCTACGTCTTCTGCACCAAAACTTGATGCCATTCCTAGTTTTGGATGAAGATTATCAATTGCCCATTTTAGAACTTCTTGCGGAGTTTTTAGATCATTATTTAACTGATTAATTTGTTCAGCAGTAAACTTTCCCATAAAGAATTGCCTTTCTTCTGGTCATATAATTATTACTAGATTCAATTAGAAAGAAAAATCATTTCTAGAGTTATAAAGAACTTGAAACAAAGAAATCAAATGAGTGAGAAAACAGTAATTGTCGTTTTCCCTACCATCTTTTCTCTAAACAAAATAGACTGTCTAATTTCAAACATATCTAAAATTCTTAAAATGAAAAGCCAGAGTTATGACAGAATACAACAAAATGATTCTGTTATAATAATAGACGCAAAGGATCCTGTTATTGCATCCTCAATAATAGGCACACTTTTTGGAATTGATAAGATAGCAATTGCAACAGAGGTAGAAAATAGTTTTGAGAATGTTCTTTCCAACATTACTAAAATTGGTTCAAACCTTCTTCTTAAAGGAGAAAAATTTCTAATAAAAGTAGAAGGACAAACAACCCAATACATGCCAAAAGATTTGGAGTTAGCTGCAACGTCTTCACTAATTGAAAAGACGGTTCATCTACAAACAAAACCTGGTTCTGAAACAACCTATGATAAACTTCTTTATACATATCTTACAAAATCACATGCCTACATCTGTATCTTTATCGATAAAGGTAATGGTGGAATTCCCTACAATTCTCATAATGAAAAAATTCTTTGTTGTGTACATGATGAATTTTCAGCAATTTCATGTCTTCAGATAATTAAGATGGGTTTTGAACCTAAAATTTTAGTATGTTATCAAAGTGAGCCAGATCTTCTAAACATAGTCAAGATGATAAATCAAATATTATCACACATAATACAAGATAAGGTAGAACTCCAGTTTTGCAAACTTTCTTTAAAATCATCTGGGAGTTCAAGTATTTTGTTTAAGGTTGCCGTCATTACAGAAATACTTTCAGTTCTTGCAACCAGAATAAAAATAGAAAGGATCTCAATTTCAGTTTCACCAATGATATTTCCCTCTTGGTTTATCGAGTATAATGCCAAAGCGATATTGAAAAAAAATTTGATGCCATGGTTTCCTCTTCTAGGAGTTGATAATAGTATTTTTGAAAATGCAAATGAGTTAGGATTAGAAAAGTATATGTCTAAAATACAGAATTTATGCAAACTGAGATTCAAAGGCAATAACATACAACAAGACAAAATTCGCAAGATTTCACAGGTAGCAATAAAAACAAGAAAGACAATCATGGTTAAAACAGGTACAAAAAATGTACATGATATTATTGATTCAATAAAATCCAATCATTGAGAATTTAAACGGGATGTATTGATTTTATTTCGTGCTAAAGATAGGTGAATTCATCTACCCATGGGGAAATGGTCATTACACAAGAATGATGGCGTTAGATAAGGTTCTACCTAAATATATAAAATCAGAATTTGAGGTTCATTATTCAAGTAAGGGCGAAATATATCAAAAACTACTCGAAAAATTTCCTACAAAAAAACAACATATTCATGAAATTTTTATGCCAACACCAATTGATGGGAAGAAAGGTCCGAGTGTCACCCGATCACTGTGGAATTTTTTACTTCCAGTTTCAGGGAATCCACCATTAGTTAAACAAATTTCAAGATATTTAATAAAAGAAGCAAAACTATACGATGCACAAAAATTTGATCTTGTAATAAATGATGGCGATGTTGGATCTAATGTATTAGCAGAAAAAAGAGGAATTAATTGTATTTTTGTAACAAACCAGTTTAAACCAAAACTTTGGAAATCACATTCTTATTTTTATCCTTCAGTAGTTTACATATCAAAACAGATAGAAAAAGCTACAAAGATTGTAGTGGCTGATTCTGCTCCCCCAAACACAATTTGTGAGTATAATCTCAACTTCACAGATAAAATAAAAGAAAAAGTGGTTTATGCAGGGCATTTTTCAAATGAAATAATAACAAAGCCAAAACCAAAATCAGATTTAGAAAAATTAATTGAGAATGAAGATTTTGGATATTGGATGCAAACTGGCAACAAAGCTACCAATGACGCAACTGGCAAAAAATACAACCAAGTTTTTCATGCAAATGAGATGCGTAATGAAAAGAGAATAGTTTCTCATGCCAAAAATGATCCAGTTATAGATAGAGTTACTGGGAAAGACGGTAAATTGTATTCTTTTTCTGAAGCTTTTGATAAAAAAATAGATTGGATTCAAATTGATGTTGGATTTTTGTCAGAGGAGGAAAAGAACACAGTCCTGGATTTGTGTAAATATGCTGTGATAAACGGTTCTCATACGGCAATGGGTGAAATACTTGGAATAAAAGCAAAGCCAATCATAGGTATTCCAATCTATGATGAACATACAAACCAGATAAAATGGGCAGAAGACAGACATCTAGGTGTTCTTGCAACAAACAAAAAACAAGCAATAATGGGAGTTCATAAAATACAAAAAAATTATGAGGCATATTTGGAACATGTTATTGAATTTGCGAGAAATTTTGATGGAAATGGTGCACAAAACACGGCAGAAATAATTTCTGAAATGCTAGAGAATTAGAAAGGATTATAATTTTTCTTTACTTAGTTTCAAATCTGGTACGCGGCATTTTCGATGGGCGAACTGACCGAAAGGGATGACGATAGAGACCGCGTACCAGAAAATTGGCAAAGGCTTTTATGGATAATTTTGATGATTGGCGTCATTGACTGATTGTCCAGAGTGCGCAGCCAAGGAAGTACAGATAGAGATGAAATTTGATCTTAACACGAAACATTTTATCTGTAAAAAATGCGGTCTTTATGCAACTAGAGAACAGATAAGCGATATTAGAGATAGATTAAATCGTCGTGAGAAAACAAGAGAGGACAAACACGATGAATATCGAGATTGGTGGACGTCAAGTAAAAAAGAAAAAGAAAAACAAAGTTAGTTTTCATAGTGAAATCAAAAATGGCAAAAGAACTTCCAAAATGGGCTCAAGATGAAATAAAAAATGCAAAATTCAGCAAACCCGAGTCAATATCTAGAACGGGTTACATACTTGAGATCTATGATAAAGATAACAAGATTGACGCACAGCTATATGAAGAAGTTGAGGATGGAAGACGTATCATAACACTAGATTTACCAAAAAAATCCAAAACTACAGACTTAATGAAGGGAGTCGTCTACGAGTTTACATTTAATTCTGCCAAGGCGCCATTGAGCAAAAAACTAGTAGAGATTCTAAAAAAAGAGATGGAGATAGAGATGGATGCAATTTACCAGTTTGAGCTTACACAACTTGAAGCAATGGATGTGGATTCAGGTACTTCAAGTTCATCAGAATCTGAAGAAGAGTAATAATTTCCATTGTAGGTTAATTTAGAGTACTTTTCTTGCTCTCATTGCCTTTCGAAAAGCTGCACCTATAATTGGATTAATTAGATAAGGAAATGTTTGTTTGAACCACACTGCAATTCTAACAAACGACGGAACTATAATCTCTAGTCTTGGCGAAGAGGATGCTTTCAGTACTGCTTTAGCTACAGCACTAGAACTAAGCGACATTGATGAATATTTTGGGAAAGATTTGAAAGATTGATGTTTCAAAAAGTTAGTTCTGACCATGATAGGACTGATGACAGTAACCCTAACTCCAGTTCCTTTAAGCTCATGATAAAGGCTTTCTGAGAAACCTAACATGGCAAACTTGGATGCACAGTATGGTGCAATTCCAGGGATGCCAAAACTTGCGGCAACTGAAGCCACGTTTACTATATGCCCTGATTTTTGCTCTAGCATTTTTGGCAGGAATGCCTTTGTACAATAAACCATCCCAAAATAGTTTGTTGCCATCTGAGATTCTATTTCTTCAATTTTTGATTCATGTATTGGACTGTAAATGCCAAAACCTGCATTATTGACTAAAATATCGATTCTACCAAACTTTTCCAAGATATCTCTGCCCATTTTTTCAACTTGGTCTTTCTGGGATACGTCACATGGATAGACCAAAATTTCAGAATTGTATTTTCTAATTTTTTCTGCTACAACTTCAAGATTTTGTTTATTTCGTGAAACTAACACTATCTTACTTTTTTGTTTGGCAAATTCTACTGCCGATTCTTCACCAATACCGCTAGAAGCTCCTGTGATTACGACTACTTTGTTGGCATAATTCATTAAAACAAAAAAGAGTCTTTGAAAATAAAGTGGTTTCTATACAGTTTTTGTATTTTTTATGCCTGGGTATACAATTTTCATCAAGAATATCCAGCTTATAACAAGACCAACATGATAAGTTGCAATCCTCCAGCCTATTACAACATTCCATTGAAGACTGTTTTTTGCTGCTTCAAAGGTTAGTGTATTAAGGTGTCCAAGATATGCCCAGATTGCAAATTCTGTAAGACCGGATCCTCCAATTGTAATGGGCAAGTTTCCTATAGCGTTTGAAGCCATTGCAGCCATAAGTGAGTGAAAGAAATCTATAACATAACCTGCATTGTTTGCAATTATCATAAATGATAATCCATAAAATCCCCAAGTAAAGACAGAAATAATAATTGATATAGCAAATGCTTTTTTTGCTTGTTTATTATGTAAGGTTTCTCTACTCATGTCACAAATCTCTTTCATCCAAAGATTTGTTTTATCAAGTGAGCTTACAATGCGTTCTCTTCCAAAGCGTTTAGCAAGTTTTGTAGCCCATGAAGGAATTTGAAAAGTTCTTTTAGATGATAAAAAAAACAACGTACACCACAATCCAGTGACAGGCAGACTTATTGCAACTATTGTGATTCCAATAACATATGCACCATTAAGAAATGAAAATGCAGCCGCAGTAAGAGCAAAGGTTCCTGCTACTAGTACTTCGGTAACAATTTCCATTATCGTGACCCAAGATGCTTTACCAATTGGAATACCTTTCTTATTTAGCCACATTATTCTAGCCAATTCTCCACCTACAAATGACGGAGTGGTAGATGTAACAAACTCGCTACCAATTCTTACTGAAATTGTTTTCCAATTAGCCTCTACAGGTCCAAGAAATTTTTTTACTAAATAATTGAATTTTAGACCTTGTGTAAACAATTTACAACACATAGCAAGTGCAGCACCAACAAACGGAAGAAGACCTATCGCAAAAAGAGAATCAAGACTTATGTTAAAGGTAACAGCAATC
>QYQE01000042.1 GCA_007280335.1 Nitrosopumilales archaeon | reverse complement strand
TCTCACAGAGCAACAGGTTAATTGTTCTCAAATTACATAGATTCTAAAAACTTACCAAGAAATAGAGTTTATCAAATAGAAGTCAGGAAGAATATCATGACAAAGATCGCATTTTCATCTGATGAAGAACTAAATTTAGAATATTTGTATGACATAGGCGTATCACATGCCAAACGTGGAAATCCACGTGACGCAATATTTTATTTTGACAAAGTATTATCTGTAGAACCAGAACACATGAATGCTCTAGTATACAAAGGCAATGCGCTAGGCAAGCTTGGAAAATACAATGATTCCATTACATGCTATGACAGAGTTTTAAAAAATAATCCTAATCACCAGATAGCCTTAGTCAACAAGGGCCTAGCACTTCATTACCTAAAAAAGTATGAGCAAGCAATATCATTTTATGATAAAATTCTAGAAAAAGATCCACAAAATGCTAGTGTACTTTACCATAAATCTTGTAGTAAGGCACTGCAAAAAAACTCTGAAGAAGCATTAACCATTTTAGAACAGGCAATCATGTTAGACTCAGAATATGCGATAAAAGCGGCAAGTGATATGGATTTTGAGAGTCTTCGTTCAGATCAAAGATTCAAAGCTTTAACGTCTTAATTCAATTCAATAAGAAAAAATAGTATAACAAGAGATGATGATATGTTGAAAATAGGAATTATTGGAACTGGTTTTCTTGGAAAAGCAGTAGCCAAAAGGTTACTTGACACAGGCCACAAAGTAATTGTTTACAATAGGACAAGAGACAAAACAGAATCTCTAAAAAACCTTGGAGCAATTGTTGCAGATACACCTAAAGATCTGGCACAAAATTGTGATCTTGTCATAACAATTGTAAAAGATTCTGATGCCGTAGAATCTGTCTCATTTGATAAAAATGGCATCATAGATGGAAAGCATGAGGGATTAACGATTGCTGACATGAGTACAATAAATCCAATTTCTTCAAAAAAAATAGCAAAAAAATTTCTAGAAAATGGAATATCGATGATTGATACTCCAGTAATGGGCGGACCAAATCTTGCAGAAAAAGGCGAACTTGTAGTCATGCAAGGAGGAAAAAAAGAAGTCTGTGAAAAATACAAAGAGGTTTTTGATCATATTGGAAACAAGACATTCTATTTGGGTGAAAATGGCTCAGGGCATGCAACGAAGCTTGCCATGAATTTACAGATATCAATGCTGGCCTTGGCGTTATCTGAGGGAATTACATTAACAAAAAGAGCGGGATTAGATCCTAAATTATTTCTAGATATTCTAAACTCAACTTATTTTAAAACTGGTATGAGTGTATTGAAAGGCCCCAAGATGATAAATGGGAACTTTGAACCTAGCTTTACATTGAAAATGATGAAAAAGGATCTTGATACGATAAACACTACTGCAAAAGAACTTGGTACGTCTCTTCCCATGGCAACATTAGCAAATGAGATTTATCAAAATGCAATTGCCAATGGTTTGGGTGAACTGGATTATACTGGGATTCTTGCATTCATAGAAAGGATAAGCAAGTTATAAAAATAAAAATCAGTTTTCTTCCGGTGGTTTTATTTTTCTAAAACTCACATAAACACCAATGTCATAAACAATTTTTAATAAACCTCCTACAACAAACGGTGCAGAAAGTGATAATGATTGTATTATTGCACCTGCAAGAGAGGGACTAACTGCTTGTGCTATGTTTCTTGAAGTATTAGTTATACCAGCAGCGGCTATCCTTTCATCTTCATTGACTACGGCTACAATGTATGACTGTCTGCTTGGAACATCCATTTGAGATAGACTCATCCTTGCAAGGTATATCCCAATTGCTATTGGAAATGTAGGAGCAAATGCTAGTAATATCAACAAAACATTGGACGGTATGTGAGTAAAAACCATCGTATTTATCAAACCAATCTTGGATGCAATTTTTGTTGCAAATAGAAAAGAAAAAGCCGTAAGTACTCCAGCGATAGAAAAAATGTAAGATAGAGTAGTTAGGTCTGCGCCAAATTTTGAAAAAAACCAAAATGACACTATACTTTGAATTACAAACCCCCCAGCAAATGAATCCACGGCAAAAAGTGAAGATAATTTAGCTACAATTCCCTTGGATTTTGGAGAGATGGTACGAACTGATGTAATTTTAGCAATACTTGGATCAAGCTCAATTTTCTTGGATAGGAAAAGGTAGATGCCTATTACAATAACAGCACACATGCTGTAAAAAAGAAAAAGTATTCTGATTGATTCTACTTGGTTTAATCCATATAGTTTTTGGATATATTGAGGTAGTCCTGAAAGCAAAACTCCTGCAGACATTGCAAACGTGCCAACCATGTTATAAATAGCAAAAATTGAGTTTCTTTTTCTGGCATCATGAACTGTTTGTGGAAGTATTGCTTGCTCTATGGACAAAAATGCACCAACTTCAGTTCCAGTTACGTTAATTGTTCCAATAAGAGCAGATGCAATTAATGCGACATAATTGTTTGTTACAAGAAAGATTGCGCCAGAAATAGCCATCAAGATAGCATAAATAATTAGAATTTTTTTTCTGCCAATCTTGTCAGCATAAAAACTTGCAAATAGGTTAAAGATCACACTGTTTACTAGTGTTGCAGTTAAAACTATTCCAATAAAGATTTCATTAAATCCCATTAATTTCAAGTAAATTGCAAGAATGATGCTAAGAAACCCATAGGAAAAAGTTCTTACTATTCTTGCAGTTAGGAGTAATTTACCGTCTCGTGAGACCCAATTAAGAAATTCCATCATGCACCAAGTTTAGCTTTATGTTTTTCAATATCTGACATCTCCACTTTTTTGAAAATAGGAGATGAGGCTCCAATTTTATGATTAGTAGATACTACCAAGTCTGACATGGAATTCCATTTTTGTTCGGAGACTTTGCCAATAAGATTTAGTTGCATCCATATTTTTTCCGATGATTCTGGCAGGAATGGAAAAAGTGCTACTGCAATGCTGCGAACTGCGTTTACTGAAAGGTAAATGCAGTTGTTTGTCCCCTTTGCACCTTTCCACGGCTCTTTTTGTTGAAAATATTGGTTAAAGTGGGCAGAAAACTCTAGTATTCTTTTGAGTGCCTTATCCAGATTGTTTTGTTCCATCAGTATGGTCATATCATTTACTAGGTTTTTGATTTTGTTTTGTGCTTCGGTATCAGCAGAATCAAATTCTTCTGTTTGTGGGACTATGCCATTGACACTTTTTTGAGTAAAACCCAATGCTCGGTTAACAAAATTACCGAGGTTCCCAATTAGCTCAGAATTAATTCTTGCAGAAAATTCCTCCCAATCAAAATTAAGATCATCTTGACTGTGCGGTGTAATCAATGTCAAGTAAAATCTCAAGTAATCTGCAGGATAAAGACTGAGGAAATCTTTAAGACCGATATACCAATTTCTGCTCTTTGATATTTTTTTTGCCTGTAGCATCAGATGACCTCTTGTGGGAATATAGTCTGGCAACTTGTACTCTTTTTTTATTCCAATTCTCATTGCAGGTAAAAACAGATAATGATGATACACAATGTCTTTTCCAATAAAATGATAGATGTCTGCAGAGTTCCAAAATTGTTTTCCGTCTATTCCCTTATCAGTAAGAAATTTCATTGTAGAAGAAATGTATGCAAGGTGATTATCAAACCAGCCATAAAACACCTTACCTTCTGCCTCAGGAAGCGGAATTGGCACCCCCAGTGTATGTCACGTGTGATGTCCCAGTCTGCAAGTCCATCTTTAATCCAATTTTGAACGTATTTTTTGACATCTTTTTGAAGATAGGAATCTTCTTCTAACCATTGATTTAGTTCTTTTACAAAATTTGTCAGCTTAAAAAAATAATGTTTTGTCTTTTCTTTGATCGGAATATTTTTACATATTGAACAACGTGGATTTTCTATCTCTTCTGGAACTCTACTGCATTTTTCACAAAGATCAGAATATTGATCCTCAGCTTTACAATATGGACATGTTCCAATCACATATCTATCTGGTAGAAATTTTTTATCGAATTTACAATAAAACTGGATGATTTCTTTTTCATAGATGTGCCCATTTGCAAGTAATTTTTAAAGACATCCTGAACAAACACTACATTCTCAGGAGAGCTTGTCCTGTAAAAAAAATCGAAATTTATTCCAAGTGCAGTAAAATCATCATAATCACGCTTGTTCCAGAACTTGACATATTCCTGAGGATCTTTTTGTTCTCTTTCTGACTGAATTAGAATTGGAGTACCATAATCATCTGATGCGCAGATATAGTAAGCTTCAACTCCGTTGAGTTTTAGAAATCGTGTTGTAATATCAGCAGGCAAATATGTAGATGCAACATGCCCAAGATGAATCTCTCCATTTGCATATGGAAGCGCACTAGTAATGATTGCCTTATTGTTCATTAGGTGTGTAAAGTGTGAGGCGAATTTAAGCTATCCCCAACTCTTGGCATATTTTATCTGAGCTGGTGTTGGCTTGTCAGTTTTGACATCCATTGCATTTAGTGCATCGACCGCAATTTGTGTATCTATTTCCTGTGGAACCGTTATTACCTTCTTTCCAATTTTTTTGTGATTTTTCGCTATGTGTATCATGGAAAGAAGTTGATTTGAAAATGATTGTGCCATTACTTCTGGAGGATGTCCTTCTGCTGCAACTAAATTTGCAATCCTGCCCTTTCCTATAAGATAAACGCGTTTTCCATTTTTCAAAAGACATTCATCAAGATGAGGTCTAACTTGTTTAACGGATTTTGATTCATTAAGTAAAAAGTGCGCATCCACTTCAACATCAAAGTGACCAACATTTCCCAACACTGCCCCCTCCTTCATTTTTAAAATGTGTTCTTTTCTTATCACTCCTGTTTGTCCTGTTGCAGTGATAAAAATATCACCAATCTTTGCAGCTTCAGCCATTGGAAGTACTTCGTAACCATCCATATGAGCTTCTAAGGCTCGAACTGGGTCTACTTCTGTAACAAAAACTTTGGAGCCCATTCCATTTGCTCTTAATGCTACCCCCCTTCCTACCCATCCATATCCAGCTACAACCACACGTTTTCCTGCAAAAAGTAAATTCATGGATCTAAAGTAGCCATCAATTGTGCTCTGACCAGTTCCATATCTATTATCAAACATGTGTTTTGTGTATGCATCATTTACTGAAATGACAGGATATCTGAGTTTTTTCTGATTTGCCAGGGCTTTTAGTCTAATAACGCCAGTCGTAGTTTCTTCAGTTCCACCCATTATTTTTAGAGATGAAAACTTGGAGTTACCATGAACTTTGCTGTGACAGTCAGAACCATCGTCGGTTAGAATTTGAGGTTTGTGACTGAGCATTTGTTCAATGCACCAATCATATTCTTCGGTAGTTTGGCCTTCCCAGGCATAAATGTCAATTCCGTTTTCATCAAGAAAAGCTGCAATGTCATCTTGTGTAGAAAGCGGATTTGCACCACATGCACTTACTTCGGCTCCAAGTTCTTTTGCACCCATAATTAAAACAGAAGTCTCTTTTGTAATGTGTAAACAAATGCCAAGTCTAATACCTCGTAATGGCTGTGATCGTTTAAGACGATTAACAGTGTTTGTAAGAATTTTCATATGGTTTTTAGCCCATTCATATGACGTCTTACCTTGTTCTGCAAGGCTTGGATCCTTCACTTTACCCATATCAAGGAATCAAATATCAGGGTTATAAAATAGTATCACAATAACAATCTAAATATTGATCAAAATTTTGTTTTAAATTAATGGCATGGAAAAAAGTCGCAGAAAAAAATGATGTTACACTAGGAAAAGGTAAGGAGTTTTTAGTAGATGGAAAACGTATCGCGATCTTTAATCAAGATGGATTCCATGCACTAGATTCCGTATGTGTTCATCAAGATGGTTCACTTGCTCCTGGAAAACTAGAGGGAGATATCGTCGAATGCCCATTACATTTTTGGCACTATAACATCAAAACAGGAGAATTGCAGGACTACATCAAAGGAGTCAAGCTAAAAACGTACAATGTTGAAGCAAAAAGCGATGGCATTTACATCGATGTATGATAAGTTTAATTCCGTAATCTTAGTTTAAAAATTATTGAATCAGGGGATCTTAGAAGGAATTAGAAAACAAGACTATGATTCCATACAAAATAAAATTGGATCATTTCTCGTAGAGGAAGTATCCCAAAGGCAAGCATTTGGAGTAGTTTTTGGTTTAAGTGGTGGAATAGATTCAGCTGTTATTGCAGTGTTATGTTCAAAATTTCTCAAAGACAAATCACTTGCACTCATAATGCCAGATTCTAAGGCTACATCTAAAATTGATACCGAGGACGCAATCAAACTTGTAGACAAGTTAGGTATTGAATACAAGTTAATTGATATTGGTTTTATCAATAAAGAATATTCTAAATATTTAGAACCAAATCCATTCTCATTTGGAAATCTTAGTGCTAGAATTAGAGCAAACATTTTGTACTATTATGCAAATGCTAGAAAATATCTCGTACTAGGTTCTAGTGATAAAAGTGAATTTCTTATAGGATATTTTACAAAATTTGGAGATGGGGCGTCTGATTTGTTACCTATCGCATCACTTTACAAAATTCAGATCAGACAATTTGCAAAATTCCTTGGAATTTCCGATTCCATAATATCAAAGAAAAGTAGCCCCGGTCTTTGGAAGGGACATGTTGCAGAAGCTGAAATTGGTCTAAATTATGAAGAGGTAGATACGATTCTTCATTGTATATTTGATAAAAATTTTTCAATTCAAGAGACAGTCAATCTTACTGGCATTGATGATTTAGCTGTTGATAAAATCTACAAAATGTACAAAAATAACGAACACAAGAGAATAACACCCAAGATTTGCCAGATATAAAATACAAGTGATTTAATTTGAAAATTTTTGACACCCTGACAGCAAAAGAAGAAGTGCTTGATACATCAGGAATTGTCAGAATTTATGTATGTGGTGTTACCGTATATGATGAAAGCCACATAGGTCATGCAAGAACCATTATAGTGTTTGATACGCTAAGAAGATTCCTAGAATCACATGGAATCAAAGTCAAATTCATTCAAAATTTTACAGATGTAGATGATAAAATAATAAATCGTGCAAAACAAGAAAACATTCCACCATTAGAACTTAGTTCAAAGTTCATTACGCGTTATTTTGAGGATTTTGATAGACTAAATATCAAAAGAGCTGACAATTATCCTAAAGCGACAGACCACATACAAGAAATGATAGAATTAATCAAGAATCTCATAGAGAAAAATTTTGCATATGTATCAAAAAATGGTGTATATTTTTCAGTATCAAAGTTCAAAGAATATGGAAAGCTCTCAAAAAAGAAGATAGAAGATCTAGTGTCAGGAGCAAGAATTGAAGTCGATGAAACAAAAAATGATCCCTTAGATTTTGCATTGTGGAAGTTTGCAAGTGATGAGCCAAAATGGCAAAGCCCGTGGGGAGATGGAAGACCTGGTTGGCACATCGAATGTTCTGCCATGAGTCTCAAATATCTTGGTGAGAATTTTGAAATTCATGGTGGAGGAAGAGATCTCATTTTCCCTCATCATGAAAATGAGATTGCACAGTCTGAATCGTATACTGGGAAAAATTTTGCTAAAATCTGGATGCATGCAGGTATGGTAACAATAAATGGTGAAAAAATGTCAAAGTCACTAGGCAATACAAAATCAATTGAACATGTCTTAAAAAAATGGGGCCCAAACATAATTAGGTTATTTTGTCTTTCAGGACATTATTCTAAACCAATCGATTATTCAGAAGATGCCCTTAAAGAGACCATAATAAAATGGCGCCAAGTTGAAAATTGCTATGCCGAATTAAGTTCACCAGAAAAAGATGAGTTAGTTAGACCATCGTCTAGTTTTAGTGAATTTTTTATGAAAAAAGCAGATTCTATCAAAAAAGAATTCAATGATGCGTTAAATTCTGATTTTAATACTCCGCTTGCACTTAATGCATTTTTTAGGCTGATCAAAGAAGTTAATAATTTTGCTTCGTCGGAAGACATTTCTCAGTCAATTGTAAAAAATGTTGAACCTGTATTAGAAACCATGTCAGAAATACTAGGATTAAAAATATCCAAGATCTCAGATGAAGAAAGAAATACCATCAACGAATTTATTAAAATACGCAATACGCTTAGAGAGCAAAAACAATATCAAAAAGCTGACGGGGTCAGAAAGCAGATATCTGATATGGGCATAGTGTTAATTGATCATAAGACCAGAACTCTTTTGTTAAAACAAGAAAAGATATGTATGGAAGACTAGGATTTTTTCGTCATTGCACTAACAAGAGATATTACATCCCTGTCACGTAATTGATAACCAGTAGGCAATCTGACTCCATATCGAACATCTTTTGCATACAATAATCCTTTTGTCAAATCAGAATGTATCTCCTTTGCCAAATCCGCTACTGTCGATCCATCTTTCATTAAGATAAGATCTGGTAGTACTCTTCCTTTTTTGTCGGATAGTTTTTCAGGATTTGCCACTGGGTATATTGAATTCATTTTTAACAACTTGAAGACAGTCACATTAATTGCAAACTGAACACCTGTTCGCATGTATTCACCTAGTATACCTTGTGTTATGAAATCCAGTGCTTCTAGTTGTTTTTCATTTAATTCATTTTTGTGTAGAATTTCAAACTGTTCTGAACCTGGCACGTATTTTATGAGGCCTTTCTGTTCTGCTCTTCGTAAAGAAAGCTCACTATCTGCACTAGCAGGAATAATTATCGTGTCCACATATTTTTCTCGTAATCTATCAAAGTTTTTGTCAGCGCCTGGTAAGTCAATCTTGTTTGCAACTATCAAAGTTGGTTTAGAGGCATGGCGTAAGCGTGCGGCAAATTTTTTACTATCATGCATATCAAAATTATCAAAATCTTTGTTTTCTAGACCAGTTATCTTTAATGCTTCTTTTACATGACTTTCTTTTACTCCAATTCCCCGAAATACATCTGCTAAGGCAGTCAATGGTTCTGTTTCTGAATGGATTAGTTTTGAAATTTTATCTCTGTTACCCTCAAGAAGTTTAAGGTACCACATTATCAATTCTTCTTCAATGTCTGAAACATCAGCAATAGGATCACCATTTCCTACATCTGTAATCTTTCCAGAAGCATCAACACTTCCAGAAACATCAACAATGTGTAATAATGCATCAGATTGAGTTGCAACTGACAGGAATTGATTACCTAATCCTTTTCCAGCCCAAGCATCTTTTATCAAACCGGGAAGATCGATTAGTTCAACTGGAATAAAGCGCCAACCATCTAGACATTTTGAATTTTGCGGTTGATCTTGAACATTAAATTCGGTGTGAACACAAGGAGTTATTGCATTACCCATAGCTCTTTCTGGTTTTTTTGTTGTAAAAGGATAAGTAGAGATTTCAGAATGGGAAAGAGTTGCCGCATTAAAAAATGTAGTCTTACCGGTATTGGTTTTACCAATAAGGCCAATTCGAATTGGCATGACTTGATCACAGAAATTTGAATATTTATCTCTGCCGAAGAAATCCTAAGTTAGAAAATATTTATTTTTCTTCAAGTTTTCTAGTAGTATTCTTAATTTCATCTACATTCCATGAAATTTCATCAAGTTCTTCCTTTGTTAAATTATCGTTCCATTTTTCAAGCACAATTTTCAATATCTGTGATGAATTGAATATTAGGTTCCAATACGGATGATGTTCTGCAGTAGTATAGGCAAGTTCAGAAATTCCTTCCAATCCTGTCTTAGCAAGCACTAGAGAATCAGTTTTTTCACCATATATTCTGATTATGTTTGCTTCCAAGTCTGGTTGAATTTTTACTAGCAGGTCTTTTTGTTCAAATGATTTTGCCAATTTAACAAGAGATTCATAAAATTCTACAAAAGGAGTTTCAGACATGTCTTAAAAGAGTCTCTGATGTTCTGCTAGCATACATCTATTAAAAATAACTTCAATGCCAGATTTTCGTGCTAGAGATTCAGCTTCAATGTTGTGTATTCCTTCCTGCAACCATATTACTTTTGGCTTTAGTTTTACGGCCTCATCAATTACAGGCATAACTTGTTCTGATGGTCTAAACACATCAACAATGTCAACGTGTTCAGGTATGTCAGAAAGCTCAGAATAACATTTTTTACCCAAAATTTCATCCGCAGTTGGATTTACTGGAATTATGTTGTATCCTTTTTCAGCAAGATATTTTGGTACGTAATGCGCTGCTTTTTCAGGATTTTTTGACATTCCAACCACTGCAATATTTTTTAGTTCATAGAATTTTTTTATCTGTTCATCGGTATGAGTGTCTTTTTCCATACAATACTTACAATTAATTGGTTTAATATCTTGTCGAAGAACAATTTATAGGGAGATTTTATTTAAAAAAACAATCGTGGAACAAGAACCAAATGATGTCATAGTTCTAAGCGCCATATCTAGAAGTGCCAAAAAATTTGATAAAATTGCAAAAGTCACAAAAATTTCTAGTAACGAACTTAACGATACACTTCAACGATTAGAGAATAGAACGTTGATTGTTCTTACTGAAAAAAAAGGACTCTTTGGTACCAAAAAGGAGTTGAATCTAACTGAGAAGGGCAGCAAGGAATTGGAAGAAAGAAAATTTGAACTTGAAAAAAATTGGAACAACATGGTAACTATTTGGAAGAGCGGAGATAAGCAAAAATTGCAACAACATATGGATAACAATCGTTCAGTCATTCCTTCAATGATGTTTTTAGGAATAATGGATATTATGATGTTTAGCACTATGATGGGTTTTATGGACGTGGCCATGTCAAGCTTTATTCCTGATACTCAAATGTACGGAGATGCGCACTCGTCAGATGCTGGACAAGATACCGGAAGTTCCGATTATAGTGGAGGCGATATGGGTCATGGCGATGGAGGTCCCGGCAACATGGGTGGCTTTGACGTTAATTTCTAAAAGTATTCAAACTTCCTAACAAGTAAATATCAAACCAAAGAATACAAAATCAAAAGGTTCCTTAACCTAATATCATGAATAAAAATAAAAAAGGTTTCTTTTAACTACAGCTAAGATCAGCCATTACTTTTGCTACTACATCTGATGATGTACCTGCATTAGTAAGAATTGCTTTTACACTATCACAAACAGACATTGCGGGCACTGTTGTTGAAGTGCCGTTCATTGCTGGCATTGTTGGTGCTGGTGTCGGTGTTGTTGGTGTAGTTGTTGGTGTAGTTGTTGGTGGTGTTGGTATGCTAGGTGTTGTAGAACCAGTCTTACCTTTCATCTGTGCTTGAGCTAACGCTTGTTGCATTTTGTCATACTCACCTGGTGCACATTTGTGATCGCCACAAATTTTTGGACCTCCAGTATAGAGTGCCGTATAGTGGTTATCATTGAAGGTGGATCTGACGGTAAGAGCACTTGCGGCAGGAATTGAAACTGCGGCAATTGATGTTATAAGTACTGCTGTAACAAACAGTGCTAACATTAACTTAGACGACATTAATCTGACTATTGTCAGGCCATATAAAAGAATTGCGTAACTTTTGGTATTTTGATAAATGGTCTTTTTCAAAACAAATAGATACTTTTTAAAATAATATCAGATCTAAGTATTACTTCATGGTTACAAAAATAGGCGCAAAAGCTCCGAATCTTAAAATTTCAAATTGGGTACAAGGGCTGCCAACAAATATCGATAAGGAAGAGGATAACGCAATACTTGTAGAAGTTTTCCAGGTTAATTGCCCAGGTTGTTTTATTTATGGAATTCCTCAAGCTATTGACATTTACAACAAATATCGCAAAGAGGGATTGATTGTCCTTGGAATGGCAACTGCCTTTGAGGATTATGATAAAAACACATTACAGAACTTAGAACTTTTACTTTCAAAAGGTAAAGTGATCGGAGAAACTCTCAAGGCACTTGGACAATATGGTCATTTGGTATTTGAAAATAAATTACCTTATAAAATTCCATTCCCAGTAGGAATGGATTCGCTAGTAAAAGAAACAGGAGTAACAAATCAAGAACGAATAACCGGTTTTATAGACGCAAATGTCCCTGACTTTAATTCATATGATGAACATTCTAAAGCAGAAATAATTGAAAAAATCAAGCAGCATCTAAAAAGTAAAGAATATTCAGCGGAAACTTTTGAAGAATATGCATTAAGAGGAACTCCATCTTCTATCCTCATCGATAAAAAAGGAATATTACGAGATGTGGCCTTTGGTCAGAATGAATTTCTTGAAGAAAAAATACAGAATTTATTAAAAGAGTAATAAGAATAATAACAATAATTACCCTAGCTGTCTTTAGTTTTGTGTGTATACCTCATTTGACAATACATCTCTTGTCAAGATAGTAACTTTGCTCAAGTCTCACAAATCAGAATACCTATCAGGTCAGGACTTGAGTGATTCTCTAAAGCTAAGTCGTGCCGCAGTTTGGAAACATATCAAAAAACTGCAATCATTAGGATACAAAATCGATTCAAAACCAAAGTCAGGATACAAATTAATAAAAACAACAGATTTGCTTCTACCTTGGGAAATAAGTGACGGTCTTGAGACAAAATTCATGGGTAAAAGAATTTACTATTTTGATATCATTGATTCTACACAAAATTTTGCAATTGAACTTGCTTCAAAAAAAACAGAGAGTGGGACACTAGTAATTTCAGAAAAACAGACCCATGGGAGAGGAAGACTAGATAGAAAGTGGGTGTCTCCAAGTGGCGGTATTTGGTTATCATTGATTTTACACCCCGAGTTTGAGATTTCAATCTCTACACTTTTTCCTCTTATTACCTCTCTTGCCCTTGCAATTGCAATTGAGCGAATTTTAAAAATTAAACCAAAATTAAAATGGCCTAACGATGTGACTATTAACGATAAAAAAGTTGCAGGTATACTAATTGATGCTTCGGTAGAATCTGGTAAAATTGATTATTTGGTACTTGGTATTGGAATAAATTTTAAAATTAATCCTAGTGAAGTTGAAAAAATGATCAAACATACTGCAAATTATTACGGTGTTACAACTCTTCTTAAGAAAAATAAAAACACGAATCCTATAAAATTAGTTCAAAGATTTCTTTTAGAACTAGAAAAACTCTATCAAATTTCATTAAAAAAAGATCTAAAGTATATCATACAAGAATGGACAAAGCGATCTTCAACAATAGGAAAATCAATTTCTATAAAATTGCCAGATGAAAAGTTGAGTGGAAAGGCGCTTAGAATAGATGATGACGGTGCACTTGTCTTATCAAACAAAGGTAAAACACGTAGAATTATTGTGGGCGATATAAGTTAGGAATTAGGCAATTCCACTATAAGCTGTCCTCTCATTGTAGGTTGGTGGAATGTACAATAATAAGTAAACACTCCAGCAGTGGTTGCAACAAATGTTATTGTTTTATTTTCTTCAGGACTCAATTCTACATTGATGTTGTATGGTTTGTCCAATATGGTAAACGAATGATGATCACCAGATGGCTCTTCTGTGTTAAAAAAGTGAATTACTATAGTATCTCCCTTTAGTGCAGAGATCACAGGCATACTAAACGCATCGTGAGGCATACCAGTTTTTGTTTCATTAAATTCAGGTACATCACTATTAAACAACCAATATTCTCGTTTTACATCAGTGTAAGCAGTCTGTTCATTTTCTTGTATGTTTTTCATAGGTATTGTAATTGCTATTACCGCAATGATGATGGCAGCTATTGAAATACATGCGATTATTGTAATTTTTGTAGTATCGTTCATGTGAAAAAACTAGAGTCATTGTATTTAAATTAAAAGTATGATTGATATACTTCTTCATAGATGCAATGTTCAAAAATTTTTATAATTATTAATTCAGAGTATACAAGTGAAGATTTGTTGGGCAAACACAGATAATTTTGATGATTCCAATATTGTCATAATAGGAATTCCAGACGAGACAAAATCACATGCACTAAGAAAAGGATCGTCTGAAGCGCCAGACAAGATTCGTGAAATTTCTTGCGTCAGGGACACATACACTAGAGATGGCAAGACATCGCTAGGTTTGCCTATTTCAGGAATAAAAAAGAAAATTTATGACTATGGGAATGTGAAAAAAACAGAAATAGGAAATGTAATCTATAGCGTAATTTCAAAATCTAAAATTCCAATATC
>QYQE01000004.1 GCA_007280335.1 Nitrosopumilales archaeon | reverse complement strand
GCGAGAACTGGTTCTTTACCCATTGTAGTTATTTGCTCTATCTGTTTTTGTAGCAAACCCATTTTTTGACGTCTTCCCTCGTTTAATCCAAATACCACATATTTTGCTGCCTTTTCACCAAATTGACCTCGCTCATAAACCCTAAAATCAGAACCAAATCCAAACCCATCTTTTGCGATATAACCTCTAGACCTCAAATCACGATATATCAGAAATTTTGTAAGTGCATCAACATCATATTTTACGCATTCTTGCATCATCGAGTCAAAGTTAACTTGGAGCTTTCCTTTTAGTAGTTTGAGATTGCCAGTATACAAGAGATAAAGAGATTCAAATGGTTTGAGGAAAAACTTCTTTTTTATTATTTCTCCAAAGCCTTTTTGTTCTAAACTATGTTGCATATTTTTATCAATAATCATTGTATGATCCTTGATCAATAGTCCTTCAACTTTGGACTCGATATCAGACATCTATTTCATGGTAGAAAACATTGGCAATATAACATTACGTACAATAGTTTTCTAAAATAAAGTATAAATCAAAACAATCTAGAAAATCAAACAACTATCAAATTACGGAAAACTATTAACTACTTTTAGTTTAATTTACTATATCATGTCAAACCATAAAATAATTTATGCTCTAATAGGAATAATCGTGATTTCAATTTTTAGCAACTATCTTCTATATCAAAAGACGCAACTACTAGAACAGGCAGAGACTATTACAAAAATCGAAATAATGAAAATTTAGAAAAACTTTCAAAAATTACTCTTGCTCCTAAACAAGTATCAGTGGCTCCATTACCTAACAACCAAACTATAACTCAGACAGTATCACACACAAGTAATTACACTTCTAGTGAATCCATAGAAGCTGTTGCAGTAAGACCAATACTAGAAAGTAATGGCATTTTTGAAACCACTACCTATCAGAGCACTAATGAAAATTACTGTAGATATTCGTGATGGTTCTGGTCTGGTATTGGTTAACACTGCCATTCCCACGGGAGTAGATTTTCAAACATCGGCTAAAACAGCAGTAATGGTGGCTCAAAAAATCACCAATGTAGATCTGTCAAAGAAAGATGTAATTTTTTCCATATCTTCTGAAAACAATCAAGAACTACAAGCAGTTGATGGAGGAAGTGCTGGTGGTGCAATGACAGTATTACTTTCATCTGAGATTTTGGGAAAGACCGTGAATGATAAAGTGTTAATGACTGGAACAATACAAGATGATGGTACCATTGGAGAAATTGGTGGAGCCGCAGAAAAGGCTGATGCCGCAGGCAGATACGGAGCTAAAATATTTCTTGTTCCACAAGGACAGGCAATAATCGAGATTCAATCATGTGATGAAAAAACAGAAGGAGTGTTCACCTATAGATCCTGTACTGCGCAAGAAAAACCGCTTTCCCCAATAACTGAAAAGCAATATGGAATGAAAGTCGTTGAAGTCAATAATATAGAACAGGCACTTTCTTATTTCAATCCTATAACCTAATCTCAAATTTTGTTATTGTGTGATTTCCAACTCAAATACAATCTCACGGTTAAAATATGGGCGCTCAATAATCAAACAAAAGTGTAGTTATGCACGGCGCAAATTATAGAACAGGTAACGGTCAACCATATACTAGGAAAGAGTACATCAAGGGTAAACCTCAGATAAAAATAGCAAAGTTCTCTGGTGGAAAAAGAGATGATTACGATTATTGTGTACAACTTTGTTCAAATGAGAAAATGCAGATAAGACACATGGCAATAGAATCCGCAAGACTATCTGCAAACAAAAAAATTGAGCAAGTAGCAGGTGAAACAGGTTATTTCTCACAATTACGGATTTACCCACACATATTGTTAAGAGAAAATAAGATGATTGCAACTGCAGGTGCAGATAGATTGCAGGAAGGTATGAGAGGAGCCTTCGGCAAAGCAGTTAGTCTAGCTGCACGAGTTGACAAAGGTCAAGTCATCATGGAAGCATTTGTGAAAAAGGAACACCTAGAGTTTACAAAAAAAGCACTACACGGAGCATGTGTAAAGTTACCTATCACACCAACAATAAAGGTAATAAAGATAACACCAATCAAACCTGCATCAACTTAATTTTAGTGCATTAAGAATATCTTTTTGTCTTTTATCAAGAATACTTACGAATTCAGAAAATTCTTCAGAGGTAGGATTTCGTTTCAGAATTCTTCTACACTGATAATAAAACGAGTTGTATAATCGTCCTATTGCAATTCCGTAACCAAACGAATCAGAGTGGGTTCCTAATTCTTTTAGCGAATTAATTATTTGTGAAATTTCGTCAGATTTTTCTGCAACCTCTTTGATCTTTTGATTTATTTTTTCTTCTACCTTAGGGTCCACATTTTATCTTAGAAATATGAAGTTAAAAAATAGTGTTACCAAACAGTACGCTTTAATAGACTAGAATTTTCTAAATCGATTGAGCGGTTGTAGTACAGCTTGGTTAATATGCGGGATTGCCAATTCCGCGACCCGGGTTCAAATCCCGGCAACCGCATTCAATTATTTCTTTAAACCTTTTTTGATAATTTCTAGTGCATTTACTGCTCTGTCTGGCTTTGGAAGTTGGATCATAAAGACATTTGATTTTCCATATTCAGAACGTGGTGAGGAAAGGGCAAGTAGAGATGACTCTGCAAGAGATTCAAAGAATTCAAAGCAATCATTAGCATACAACAATAGTTTTTCAACTACATCTCCTTGTGAAAAATTCAAAGATACGTCTACAAACACATGACCCAAGCCATCCTGAAGTATATTCAAATTTGTTTCCACAGAAACTGGTTTGCCAGCAATTATTTTCATGATATCATCAAATCTTTTTTCTTCAAGAATGATACAAGGCACCTTGATTTCATTATAATCAAACAGGGTTACGTCTTTGTGTGTTCTTGCTAAAAGGCGTTCAAGTTCGTCGTTTGACATTATTTTCGTTGCATCTTCCTATAAAAAAAAGATTGCACTGGATTAAATGATATTTACTGTTCTTGCAAGCATCTGTACTTTTTCGTTGTCAGAGGAACCAATCTTGCGATCAGTATACCTGTTGTTAAAATAAAGAAGGTCTACCATCTTAGATTTATCAACATTAACTATGATTGTAGATTCCGAGCTTGGAAGATTAGAGTTTGTAAGTATTACAAGCTTGTCCACAAGTGCTGAAGATTTTGAAATATTTGAGATCTCTTCAAAGTTTTTAGCGTGATTTTCATTTATCACAACGGCTATTCCAATTTTTGAGCCATATGGATCTTGATAAATCACGTCAAGTGGCTGGTTTTGCTTTTCCAATTTTCCAATGTTACCCATTTCATGTACAAAATTAACAAGATTTGTAACTGCCCTCTTTAATTGTGTCCCAGTTGATTCATCTTCACATGTCCTTCTTATCGATATAAAATCAGATATTGGTACTGCCATTATACTTCCACGAACTTTTAGGCCAGGATATGTATGCTTTATGGTTTCATCTATAGCAGTTTCATCTATTTTTTCTAAATCAAATTCTGCTGATTTTTCCATTGCGTGATACAGTATGTTTATGATTGAGCGCACACTACGAAATTCTGGAAATTCATCATAAAGTACTCTAATTTTCTCATCTAACTCCTCTTGTGTTTTTTGTGTGAATTTACTCTTTTTGTCATTGTGTTTAATGTATTCTAAGACAATTTCTAAAAGTTCTTCTCGAGAGTTTGATCCTACAAGATCTATCTTGTAGTTTGCCTTTTCTAATCTGTCAAAAACAGATGGACTTTTGCCCTGAATCTCAGCATAACCTGATGGTGTTGAGATAAGTAACACAACAGATGCCGGAAGATGTGCATTTATTATTCCCTTGACAAATTCTATAGAATCTTGGTTTCCATCAAACTCATCGATTTCATAAAGAACAATCTTACTCAAGAATCTATGAGTTAGTTTTGAAATGGCCGCCATCATACCAAGTAATTCTTCAAGATTTGTAACAGTATCAAATGAATTTGTGATTATATTTCTGATTAAATTTGATTCGGAATAATTAAACCACTGTACAAGAAACTTTTTTAGATTTTCAGTTGAGACAGAAGTCTTACCTGAGATTATCTCTTCTACTTTTTGTTTTATTGTCAACCCAGATAGTTTGTTCATGAAAGAATAATCAAGTGCTTTTTTGGCAGAATTGTCGCCCTGCTCTGCTCTATCTCTAATATACTCTACAAGTTTTGTTCGAAGCTGAACAAAAAATTCGTTTTCAAATCCTTTGATAATTGCATTGTAAAGACTTGGCATGGTCTTTGGAGATATTGTCGATAGATCAAGAAACGTACAGACTGTATTATGTCTGCTTTGAAGGTTTTTGATATGTAAAGCCAAGTGTGTCTTACCAGAACCAACATCTTGGATCAATGTAATTACTCTAAAGTCACCATCGTTTGAATCTCGTCCACCAACTTTGTTGCATAATTCTTTGATACATTCTAAAATAGCTGACTTGGCTTCTTTGTGCCTTTTTCCTCCCAGTATTCTTGCATCCTTTTCTGTTGGAGTTGGACTACTTGGATATGGATTATTTTCTAATTGATATGCATACATTAGACATTCCTCACATAGCCATGAACTAATCCTCGCATAATGATTCCTTCTTGACCACCTGATGATACTTCATATTTTTCTCTGTGCCTTTCCACAAGTTCAGTTGCCATATAGTAGAAGTTTTCTGGTGAGATTTTTTTAGATTCACATATCTTTTTTCTTATATCTAAAAAAGGTGCCCACCCTATAGAAATAGAAGATTCTGTCAAACGCCTGTCAAATTCAACCTTAAAGTCACTTGCTTGACTTGCAACATTTTGTTGTGGAATTTTGTTTACTGTCTCTCCTATGTTGTTGGCATATTCTTTAACTTTAGCAGATGAGTGACTTTTTCCCATAGCCATACTTAGAACAATTTTGCACTTGGGATCATTTTGAGATAAATATGAGACATAGTTATCTCGCGTCCATACAAAATATGCTACACCTTTTTTCTCAACAAAAATTTGTTCTGTATATATTAATTTTTGTAAAATATTATCACAGTTCTTTCCAAAAGTTTTTTTCAATTCTGCCTTTTTCATTCCATTTAAACCTGTAGAGGCTATCCTCTCAAGAGCTTCCTTACTCATGCTATTAATTTCTTGAAATTTTATTTAATACCCAACGTAGTCCCGCCCAACAATTTAGTGAAAAATTCTTACCTATTGATATACAGTGAGAATGAGCAAGGGTAGTTTCCAAACAATGATGAATATGAAATTGCCAAGATTTGACATCATGTATATTATAAAGGAATTTTGATAACTAAACAAAGCAGAATGATGATTGGGTAGTCTGAGACACATGAAGAATTATACCTGGGGTATCTGACTGCTGTAAATAACAAAGATCACGATTATTTTTTATCTAAAAAGTACAACTAGAGTTTAATATTTTGAACATAGTTTAGGCTGGTTTTGAATCCGAAGTTTAATGATGGTTTCATGTTTACTCTTTTTCAAAGTTGAATCCATAGGTACCAACATGTTTGTTCTCTTTCATTCGTTTGTACCTATAGGCACGTTCTCCAAAGTAGATTGCAATGGTGATTGCAAGAGCACCAGCTGCTGCCGCATATATTTCCCAACCAGCTTCTGCCATAT
>QYQE01000049.1 GCA_007280335.1 Nitrosopumilales archaeon | reverse complement strand
TTTGTCTAAAACGTCATCTACAACTTTATTTCTATCAAATACGCCTTTGTGTGATTTCCCTCTTCGCTCATTTGCAAGAACTTTAAGATCAATTCGTTCTGCTAGTTTCTTTTCAAGTTCGTCTGACAACATCATAAATTGAATTTACCGTATAAAATTGGTTACGGATATGTTAGAAGTCTTTTGGCAAATGACCGTTATTTTTCAACCAGTCAACTTGAGATAGAGTATATCTCCAAGTAATATCACCTTTCTCATCTGCTTTGAAATCCCATGGTGCAATTGTAACAACATCATTATCACGTATCCAGATTTTTCTTTTTAGTTTTCCACGAATTCGACCCATTCGCGTTTTCTCATCAGTACATTTGACCAAAACATGATCACTACCTAAAAGTTTGATAACTCTACCAAGAAGTTCATATTCTTCTGGTAATTTCATTTCTTTAAGTTCACTTTCGTTTAGAACTTTACGTTTTCCCACTATGATCAAAAAATGTTCCTCTCGAACGTATATAATTGTGGTGTTTTGTTAGAATTTAAAAACTAAAAGAAACGGAATGCCTTCAATTTCTTTTACACCTTTTGAAGATCCTATTCCAATTTTGACAGATAAAGAAACAGTTTCTTTTCCTATCATGTTTATTATTGAACATGTTTTCAAAAGTTCTTTTGCTTCCTCCTTCTCAACAATTCGTTCTGCAAAATAACTTCTACTAATGTTTAACGTTAAATCGGATTTTGTTAGAGTTCTTCCAACTAGATCGGCATCACAAATATTCAGCATCCTTTTTTGTTGATGGACAACTGTTCGTACTGCAAATGCCATTACGCATATGGGCCCTTAAGTGAGGATTTTGCTCCACATGCTTCGCATACTAGGAAAGTAAGTCTGTTTGATTTTTCTACTCTAGTATCAGGACTTTTGCATGTAGGGCATTCCAAATATTCTTTTACGTATCTTGTCAAAAGCATAGTAAAATCATGAGGATCTTTTTTTCCTACAAATACTGCTTTATCACCAGCTACTTGAACTGGTGATGCAAATTCTTTTGAAAGATATTGGAGAACTTTTTCAGGATCCCTTCTTAGAAGTTTTGGAAAGTCAGCAAAGTTGCGGAAAAATGTTCTATTACCTTGCCACATTATGTCAACTTGTGGAAGCTCAAACCTAGAGCCAGTATCTTTTTTATTTTCAGAAATCTTATCCTGGATTTTTTTTAAGAGTTTTTCATATTCGCCTTTTGCCAATAACAGAACTTGCTGATGGCTACCTATATTGATTTAGTTTAAAAAAGAAGAAAATGGTCCTAAGGCTTTCCTATTCGAAAAACGTTAGTGCCACATTTTGGGCATGTGCCCTTTACTGCAGGTCGGCCGTTTTTTAGCTTAACTTCTTTTGGACCCGATATCTCGACTTTCTTTCTGCATTTTACGCAATATGCTGTAGTCATTTCACATTTTTACGAATGAAGTTGTATTTAGGAAGACGATGTAAAAATTATTTCACTATACGCTGGAGGCTGATGAATTTTTACAATTTGCTTATTAGTTGAGATATATAGAAATCCTATAAAATGTTAGAATTTTTTGTTATTTCTAATGAGTAAATGATCCAACTTTCATAAATTAGCAAATTTGTGCCTAATGAGATGTAAAATTATGTTAGAAGTAGTTATGCTTTTAACCGTCATCATATGACGGAGGAAGGTGGCAACAAAAAAAGGCCTAATCCTCACTGCAATAATACTGGGCCTAGTTACCGCTGCCAGTTTTTTAATATGGTTACTTCCCCAATATGAGAACTCAGGTACTCTTATTTCGGATTATCGTAGTGAGATAGATAGTATTAAGGAAAGACATGAGGTCATAATTAATGAGACTAATGATGAGTGGAAGAACATGCTTGCTGGCTCTCTTTCTCCTGATGATTTTATAACAAGAGCCCAAACATCGTCTTCACAAGTAGATTCTCTATTATCTGAAATAATAGAAAGTAGAGCACCTCAGGAATGGCATGAGAGTTATCTCAATTATGGTCAAGCCCTAAAAAAATACAATGACTATCTAACAGAAACCATAGTCATCGCAAACAAGGTGAAAGATAATGTCTCAATTAACGATCTTCAAGATGAACTACAAAAATTGGACTCTGTGAAAAAGGAATCTGAATCATACGCAATAAAGGCTAATGAGGCAAAACCATGAGATTGGCGATTTTTTGAGTCAAATTTTTTGATAACAATGGTTTGATGATGTATAAATTAGATTAATTAATAGGAAATACAATTTTTGTATATATCATGTCAACAAAAGAGGCCAATCTACAAAAGAACACTATTGAAGGTAGGACCAGCAGATTATTAGTAATTTGTGTTGACAGAGATGATGATATCGGTAAAGCAGGAGTTATCACACCAATTGTTGGTAGAAATGCATGTATTGATGCTGCACAAAGACTTGCGTTAGAAGATCCTGAAGATGCCGATTCTAATTCAATTTTTGCAGCAGTAAAAACCTACGAAGATCTAGTAAGCAAAGGATATCAAGCAGAAGTAATTCTTGTTTCCGGTACAGAAAACAGAGGAGTCGAAGCTGATGAAAAAATAGTTTTACAAGTAAAATCAGTTATGGAAAAATATACTGCAAATGGAGCAGTCATTGTTTCTGATGGTGAAGATGATGAAAGTGTTATTCCAATAATTCAAAATGTATTACCCATTGTTTCAGTTCGAAGAGTCGTCATGCGGGCCAGTAGAAGTGTAGAATACTCGTATGCGGTTTTTGGAAGATATTTGAAAGCAATTGCTTTTGATTCAAAATATTCAAAATTTTTCCTTGGAGTTCCAGGAATTTTGCTTTTGATTGGAGGAATCGCTACAGTACTTGGAATGACCAGAGAAATTTTTGCAGTTTTAGTAAGCATTCTTGGTGCAGCGTTTCTAATCAGAGCTTTTGATGTGGATCGAGCTTGGTCACATTGGATAAAGCCTACACCTGCAGGATTCATTAGAATATTTACAATGGTAACTGGAATACTTTTGATTCTAGTTTCAATACCCTCTGGGTTAGGAGCTATTAATCCAGAGATCATGGCAAAACCAGACATATTGAAACTAGCTACAGACAAAGTGGTAGTCGGTACTTTTGTTGCTGGAATGTTACCATTTTTGTGGATGGGTGTTGGATCTATGTTCGGAGGATCATTGCTAAGCAGTTGGTTCAAAGGAAGCATAAGATCAATAACAGACATACTCAGAATTGTTGTTTTGATAACACTCTATCCTATTGTGTTGCAGTTCACAACAATTATGACACATAATGAAAGCCCGTTTACTCTACTCCCGCCTCTATTACTTGGACTAGCAGTAATACTGATATCTGCCTCAGTCCTCTTCCGTAGATATAGAAGGAAGAAAGGCGGTGAAGTACTATCGGAATAAAAGAAAAGGCTCTTCATTTAGCTGGTTTTTATAAAATCTATTCTAACAAGCTTGAAAAGGAAATCAGGGATGGGGTAATTCCAAACCATATTGCAATAATATTGGATGGCAATAGGAGATGGGCAAAAAGGAATCTAGTTCTAAAGATGGACGGTCACTTCAGTGGAGCTGATGCTGTTGAAAAGTTATTAGATTGGTGTGAAGAACTTGACATAAAGATAATAACACTTTATGTTTTATCCGAAGAGAATTTGGCTCGCGATGATGCCGAATTACATTATCTTTATGGTTTGATAAAAACAAGACTTGAAAAATTGTATAACGATCCACGAATACACAAAAATCGCATGAGGGTAAAAGCTATTGGTCGTGTTGAGATATTGCCGGAATTTCTAAAAGAAGTTTTGAATAGACTAGATGAGGCTACAAAGGATTATGATAATCATTATCTTAACATAGCTATAGCTTATGGTGGTCAGAACGAATTAGTAGATGCTATAAAAAAGATCGCTGTCAAGATCAAGGAAGGCTCACTCGATGTCAATGCAATAGACAAAGACGTTATTGAATCCTGTCTTTATACATCACATCTTCCACAATCATCACCAGATATGATATTGAGGACCTCGGGAGAAAAGAGGCTTAGTGGATTTCTGGTATGGCAAAGTGCTTACAGTGAGCTTGTTTTCATGGATGTATACTGGCCGGAATTTAGGAAGATAGATCTCATGAGAGCAATTAGAACATTCCAAAGAAGAGCTAGAAGATTAGGAAAATAGTAGAAAAGAATACGTAGCTGAACTAGTTGTCCTAAGTAATGATCGAGGAAAGATCAGCAGGGACCGTTTTATTTAGAGAAACTCCCTCTGGCAAGATGTATCTTCTTCTAAACTATCCTTCTGGTCATTGGGATTTTGTCAAGGGAAATATCGAGGAAGGTGAAACTCTAAAGGAGACAGTAATAAGAGAAATCAGGGAAGAGACGGGCATAACTGACGTAAGTTTTGTCGATGGTTTTGAAGATAAGGTAGAGTATCATTATCAGCGGGTAGGAGAATTAGTTCACAAAGAGGTTTTTTTCTTTCTTGCTAAAACAAATACCGCAGATGTTAAGATTTCTCATGAGCATCAAGGATTTATCTGGCTTGGATATAATGACGCATTAAAGAAACTAACCTACAAGAATGCACAAAATGTAATAAAAAAAGTAGGAAACTAGACTCCCAGACTTAATTCTTGAAGTTTTTTTGCTTCCAAAACAGGATCTTTTGCATTCAAAATTGTTCGTCCAACAATGAGATAATTTGCACCAGACCGAATTGCAGTGATTGGATCTCCGCCTTGTGTACCAACTCCTGGAGAATAAATGTCACATCGTCCTTTTGCCTTTTTGTAGCATGATTTTATTATTTGGGGAACTGTTGCACCAACTACAATGCCGTCTGCTTTCATAGAACAAGACCATTCCAAAAATAATTCATTAATTTTTAACGTCTTTTTGTTCTGTAATACAGTAAGACCATATCCTAATTTTGCACCAGGATGACTCATATGAACAAGTGTTATTATTCCATGGTCATCTTTATGTGCATATTCAATAAGGCTTTGTAGATTTTCGGAGCCCATTATTGGATTTACGATTACTGCATCAAATCCTGCTTGCCACAATTTCTCAGTTGCAATTTTATTTGTATTTCCAATATCATTTAATTTTATATCTGCAATAGTTTGTAAGCCTGCATCATGAGCAACACGATTTATTTTTGTAAGACTCTTCATTCCAAGTGGTAAGATCAGATGAAAATTAAATTTAATTGCACATAGAAATTTATTTAGTGTTTTTATGTTTTTTATTGTATTACTTTCTAGCTTTTGAATTGATGGGCTTTCCAAATCGTTAGCCAATATGATTCTGCTTTTACCAGATGCAGATTCTCTTATTCTTGCTTTATAATCAGTCATAATTTAACTAGGGGATGTTTATCTTTTAGTTTTATTACTTTAAGGTAAGAATAACCGTGCTCGGTTATAGCACTTACAAAAGTTGGTTCCAATCCATCCTTACTTGAATATTTCAAAAAGGGTTTTGTTGGTTCGCTATCTAATTTGACATGACAAAAATAGGATACTTCATCTGATTCATTAAAATTCATAAAGACGCCTATCATCCAATTTGTTCCATTTTGAAAAGCAAAAAGCGGGAATGGTGCTTCTTCAAATCCATAGCTTAATTTTATCAGACTTGTAATGTCTTCAAGCTCAAGCGGCTCATAAGTTACTTCTAATTCTTTGTTTGTTTCTGGTTTTAGAGATGGAGGTAATGATTTTACTCTAACAATTGGTGAATAAAGATATGTAGGATTTGTGATGGTATTAACAATCACAGAATCTTCTTTTCCTCCCTTAAAACCATAGGAAAGATAATGACCAATCTTATCTATTGGAGTAAAATAGATTACCGGTTTTTCTTTAAGAAGATCCATTTGTACAGAAATAACATGTTGACCATCAAGATCAAATGAAAAAGAGGTACGGGGAACTCTTTCAAACGCACATACTAGTCTTGAAAATTCGATTATATCAGCAACTTGAATGTAATGTGGCAGTTTTATCATAGATTTCTTGAAAAAAATACCCCATTAAAAGGTAGTTAGTTACTAGCCTAATCTTTATGACTCTCGTCTATCAATTATATCATTCACGTCTGGACCAGTACCAATAAGAGTGACTGGCACCTTAAGTTGATCTTCGATTGATTTGATGAAATATTTTGCTGGTGAGCTAAGATCCAAAAAAGATTGCATGTGTGCACATTCAGGAAAAATTACGTCAAGCTTGGTTATGGCAATTTGAGTTGCGCTGTTAAGCATGATAGCCCTTTTTGCAAGTTCAAAATCAAATTCAGCAGCTCTTCTTTGTCTTCCAGTTACCGTTCCAATTTCTTGCCATCCTTTTGTAGTTGTTTGTTCTGGAGAAAGTTCGTTCTTTAAAGGACCTGTACCAACTCTAGTTACATAAGCCTTGAAAACTACCATTACATCAGTTACGTTCTTTGGTCCAAGTCCAATATCAGAACATATTCCTGACGCAGTAACATCCTTTGATGTAACATACGGGTATGTTCCATGCCATAGTGAAAGAAATGTCCCCTGTGTTCCTTCAACTAGAATGTTCTCGTTTTGTTGTAAAGCATAGTTAATGGCATTAGGCACATCTTCAAGATAAAGTGCTAGAGAGTCTATATCTTTGGCAAGTTTTAGCGTTCTCATTGCCCTATCTGCATTAGCAGGTCCAGTACCTGAACCAGTACTGCCAATTGATTCTTTCAACCTACCTTGAGAGTCAGCTGCTTTATGGGATTCTTCAATAATTCCACATTGAAAATCTACAAATGATCTATCAGACACCCCAAACTCTTCTATTTCTTTTAAAAGAATTTCTGGACTTATCACGACTCCAGGTCCAATAAGAAGTCTAGTATTTTTGTTCAAAAATGCACTTGGCAACATTCTTACTTTATATTTTTTATTATCACATTCAATTGTGTGACCGGCATTTGGACCTGCACCTCCCCTTACAGCAATCACAGGATTATCTTTCATTGCAAGATAGGAAATTATCTTACCTTTCCCCTCGTCTCCATAAAATCCACCCACAATAACTGTTGAAGGCATACAAGGAAAACATAGCTGGACATATTTAAGCCAAATTATACCAATACAATTTTAACAAAGTGAGTCAGTGCAATTTTGTTGTCAGAACCAAACTATGCTGGAAATATCATAGTTTCATTAGCAAGTCTTCCAGAGTTTCTTCGAAAACCTATTCTGAAAAAAAGATTGATGGAGTTTTTTTCAATGTCATCGTCAGATAAAATGGAGATAATAAATAATGCCCTTCAAGCTGGACCTACGATCCCATTTGATAAATTTTCAAAGTTGTTTAAGACTTGGCTTGAAATTTTGAGTACTTTAACAGAAGAGCAAAGAATGGTCATGTTTATGACATACATTAACGAAATTACAAAAAATCCACAAAAAATCATTTTATTTAATCTAGATGGAATTTTGGAAGTGTATCTATCCTTGAATCAAGGTGAAAAGGATACAATTTCTAAATCAGTTAAAAAAATAACTGATGTTTTGGATGATAATAAAAAAAAGAGATTGCTTCTCACAATACCAGATAGTGCAAAAATTGAGCTTGGAATTTAGGTTGGTTTTTCGGGATTTCGTTTGTTTTCATCGGCAAAGTTTACAACATCACCTTCCGGTGTTAAAACACCAACAAAGACTTTTTCATATTTTTTCAGAACTTTTCTGTGATCAGGCATTGACATGTCAAGCTTCATTTCATTCATAACCATAACTCTATATTGTTTCCATTCAGCCCAGCATTCATTACAGCAAGGATAATTTGCGGCCATAGGATCAAGTTCTACTTCTGCTGGAATATCTTTTTTACATTTGGTACATATTTTTTCCATAACGTGACAACAAATTGTCGCAATTTATTCTTTTAAAAAAGAGATATTAGAGTAATTAACATAGATATGATGTGAAGATAAAATGCCCAAAATGCAACGATATAGCAGAGATGGGAGATGATTTTTCATTCGTCAAGTGTTCACATTGCTCACTTGATATGACATATGGTGAATATGTAAAATATCTTACATACAAGGATGCCAGATATTCTGATGTTCTAGGAGATTATGCTTCTACTACAGAAGGCACCACAGCTGGAACTCTTGACGATTGGTAGAAAAAATTTACCTGTAAGACTTAATTAATTTTGAATGATACTGCGATTAGTTGGAATTTGTACTTGAAATAATTCTTAATCTAGTAGGTTTTGGAGTAGGTCTGCTCATAGGAATTTTTGCACATATTGGTTTTAAAAATACTGGAAGTCCAACACTTTTCCGTTTAACAGTCGCTTTTTTGTCAATAAGCATAGGATTTGGTGTTGTAGGTTTAGGATATATGGGTGATTCTTTTTTCATTCATTCTGGAAAAATAGAATCAGGAATCCAAACTTTAGGAATTGGAATTCAGACAGTAGGATATTTTTTTATCGCATTTTCTCATGGCATCAAGTCATTTTTCCCCAAATCAAGATATTTGAAATCAATTGTTGTACCACTTTTCATCATTCCAGGTAATTCAATTGAGCATATTATAAGGTCAATTTCTTTCATCCTATTGGTATATGGGACAATAGAGACAATAATGTCATATATGGAAAATAGGAAGACTAGTACGATTTTCGTTGCTTCTGGTCTAGGGCTCCTTGCATTAGGAGAATTTCTTGGATGGTATTCCATAGTGTTTCCAAAATCAGTCCTTTATGTGATATCAATCTCAACTAAGATAGTAGGATTGGGAGCATTGTTTGTACCCATCTCCAAAGTTCCATTGAGAGGTATGAAATTTGGCGGCAACATATAGAACTCACATGAGTATAATTGGGGACATACTTACCACTACGAGAGATGAGATACCAGATGAGGCTGGTGCCAGTGTTACCTATCTCATACGAAAAGCTAACATATCTTATGGAAGAATATCAAAAATTTTAGAAACATTAGTGCAGCAAGGCCTTTTAGAACAAACAAGCTCCTACAGAGCATGTAAGTATAAGATTAGTTCAAGAGGAAGAGAATTTTTGCAGGCATATCGCGGATTCAGAGAATTCGCAGAAACATTTGGTTTAAGAATTTAGCTTTTATCTTCTTCTACATCTTCTTCGTCTTCGACATCATCAAAATCATCCTCAAAGCCATTATCGAATTCGTCTGACATCGTCAGTAGACAAAAGTAAATTACTATTAAGGATTTAGGTTGATAGCAATTTTTAGTTTTGAAACATCAAATGTAGATAATTGAAGTCCCGTTGATACGTTGTTTCAACAATAATCTTTTAGACGGAAGCTCCTACCCAACCACCACATGAAACACAAATGTCCATACCGTCTTCATTGACATATGTTTCGCCTCCAGGTGGACATTGACATTGTTGAATTTCTTCATCCATAGATAATGGTACGTTAATCAATCTTATATTGTTTAATAACAAGACATAATTTACTTCGCCTCCTTTTGAAAAAATTATGATTGTTGCTTGCGATCCAGATGGGATCAAATTAGCTGCTATTACAGTAAAGAAAGGCGGTTTAGTTGTGTTTCCTACAGATACAGTTTATGGCATAGGATGTGATCCGCGAAATCCAAAAGCCGTTGATGCAATCTACAGGATAAAGAAAAGGACAGAATCCAAAAATTTTCCTGTTTTGGGATATTCAAAAAAAGAGATATCGAAAATAGCTATATTTGATAAATTATCTAACAAAATTGCAGATAGGTTCTGGCCAGGACCAATAACCCTAGTTTTAAAATTAAAAGATGGTGAAGTTGGTGAATCTATGAAGCTGGATGATAAAATTGCTGTACGGGTTCCTAATCACCCATGCGTGCTATCACTTTTGAAGGAATGTAAAATCATAGTTGGAACTAGCGCAAATTATTCTGGAAATTCACCATTTTCTGATTCAAAGGAGGTATTGGAGAATTTTTCAGGATTTGATGTTTTCCTGGATGGTGGAAGAATACTAAATTCGAATGAATCCACCGTTGTAGAAATAGTTGAAGGTGATTTGAAAATATTAAGACCTGGGAAAATAACCGAAACGGAGCTAACAACATTACTTTGAATCTGATTGTAACATCTAGTCGCCATCTTGAAGACGAAGCTGCTCAAGAGATAACCATGATTTTAGAAAGTTTTGGGGACAATAACAGCAAGATAAACATAACAAATCTTTCAGGGATTGTGACTTGTATTACTACACTTGAACCATTTTCAGTGATTAAAAAAATTCAAGAAAAAATACTGGAAGAACCATGGAGTATGAGATATTGTCACAGGATTATACCTATCCAGGAAACAGTAATTACTGAAAAACAAAACATAGTGAATTCTGTACTCAACCATGCAAAAATAATGAGAATTGAAGACACTTATAGAATAACAGTTGAAAAGAGACATTCTGCCATTTCAACAAAGGAAATAATCGATGCAATTGCAGACAAAATAGATAACAAGGTATCCCTTGAAAGATTTGATTGGATAATACTAGTAGAGATTCTTGGAAATAAAACAGGCATTTCAATATTAAAAGAAAATGATATTTTGAGTACTCAAAAATTAAAACGCAGTTTATCTGAATAGGACGGCCGATTTTTCTGCAAGCAAATCCTCAAGCGGAGTAAGTGACTTCACGGATTGTAACTGTTTTGCAGATATTCTAAATTCTTTTTTTAGAAAATTAGAGTTATTTTTTGGAAAAACAACAGATGTTAAGAGATGTTTCAATGAGGAATATAGCTTATCAAGAGATGGTTTTTTTCCAATTGCTATTAAAATAAAATTTTCTCGTCTTTTCATGCCAACTTTTTGAATTGCTTCATTAATTTGTCTCGTACAGGCAAATCGCATTAAAGTGTCTGTTTCAAGTTTGTTTGAAAGCATACTATCGGTTTTTTGAGCTACAATAGAAATTGTAATTACTTTTTTTGCATGTTCCAAGTTCAGAACATAAGTAGAACATATGCCTTGAATTACCAAATCTATGTGCTTTTGACGTAAATCTTCAAGAAATTTTATTGGATCATCAAAATCATTTTTTATTCCTATCAATTCTATTCTAGTTTTTAATATGTTAAACCATGTTCTTTTCGCATTCCCGCCATGAATTACAGGGATTATACTAATTACATCCCCATCTTTGAGAATAGTTGTCAAGCCTTCCAAGGTAGAAGAATCAATGCCGTTGATTGCAATCAACATATTGTTTACGTCTAATTGTGGCAAGTTTTTTGGAATCTTTTCCTGAAGGAGTTCTATTAATTTGGATACTGATATGAAGTCATTATCAATTTCTAATTTATCGGTAGAAAACGATTTTTTTGCTCCTCCTAGAAGTTTTATCGTTATCATTAGTCAAATGTAGATTCTTGCCTATATTGAATTTCTGATTCAAATTAACAAGAGCAAATTCAGGTATAAAATTAATTTAATATTTCTTCTTGCAGTCCTTCTGGCTCAACAGATTCTGTTGCTTCTATTCTTTGAGCTTCTTTCTCATTTTGTTCTTCAATCTCACGCTTAATGTATGTTGTAATGTATCCCGCAATTTCATTTTTGAGGCCTTTAGATCTAACAATAGCAACTTGATCGAGTACTTTTTTATTTTGTGCAAAATCAGTTCCGAATTTCTCTTTATAGATAGCTAGTACCTCTGTTGAAATTCGTTTGATTCTGTTCACGTCTTCGATTGGCAACAGGGGTTTTTTATACCTATACACCAAGATAGTGCTTACAATTTTGTTCTAATTGATTTGAGATATCATCATACGTTGTGTGTAAGACTTTTGCAGCACAAAATACAACACTTGGAAGAAAGGCTATCTGTCCTACTTTATATCCAAAGCATCTTGAAAATTTCACAGGACCATCTGTTTCTACAAGGATCCTTTCTGCACTAGTTTCTGAAAGTAAAACTTGTTTATCTTTTGCATATAGCATAGCAGGTCCATACGAAACAAAATATTCACGTTCCATTACTGTTTTTAGTTGTTTTTTACTACCTGCAAACCAATGTAGTAAGATACTAGAAATGGAATAAGATGGCAATATAGATAGTATTTCCTCTAATGTTGCCCTAGAGTGGACGGAGATTGGTTTTTTCAGTTTTTCAGCTAATGATAGCATTTTATGGAAAACCAGTTCTTGATTTTTGAATCCAATTTCATCTGAAACATATGTTTTGTCAAGTCCGATTTCACCAATTCCAGAAATATATTTTGAATTTTCTTCTATTAGATTAACAACTGGTTCTAAATCATTCGAAGATACTTTCTCAGGATGAATGCCAATAAATGGCAATATCAAATTACTTTTCTTACCAAGTTCGAGTGTTCTTTTTGAACTTTGAAGATCTACAGACACACAGCAAGCTCGTATTCTCAATTTATTCATACAATTAATAATAAATGGTAGATCATTTGAAAATTCGTCATCGGAAAGATGAATGTGGGCATCAGTAAGCCAACTCATACAAAACCTTTGTTTCTGTCCTTAAAATAGTAACACACGAAAATCTAGATAAAAAGATGACATCAAGTTAGTCTGTAGAAATCGATTCCTACGTAGGTTTTTTTCCACTTGAAGTCTTTTATGAAAGTTCAGAAAAATCATCACATGACATCATCTGAATTTGGTCTTTCTGCAATGTATCGCATTTTAAAGAAATCCGGAGCGGAACGAGTTAGTGATGAATCAGCAGATGAATTAAGAAGGATTCTAGAAGAGATTGGAGTTGCGATAGCAAAAAGTGCCGTTGACATGTCAGGGCATGCCGGAAGAAAGACTGTAAAAGCTGAAGACGTCAGGCTTGCTGCAAAACAATTTGCAAAATTCTGATCTAAAAGATTTAATTGTTCATTGAAATCTTTTTTGAGTGCGGTGAGGTGGCAGAGAGGTTATGCGTTCGCCTGCAAAGCGAATCAATAGGGGTTCGAATCCCTTCCTCACCTTTCATTATATCATAATAACCAACTTCTCTAAATACACCAATTTCTAATCATGCTAGTTTGACGGAAAGATCTAACGGTCTATTAGAATTCATCCCTGGAGCTCGTCCTGTTTTGCAACAAATTACAAATGGACAACCCCTAGAAGGTTTTGCACAAAATATTCGAGATAGCATAAGGGAATATTCAGAAGATGCACAAAGTGAAGTAGAAAAAGGACATAATTTTCTTCATTGGGTGCTCACTAGGGTTTTTGAAGCAACAGAAGATGATGCCACTGATGCTATTGTAGATGGTGCAAATGATCTAGGCATAGATGCATATCTTCCAGTTGACTTTTCTGATGATAAAATTTACCTCTTTCAATCCAAGTATGGTACTTCCCATTCCATGGAAGCTATTGCCAAGTTCAAAGAAGATGTTAGGAATTTACAATACAAAGACATTTCAAAAATGCGGCCAGAACTAGCTCGTTTGGTAATTCAAATACGAGAAAAAAATCTTAAAGTTGAATGCGTATATGTGACAGATCAAAAAGTAGAATATCAAAATCAAGAGTCACTTGAGATATTTGATATTGAAATAATCGTTCAACGGCTTTGGGATAGAATAAAAAAACCGGCTGCAGGTAAAAAAGCTTCTATAAAACTTGAAAGTAAACTAAAATATCAAAACACTCTACTTGGAATTTTAAAACTAAGGGAGTTAACACATTTTGTTACAAAAAACCGAGACTATGTTTTTGAATCTAATATCAGACAATGGATGCAATTCAAAACAACGGTGAATAAAGGTCTAAGAGAGACCCTTCAAGAATCACCTAACAAATTTTTCTATTATAACAACGGAATCACCATTGTTGTAAGTGACTTTGAAGAATTGGAGGAAAATGTAATACTTTTACATGCACCCCAAATAGTAAATGGAGCTCAAACATCAAATTCGATTTTGGATCATGCAAAACGAACCCATAATCTAGAGGGCAGCATAACGGTAACAATTATCAAAGCTGCTGATGAGCAAGATCAAAATAACATTACAAAATATAGAAATTCCCAAAATGCAGTGAGAGGAAAAGACTTGGTTTCCCTTATGGATTTCCACAAATCAATTAAATCACAAATGGAAAACTTTGGATATTTCTATGAGATTCAAGCTGGCTCTTTTGATTCCAAGGCAAAATCTCAGCAAAGTGAGTTTGGTGGAGATTCAATATATAACAAGTATCTTCCTGAAAATCATAAAAAAGTAATTGTCGCAAAAGATGCCATACAGGCATTTGTAGCTGGAATAGAACAACATCCTACAGAGTCATACAGCTCTCCTGCACAATTTTTGCCACGTGGTAGCAAATATGACGAAGTCTTCAATGAGAGACTCAAAGATGATTTAAGATTACTTTTGTATCCATATATTGTAAAAGAATATGCCAAGAGAATACTAAACTATGGAAAGAAAGGCGGTCATAAGACAAAGAGATATGCAACACTATTTTTTGTAGCAGTATATTTTAAAATTCTACATGAAAAAATTTTGCTTACGAGGGGGGATTTCAAGGAAGACATAGCAAAGCTTGAACCCATTTTCAAGAGTTTCAAACTAAATCAACGAATTTTAAAACTCACAGATGTCATTGTGACAAAATTTCTAGAGGATACAGTTGTAGATGATGAGATGACTGCAGCAAATACGTATCACAATTTCTTTTCTCATCACGTATGGCAAGATGCCATGATACGAGTAATTGAAAAGAAGATAAAACAAGAAGAAGACGAGATAGGCAGTATAAAAAAGATAGTACAAGATCTTTTCTAAGTTTTTTAAACAAATAGCGGCAGATGGGTGACCGATAAGGTCTCTTGCAGGAGGTCCGCATCTAGCCATCCAGTCTACCGCAGCTTTATTCTATAAAATAGTAGTATTTAACATGATTTTTATAACGAAAATTAAGAAATGTTATCACGTTGGAAGAAAATCAAAAGTGTTCTCTATGTAATGGACAGTTAGATCATGTCTATCATCCAATGGAAAAATGGAATATCAAAGGATTTTTGTGTAGTAAATGTTATTCACAAAAAATCTTTGAAACATATCCAGGAACTCATGAAAGGGTAAACAAATCTTAAATTTCTAAAAACCAACCAGTAGCAATTTTATTTTTGTTGTGTTCATCACCTATACCTGTAGCGTATCGCCATACAAAAGGAGCATTTGTTTTCATTTTATTTTTAATATTAACAAGGGATTCTACTTCTTGATTTACATTTGTTGCAGTAGTACCACACTTTTCACAAAATTTGCACTTTGAATCCAACGTGATAGGAGACGATTCAATTACAGGGTATGCTTTGCAAGCAAGTGGTCTGTTTTGATATATTTTACATTTATAACCGCCATGCGGAGACCTTTCACTACTTTCAGTATCCAAAAAAGGACATGTATTACCGTTAAAGTCTTTCCCCATTAGCTGATATGCAATAATTTTGGTGGGCCCACCAGATTTTTCATGTGAAATACCAATACGGGGGAGAATTGAAACTTCCAGATTGTGGATTTTTGCATATGCTTCTATTTTCTCCTTTTCTTCAGGCAAAATTAGAACGCCTATTTTGCCAAACTTTATGGTAGGATAATATTCTCGTTCAATACAACAATTTGAGCAATCCTGAATACATTCAAAATTCACATTATTATTGCGTTAAAAATGGATAAAACTCTTGCATTCCAGGTCTTTCTAGATGATGATAGTAGCTAAATATTCTTCGTACAATAGTTGAAGATCAGGCGTAATACCCTTATATCACCAAATTATATATTCACTAAATATGGTTACCTATAGAACTAGCATGCAGATAGTTAGTGATTTACTTACAGTTACTGAAGAGAGTGGAGTAAGCGGCATAAACGTAACCTCACTTTTAACAAAAGCTAATCTTTCACATTCTAGACTAAGCAAATTTATCGATAATCTTACTGGCGCAGGCCTAATAAACAAAATTGAATTTGATGGCAAAAATGCCTTTATCATAACTTCAAAGGGTAAGCAATACTTGGAATCATACAAGAACTTCCAAACCCTTGCAGATACTTTTGGTTTAGATCTTTAAATCCAAAACAAGCCATAGCGAATATTTTAAAACTAATCTATTTTTGATCTTTAATATAATACGCAGATTTTAGAAATTTATGAGTAAAACACTCGAAGCCATTGGTTTTGCTTTGATAGGAGGAATGCTTTATGCCATGTTTGGAGGAGGATCAAGCGGTCCCAATATGACACTTTTTTGGTTTTTTGCTGCTGGTACTTTGGGAGTAGTCATGTACAGAGCAAAAAAGAAAAAAACTAAAGAAAAAAATGTTTGAAAATTTTTGAATAAATCTTTTGATCGCTACTTTTTATTCATACAAATGAACTTTTCATTTAAATTAATCAAATAGAAGAAAACCGACAGATCTATAAAGGCGGATATTGGTGTAAGGAAAGAGGAAAGATGTGACAGAGATTTCAATGTGGTGGAAAGGATTGGGTAAGGAACTCGAAATAGATATAGAAAATCTCGAGGAATCTGAAAAAAAGAGTCACAGTCTATAGATTTAATTTTAATAATAAAACTTTCCAAATTAGGCAGTTATTGTAACAGAAAAATAATAAAAAATTCAATTTTAATGATAAAGCCTCGAGTGGGATTCGATCCCACGGCCTAACGCTTACGAGGCGTTCGCTCTACCAGGCTGAGCTATCGAGGCAATGGTTCGCAATGTCATCAGAGTTTATAAAAAGCCTTTGCGCTTTGGATTCATTGAAAGTATCCATCTCTGGGGTGAGAGGAATTTTTGGTCATGACCTAACCCTTAGTGACATAATAAAATTTTGCCAGAATTTTTCTTTGTTAGTAAAATCAAAAAAATGTGTTGTTGCTCAAGATACAAGACCTTCAAGTAAAATTGTAAGTGAGATTGCCATTGCTTCTTTGATGGAAAGAGGACTTGATGTATACAATTTAGGAATTGCACCAACGCCAGTTGCTTTTAGAGAATCACGAAAATACGGAAGTGGTCTAATAATCACTTCATCACACAATCCCCTACAATGGAATGGTCTGAAATTCATCATGGATGGAAGAGGCATAAATGAAAAAGAGTTAAAATGGATCACTAGGAAAAACAAGTTTTCAAAAGAAAAAATAGGTTCAGAATTCCAGATAAATTCTAAATACATATCAGACGCCATAAAATTAATTGGCAAGGTAAAAGGATCACCAAAAGTTGCGATAGATGTTAGTGGGGGGGCGGCATTTGAAGTTGCACCAAAAATGCTTGAAACTCTTGGTTGCAAGATACAGAAAATCAATGGAAAGCCTGGAATTTCTTCACATGGTCCTGATCCTACATCTGAGAATCTTACAGAGATATGTTTAGCAACAAAAAAGTGTGACATAGGATTTGCATTTGATCTTGATGGAGATAGACTAGTAGTTGTAAAAAACGGAAAAAAACAGGCGCCAGACATAACTCTTGGGCTAGGTATTGCAAAAGCACTTGAGATAGGATACAAGCGCTTTGTTTTGAGTATAGACACTAGTGTTTCTGTTGAGAAATTTATTAAAACACATGGAGGTCAAGTTCAAAGATCAAAAGTAGGGGAAGCAAATGTGGTGGATTTAATGATAAAAACCAAGTCACAAGCAGGAGGCGAGGGAAGTAGTGCAGGGTTTATCTTGCCAGAATTCAACATGTGTAGAGATGGAATATTGACTAGCGGATTAATAGCTGGTATGCTTGGAACTAGAACCTTTACTGATGTCATGAAATTCATGGAGCAGTATTTCCAATTAAGAACTAAAGTTGAAGTAGGATCTGTATTTCATAAAAAAACATTACAAATTTTGTTAGACAAAATGAAAAAACAATACAGCGAAATAATTACACTTGATGGAATAAAATCAATCATTGACGAAGATAGTTGGGTACTAGTAAGACAATCAAATACTGAACACATCATAAGAATATCCACTGAATCAAATAATTTGAAAAAAGCAAAGAATATTCAAAAACAAGTTACAGAGTTAGTTAATCAAAGCTATGAGCAAGCCAGACGAAGCAGAAATAATTAGGATATTTCAGCAAAGTTTTAGAAAAAAGTCAAAATTCGTACCTGAGGATGTAGAAATTCTAAGAATGAGCAAAGATACCGTTATAGCCAAATCTGATATGCTAGTTGAAAGTACAGACGTGCCACCGGGCATGAAAATTAATGAGATTGCTAGAAAAAGCATGGTTGCGTGTGTGAGTGACTTTGCCTGTAAGGGAATAAAGCCACAATATGCTACTGTTTCCCTTGCAATTCCAAAAGGATTTTCCAGATCCAAGATAAAGAAGTTGGCCGCTGGTTTTTCCATGGCATCAAAAGAATATGGCGTCAAAATTGTTGGTGGCGATGTAAATGAGGGAAAGGAAATAGTGATTGATGTATCCATGTTTGGCATTTCAAAAAAAATAGTCAAACGAAGTGGTGCTAGGATAAATGATGTAATTATCACATCGGGCCCATTTGGTTATTGTTCTGCGGGATTGAAAATCATTTTAAAGCATCTTAAAGCAGATGCAAAGTTTACTAAAAAATGCAAACAACATGTAAACAAACCAACGCCAAGACTAGAATTTGGTTTAGGAATTTCAGACTATATTTCATCGTCAATGGATTCAAGTGATGGATTATCTGCTACTTTAAACGAGATGAGTAGACAGAGTAGAAAAAAATTTGTAATTACAAAACTTCCTACCAAACCAGATGTAGAAAAATTTGCAAAGAAAAACAAAATCAAATTAACAGATCTTGTTTTTTGCGGCGGTGAAGAATACGAGATCGTATCTACAGTATCAAGACATGATTTAGACAAAGTTAGACAATCAGCAAAGATGTACAAAACGCCCTTGTTTGAAATTGGATATGTTACAAATGGTCGAAATGTTGTTTACCGTAAAGAAAACAAACTAATTCCTGTGAAAAAGTGTGGCTGGCTTCATTTCAAATCCTAATGTTTTTTAAACCCATAGGTGACTTTTGAAATGTTGTCAGAACAAGAAGCTAAAGAAAAATGGGGAGTTGCCCATATCTATAGTAGTTATAACAATACAATTGTTCACATCACAGATCTCTCTGGTGCCGAAACCGTTGCGATTAGTTCTGGAGGAAGGCACGTAAATGCAGACAGATACGAATCATCTCCATATGCAGCCATGAAATCCACAGGTGCTGTTGTAGAAGTTGCACATGATAGAGGCTTTACTGGTCTTCACATTAGAGTAAGAGCTGTAGGAGGAGTAGGAGCTAGAGTGCCAGGCCCAGGAGCACAAGCAGCAATAAGAGCACTAGCAAGAGGTGGCTTTAAGATTGGAAGAATTGACGACGTAACTCCAATACCACATGACACAACCCGCAAGAAAGGCGGTAAAAGAGGAAGAAGAGTTTAATCTTCCAATAGTTTTACTTTTACTTTACAATTATTATATTCAAAAAAAATTGTTAGAAAACTGATAAATTTATCTTCGTGCTCTTTTCCTTTTGAGATTGCAATCTGATCGGCAAGTTTTTGTTGCATAGCAAGAAGTAATTCTACTTTTAATAATATTTTAAAAAAAGCCCATCCAAATCTTTCCATTGGATTACTTATCAAAAAACTATCTTTTATTCCACATAATGATTGAAGACTTTCCATTGCTAAAGAAATAAGTTCTCTATCAGTTTCGTATTTTGTTGTAGCAATTTCAACAGTTACTGCCTTATAGCTCATAGCATCTTATTTTTTTACCTACTTTTGTCTTTAACTAAATCTTGAAAATGGAAAGCCTCATTTGTGATTGAAGTTATGCATATTCAGGATAGAAAAATTGGTTGACAAAGATGAAGATGAAAAAGGGCGCAAAGATGATCTGGCAAAAGATTATGGGGCAGTATTAAGAGAAAGTGCAATTTTAACATCTTTTTCAGGGTTTCTATTTGGATTTTTGTTAAATATCTCTATTAATTCCTCGGTTAGCTTTATCCTCATAGATAAAATCGTCCTTTTGATATCTTTACTTTCAATAACGACATCAGTTTCACTTTTTATTATGCCTATAATTTACCATCATTTAGAATACCCGTATATCGATATTGAGAAATTCAAGCAACGGAGTCATCGTTTCACATTATTTGGTTTAATTCCCGCAATGATCACGTTATTCTTGGGTTTACAACTTGCCATGAGATTTTTGGTAGGAAATGTTGTTGTCTCATTCTTACTTGGCGGAATACCATTTGTGCTTATCTATGCATTTTATAGATTAAGAAAATTTAGGACTCAGAACTAGTTTTACTCTATTAATTACGTGATAAAGATTACAGAGTATTTTGTTCAGAAGTTTCTTGTGAAGTGCTTTCTTTAGGCTCCATTGTACGCTCTTTTAATTTATCAGACCATGAAACAAGCTTTCCATCTTCTTCTACATGAATAGTAGTTTCTACCCTCACACGAATTCCAATAGAGCGAAAAAGAGCGAGTAGTTTTCCACCGTCCAGTACTTCTGTTATTTCTCCTGACTGGATAAGCTCAGCAAGCTTGTCTACAACCATTTTGGTTTCATTTGGAAATTGGCTTTCTGCATTTTGAAGAATTTCAAGACCGCGATAACCTAGTTGTTTTACAAGAATTTCTCTTGTAGATGGAGTATTTGACGGAGAAGGTTTCTGCGCCTTTAGTTCCTCTTGTTTTTGCTGTTCGGTAATATTTTTTTGCATCTCGTGCAATCTTTTTGCTTTTAAAAGTTCTAGTTCTTTATCTTCTTCGCTCATCCCTTAATTACTCCAATTGGAACGAGTTTTGCAACTTTGGTTGCGATTCCAAGTTCATGTGATACATTTGCAACAGCATCCACGTCTTTGTAAGCCTCTGGTGTCTCTTCCACTACTCCTTCTCTTGTAAGAGCTTTGATGAAAATTCCTTTATCTCCAAGTGATTTTTGTACTTGTACCTCAGTAAAGTTGCGTCTAGCTGCAGATCTTGACATCATTCTTCCTGCACCATGTGCTGTTGAACCAAAGCTTAGATCCATCGAATTAGGTTGACCCAAAAGAATCCAGCTACCAGTACCCATAGAACCAGGAATAAAGACAGGTTGACCCAAGTCTCGGTATTTTTGTGGAATTTCATCTCTTCCTGCTGGAAATGCTCTAGTTGCGCCCTTTCTATGCACAACCACAGATTTTAGCTTGCCATCGATTTTGTGCTTTTCTACCTTTGCAATATTATGGGCAACATCATAGATTAGCTTCATATCCAAATCTGCCTCTGATTGTTTGAATATTCGTTCAAAGGCTTTTCTTGTCCAGTGTGTGATCATTTGCCTATTACTCCAAGCATAATTTAGAGCAGCAAACATTGCTTTTCGATATGATTCTCCTTCTTCAGATGAATTTGGTACACATGCTAGCTCTCTGTCTGCCAAAGTGATATTGTATTTTTGTAGTGCTTGTTCCGAAACTCTAAGATAATCACTACACACTTGGTGACCAAAGCCTCTAGAACCACAATGAATCAAAATAGTAATTTGTCCTTCGTTATAGATGCCCATCCTTTTTGCAGCTTCTTTGTCATGGATTTCTTGTACTTTTTGAACTTCAAGAAAATGATTACCTGAACCAAGGCTTCCAAGTTGTGGAGCCCCGCGTTTTCGTGCTGTTGGTGATACCTTATTTGGATCGGCATTTTTTATCTGACCGTTTTCTTCACATACGTCTGCATCATCATTTGAACCATAACCGTGATCGATAGCCCAGCGTACTCCTTTTACCAGTACTTCATCAAGTTCTGAAAAATTCAATTTGACAGCTCCTTTTGATCCAACTCCAGATGGAATTGAATTGAAAAGTTCTGTTACAAGGTCTTTGAGTTTTGGTCTTACATCTTTTTCATTAAGATTTGTTCGTATTAGTCTGACACCACAATTAATGTCGTAACCTACACCTCCTGGGCTAATCATTCCTTCTTCTGCATCCATTGCAGCAACACCACCTACTGGAAATCCGTATCCTTCATGTCCATCTGGTAAAACTACGACGTGTTTTTGGACGCCGGGCAAAGTTGAGACATTTATTGCTTGAGTAAGTGTTCTATCAGTCATCATTTTTTGCATTAATGCCTCATCAGCGTATATCGTGACAGGAACTTTCATTCCACGATTTGAGTCAGCTTCAATTCTATATTCCATATTACCAATTTTTTTTGGAATTAAAGATGTCATCTATCTCAGTGAGGAAAGCGGATTTCTGCACAATTTAAATCATAAGTAGGTTTATTTTCCTTATTTAGTTTAAATTTGTCATATGCCAATTTTACCAATTGATGGTGGACGATATGGCACCAAAGAGATGCGAGAAATTTTTGATGAAGAAAAGAAAATCCAATATCAACTTGAGATAGAGGCAACCACTGCAGAATCACAAGCAGAAATTAGCATGATTCCAAAGGATGTAGCACAAAATATTGCAAAAATGGCACGCTCTGGCAAGGTAACTTCCAAGAGGATAAAAGAGCTTGAAGCAAAAAGTGATCATGACACTGCTGCTTTGGTTGAAGCTCTAAGTGAATTGTGCAAACCTACTGCAAAGCCATGGGTGCATTATGGTC
>QYQE01000075.1 GCA_007280335.1 Nitrosopumilales archaeon | reverse complement strand
CCATTATATATACTCAGTAATGTTTTGTCATACAAATAATCTAATTTTTAGACGCAGGGCTGAATCTTTTTGTAAAATTATTTTTACAAACTAGGTTCTTGGACTAACTGTCAGTTGAAAAACCATCGGGTCCGCTTTCACTGTGGATCCGAGTCCTGCCTGTTGTTGATGGCATTTTTACCATTTCCTTTCTCATATGAGTAGTTGTATGAGATGTACTTGAGAATTACACCCTTTTGATGTAATACCTATTTAGTAATTTTTGTAATAAGACATGTTCCCAAGAATAAAGAACAAAAAGGCCATTAGCACTGTACTAACAACTATGATTATCTTGGTGGCATCTGTCGTTCTAGCAACAAGTGTTGTGATTTATGGTACAAGTCTTTTCCAGACAGGCGCACAATCGCAAGGACTTGCGACATCAGGTATCAAAATCTGGATCAACTCTACTGCATCACAAGGATATGCGTGGGGAGCAGCCGCCGTTAGAAACACAGGAGACAAGCTGATTTCCGTAGATACCATATCTGTAAGAGGTACTGCCGTACCATTTTCAAACTGGTACTTTACCAGTGATCCTCTACAAGTAACTAGTGAAAACATACAGGCGGCATTCAACTATACCGCTGTTGATGCAAACAACATGATGAAGAACAGTACAACTACAGGTGTAGGTACAGCAAGAATGTTTGCAGTTTCCAGCTGTAATGCTGCAACAAGTACACATGCACTGATCATCCAAGAAGTGATACCAGGTACTGCAATAAACCCAACAGTGTGTTTGGCACAAGCAAGTGGTCCAGTCTCATTAAAGCCAGGACAAGCAGCGATAGTCTACTTCAAACTTCCTGACGGAGTGCTGAAAACAGTAGATGCAGGTGTTGCAAGCAGTGTTGCAATATATGCAAGCCAAGTCGGTGCTCCAGCAACAGTTACTGTGGCAAATCCATAGAAGATCTTTTCTCATTTTTAATTTCCATAACTTAACACCTCAAACCCCTAAATGAACACCAAGAAAGATTTACTTGATTCGATCTTTGATTGTAAAGCGTATTGAATATTTACCAATGCTATGAAACACTTGGGCTAAAACCAGGGGCCTCCATGAAGGAGATCAAGCAAGCATACAGAAAACTTGTCCTTCGTTACCATCCTGATAAAGACTCTTCAGATGATAACGATACAAGGTTTAAGCAAATTTCAGACGCTTACCAATCTCTGAAACAGCATCACAAAACAGAATTAAAAATTACAAAAAAGTTTACAGATATTTATCCTGAAGACGCCGTATCTTTCTATGAGCAAGCTGAAGTATTTATTGCCAAACAAAACTATGAGGAGGCAATTGTATTTTATGATAAAGCACTGGAACAGTTGCCGAGATATGAAAATGCCTGGCTCAAAAAAGGCGATGCACATTCTCATCTGAAAAAACATGAAGATGCACTTGCTTGCTATGAAAAGGTTCTACAAATAAATCCAAAATCAACAGATGCTTGGAACCTAAAAGGAGTGTGTCTTTCTGACTTGAAAAGATATGAAGAAGCTCTAGAGTGTTTTGACAAGGCAACTTTGTTAAAACCACTGCATTTTGCTGCATGGAACTTCAAGGGCGTCTGTTTTTTCAATTTAAAAAAACTAGAGAAAGCTCTAGAGTGTTTTGACAAGGCAACAAAGATAAGACCAGAATTTGCAGTTGCTTGGCACAACAAGGGTGGAGTTCTATTGAAACTGGGTAAAAAGAAAGAAGCAGAAAAGTGCTATGAGAAAGCAAAGAAACTAAGACAATAATCTCTTCAATAGGAAATTTAGTACGGGTTTAGATTTGTGGGAACTAGTATGTTATGATCAATTCTATACAAATTCAGATAATCTTTCCAATCTGATAACATGCATGAAGAAATCCAACGTGACCTCTACTGAATTTGACGTTCTTGATAGATTTGAGTTTGAGGAACATGATGATCTTCGCGAATTCTTTGAGGACTAAAATCCTTCTTTTTTCTTTTCTACAAATTGCTTTTTATGTCACTCTTTCAAGAAGAGTTTCTTTACTTTCATAATAGAGGCGTACAACAGATTCAGTTTCTGATCTCAAAAGATACAAAACTTTTCCATCAATGCTTTTTTTAATTTCTTTGACAGTGTATGTCAGAAAAGATTTTTCACGTGAATCAATTATCCGTACATTTTCACCAATCTTGAATGTTGCCATGATGATTTTTCGAAACTACTCATGTATCAACCTATGTTTGAAATATTGTTACACATTGGAATAGTTTTATTGGAATTTTTTTCATAAATTTTTTATCATTCTAATAAGAGGCTTATTATAACAACAAAAGTATGTAATACTATGCCAAAATCCCCAATAGAATGCAAATGTCCTTCTTGTGAATGTGGTACCTATACATACAATGAGTCTCAAGTTTGTGCTAGCTGTGAAGACAACAAGCATGCATCGGGACAAAAAAGATGGTCTACCATCGTGTTAGCAAATACCCCGTCAACCATTATAGCAGAAGAAACAATGTAAAATTTAGTAAGAATAAATTTAAAAGCTATTCTAAAAGTTTTGGTAAAAATCTTAGGCAGAATCTAGATTTTTAGTGATTCTCTTAATCCCTTGTATCTGTTTCGTATTGTGACTTCGGTTACTCCAGCTGCCATTGCAATAACTTTCTGTGTGGTATTTTCTCCGTTGAGCACACATGAAAGATATAATGCGGCTGCTGCTAATCCCATGGGATCTTTTCCAGCTGTAATCTCCATTTCACTTGCATCATTTAAGATGGTAAGAGCTCGTCGCTTTACCTTTTCACTTAGTCCAGCTTCGCTTGCTATTCTGGAAGTGCATATTATTGGATTTACCACTGGCATATTTAGATCAAGTTCTCGCAAAAGGAGCCTGTAACATCGTGATATGTCCTTTCTTTTTACATTGATTTGGTGTGACATGTCGTTTAATGTTCTTGGTGTTCCACTCTCTCTACATGCTACATATAGTGCTGCTGCAAGAACGCCTGGAATGGATCTTCCCCTGACAAGACCCTTGTCAAGTGCCTTTCTGTAGATGTAAGCTGTCTTTTCTATTACTGCATTAGAAAGTGCAAGCTTGTCTTTTAGTCTGTCAAGCTCACTAAATGCCTGTCTATAGTTTCTGTCTGCAGGTTCATGGACTTGGCTTCTACTGTCCCAAGTTCTGAGTCTCTCTATGGTGCTTTTCATTGATGCAGACAGTGGCTTTCCAGTTACATCCTTGTTTGCATGACCAATTATTGTTGCAAGTCCCATGTCATGCATTGCAAGTGAGGTAGGTGAGCCTGTTCTACTTCTGTCATCTGATTCATCTTTTGAAAATGAACGCCATTCAGGACCTGTTTCATCAACGCGTTCAGAAATAACAAAACCACACCCAGAACAAAACCTTTCTCCTGTGACATTATCAGTTACTAGCGATTTTTTTCCACAACGTGCACACTTGGCGCCAACGTTTAGAGTCTGTAAAACCATAGAATTCTGATATGTATTGGTTTAACTGCTTATAAGAACTAGAGTATTTCACGACTTTCTCTCTTTTTACACTTGTTTATTGTCTCATTTTCTTTACTGCGTTGGCAATCTGTTAAAATATGCCCGTACATGTGGCTTAAAAAAATAACAAATTACCACAATACCGATAATTAATTCAAGTGCTGTTCCAATTAATTTACTGATTGGATTCGCAGTATTTGTATATGAAAAGTAAATCATTCCTGTAGCTATACTTAGCAAAGTTTGAATTATTGTAATTTTCCAAGCCCATCTTTTTCCTTTAAGGACTCCGATACCAATTACTATTCCAGCACTACCAGCTACTATAAGCCAAATAATCAAAATACGACTAAGATCACCATCAAAAATTTGGAGCAACATGGAGATCTCTTGTCTTTGGGAGAATCTATTCAAGTATGTCTCTATGTATTGGGCTGTGGTTGAAAGTAACACTCCACAAAAAATTGCTATGATTCCTTCTATAATATAAAATAATCCTCTTACAGTAACACCGAGTGGTCGTTTATAGGGCATTGTAGACAATAACTAAACCTCCATTTTTGATTTGGGATAAATTATGTAATACAATTTAGTTTACCAATGATTCTTGGCGTCCCCTTAATTCAAGAATTTCATCACTCATCTCTGATATAGCTGTATCAATTTTGGAAAATTGCTCACTTGTTGAATCGTCAATTTTATCCAATTTTAATCTTAATATTTCTAAACCTATCTTGATTACACAAAGATTATACATTAAAGGGAATCTCTCATGATTTTCTTTTTTCAAAGATTCGTTAATCTTGATCGGCCCTAAGGAAATCTTGATATCATTTACCATATCTGATAATGCCGCTAACATTCCAATACTCTCCTCTAAACCACTCAATTTTCTCCACTATTAGCCAAATATTTTCATATAAAAAACTGCCCTTCCAAAATTGGAAATAACATAAAAAAATGATCGCTAGAGTCGATCAAAAAATTATAATTATTTTTTGCTTATTCTGAAACCACTTTAAGAAATCTTTCAATCAGTTTATGTTCTGCAAAATTTATTAGTTCTTTTTTAATTGATTCCACAATGATGATATGTGATTTACCAAACAAGTCTTTGAGCGCTTTAGCTAGGTATTCTGGGCGTTCATAGCAATCTCCCAAATAGCAATGATGTTCTTCATACAGGCTATTGGAGACTTGGTCTAGTGTACTTTTGCTAATTTTTAGCAGTGCCCTTTCAATAACAAAAGCAACTAGGGCTTTTCTTGCATGATCACTATCTATGTTCATTTGTACGAAAAGGGGAATTGATATGTTATAAATAATTTGTTAATAATCACTATTCTAATAATACTTCAAAATACGACTCGATATTGACATTAAAACAGTTTGTTTATCCAAGAGATCTTGAGTGTTTTTGGGTATGTGGTCTTTCTCCAGGGAATTTTCTTCTCATATGGCCAGAAGGTCTTCCATAAAGCAGTTCCAAGAACCAAGCTTCGTGCTCTATCTCTTCTCTTAGTATGTCCTTTGCTACATCATAGGTAGCAAAATCTTTGTTAAATGTCATTTTACACATTTTGTTCCAATTCACAATAGCACCCTGTTCTGCTTTTAGGCATTTTTCTAAAATTGATTTAATGTCTGTTTTGTTTGGGGGCAACTGCAAAAACTCACAACCAGACATTTTGATAAATGTCTGTGCATCATTTGGCAAGCTACCTCCTAACTCATAAATTCTTGATAGAGAAGATTCAAAATGTGACAGATCTTCGAGCCTGGCATCTTCAATTACGCCCTTGATTCCCTCTCCTTCCATGCCAGTACAGTGCATTCTTAGGTTTGTAAAATAATAATACGCGGTAAATTCAACTGATGCGTTGTAAATTAGTTGTTTTATTATTTCCTTGACATCAGCTCCATTTTGTTCAAGTACTTTGACGCCAATTACATCTGGATTATTTTTTGTCATGTGAATTTTTCCTTTAGATAGGCAAACAATTTACTAATCGGAATATAAAGAGATCGCTGACAGGAAAATTATTTGGAAATTAGTGAATATGATAGGAATTCCAATATCTATTTGGATGGTTCAAATCAAGGTTTGATGTGGTGTAAAGTATGGTAATGCCAAAAGATGAAAATGACATACGATTTCCTTCAGACAAAATCCCACAGTCTGCTTGGAAAACACTTGCAATCCTTAGTCTGATTGCAACAATGTCAATGTATGCTGAAACAATGCTTGTACCAGCAATTCCTGATCTCATAAAAGATTTTTCCATTTCGTATAGCACATCATCGTGGATTCTCACTACATATCTTATTGCAGGCGCTATAATGACTCCTATCTCTGGTAAACTTTCAGACATTTATGGAAAAAAGAAAGTCTTGCTAATAATTATGATAATCTATGCCGCTGGCGTTTCTGCTGGTGGGTTTACAACTGACATCTATTCCATGCTGCTGGTTAGACTTGTTCAAGGAATTGGAATGTCAATGTTTCCAATAGCATTTGGAATAATACGAGAGCAATTCCCAAGAAGCAAGATTGCCATAGGTCAAGGAATTATTACCTCAATGTTTGCCGCAGGTGCTGTACTTGGACTTGTTGCAGGGGGACATCTCATCCAAAATTTTGGATGGCCGGCTACCTTTTTCTCAATCATTCCTGTAGCGCTGGCACTTTTAGTAATAATTAAAAAGTTTATTCATGTAGATGAGACTCAGAATCCAAACATTGCTTCAGAAAGCAAACCAAATGAAAAATTCAGAAACAAGATTGACATCCCAGGGGCAATCGCACTTGCCGTATCTATTACATCATTTTTGCTCACACTTACATTTGTGGAAAATGGTATTTCTAACTCATTTTTGATAATAGGACTTCTTGGAATTGCAATTATTTCTTTGATCTTGTTTGTAATGATAGAAAGAAAAACAAAGGCTCCGCTAGTAGATTTCAAAGTTTTGTTACACAAAAGCATTTTTCCTGCTAATATTATGGTGATGATTGTAGGACTTTCAATGTTTATGGTCTTTCAAACAATTCCTGTACTGGTAAGAAGTCCTATACCATTGGGGTTTGGCGAAGATCCGCTAACTACTGCAAATGTCCAGTTGCCTTTTGCATTGGTGTTATTGATATTTGGTCCAGCATCAGGTTTTATTATTTCTAAATTAGGTTCTATAAAACCAATCATAGCAGGAAGTATTATTGGTGCTGCAGGTTTTCTCTCTCTCTTTTTGTTTCACTCCACAGAATCTTTAGTTGCTACAAACTTGGCTATCTTGTCAGCGGGTCTTTCCTTAACAAATGTTGGAGCTATGAATATTGTAATGCTGGCAACACCAAAACAATCTATTGGTGTCTCACTTGGAATGTCCACACTGATTAGAATAATTGGTGCATCAATAGGGCCTGCTATTGCTGGCATGTACATGCAAACACATCAGGTGGCAGTGAATGGTTCTACTAAATTTCCATCTGCAGATTCCTACAATCTCATCTTTCTTACTGCTACAATAATCTCTATGGTATCAATAATACTTGCAGTAATTTTGTGGAAAACGGTACCAAAACATCACGTGCATGCTGTTTAACAGATAATGCCAAAATTTAGTAGTGAAATACTGAATCCCCTATAGTCTTTTTCCAATCAGCACGAATGCCTGGTTTACCTTTTAATTTTTCTATATAATTAAAAGCAGATAATCCAGCTGCAGCGCCATCATCACACGCAACTACGATTTGTTTGTATGGAATACTGGTGGCATCCCCCGCAGCAAATATTGCAGGATGTGAAGTTTTACCTCCATCAGAAATTTCAATTTCACCTTTTGTATTAATTTTGACTAGGTGTCTTACGAAATCAAGATTAATTTTTGAACCCATTTCAATAAACAGACCATCAACATTAATTGTTTTTTCATTTCCGGAATTATCTAGTATTGTAATTGATTGAAGATTGTTGTTTCCAGATAAAGATTTGATGCTAGACTGTGGAATAAGCTCCACATTTTCTTTCTTTTCAAGAGAGGCAATCATGTCCTTGTCGCCTCCCATGACTCCGCCTTTGTAAATTAGATAAATTTTTGAAGCCATTCTTGAAAGTAAAATGCCAGATTCCACAAGATATCCTCCAACCCCAACAACAGCTGTTACTCGATTTTGATAAAATGGTGCATCGCATTTTGTACAATAATGTACCCCTTTATTTACAAAAGCAGATTCGTTTTCAACTCCTAAATTATTTGGAACCTTGCCTGGTGCAAGTACTATTGCCTTTGCAGAGTATTCAGAGCGGTTTGTTTTTACCTTTAGGCCTGATTCGGTTTCATCTATTCTTTCAACCGTATCATAAATCATCTCACCATTAAATGTGAGATATTGATTTTCTAGCGTCTTTGCTAATAATGGACCACTTGACATTATTGTGCCTGGATAATTTTCAAGTTTTGGAATTAGATTCAATTGACCACCCAGATCTTTTGATATTAGAAGGCATGACGCTTTCTGTCTTGAAATAAATATTCCTGCAGATAAGCCAGCAGGTCCACCTCCAACTATGATTATCTCATACTCTTGAACCAATTTAGTTTACAGTTATAAGCGAAGTAATGTTGTTTATGCCATCAATATTATGTAAGTCTATATCTATCGCATTTTTTATTTCTTGCATATTGTTTGATTCTAATATTATCAGAATATCGTAAATGCCATATAGGTAGTTTTGACCGTCTTTACAGTTGGTATTTTTTTTGCTTGTTCCATTATGTTTTTTTGATGCTTGTATTCTACATTTAATAAAACATAGGCTTCATTCATTAGATACCAGTTATTGACATGTGTTAAAAAGTTTAGGATGTTTTTTATTTATCTCTACTTTTGAGAGATTCTAATTCTATTTTAGCAGCTTCATGTTCTGCTTTTAATCTTGCATGCGCAGTCTTTATTATTTCGAGTTCTTTTTTTATCGACTCATATTTTGCATTAATTGAGGCAACAACAGAACCTGCAGCTTCCATTATTTTTCTAGTCTCGCCTTCTTTTCCAACATTTGCTAATTCTTTTTCTATAAATGCAATCTCTTTTTTTGCAAGCATGATTTCCTTTACCTTTACTTCCTGTTGAGATTGCAAAGAATCAAGCTCAGATTTCCCGCTTGTGATCTTTGAATTTATCTCATGAAGTTCTCTTTTCGCTAATTCGATCTTATACTGCATCTCATCTAGTTCTGTCATGAGATCATTTTTTTTGGAATTTATTTTAGATATTTCATCATTTACTGATTCAATTTTTTCTTTAATTGATTCTACTTCTTTTTGATCATATTGTGATTTTATTGTAACAAGATCTGTTCTGGCTGATTGAATTTCTTCTAATATGGATTGGTGCTCTGATCTTAATTTAGAAATCTCAATCTTGTTTGATTCAAGTTCTTTTTTAGACTCTGCTGATTTTTTTAGTTCTACATCATATTCATCTTTTACATTTTCTAATTGATAAGATGTCGCATTTAGGGTAGCCAAGGCATCCTGCATCTCATTTTTTATTTGTTCTAATTCATTTTGTGGAGTTTCTTCTGGAGTCTTAATATTGATTTCTTCATCTGATTCTATTTTTTCATGTTTTTTTGAGTGACCAAACAGACCCATTAATATCGCCTCTTTACTTCTACGAAGAGCATTACTTTCAACTTATTCCTTAAACCGATTTTATCTGCTTATATCAATTCTCTTGCATTTTATCCTATTTTACACATTTTTCTTTTTTTTCAAAAAAGTAAGGTAAAAACCAATGCCACCTAAAGCAAATCCTGCTATTATTGCACCAATACCTTCGATCAGATTTTGTTTAAAATATGAAGGAGCAAAAATAAAAATCAAAATTCCGCCAACAATTAGTGCCATGCCTCCACTTTTTGGTCTATTATGCTCACTGTGTGCCATTAGAGATACTCCAAAAGAGTCTGCGCAACTTTCTTTCTACCGATATCCATGATAAGCGGACCTATCTTTGGACCACGTTCTGATGCCAAGATTATCTGGTATAGTATTTTGAAAAAGTCCTTTGGTTGAACGCCATTGTCTTTGGCAATCTGGTAGATGGAATTTTGCAGATCTGTTGGCTCGATATAAGATGAAAGTGTTGTTGCTAACTCTTTTAATGATTTTTTTATATTTTCATCCATTTGTACCTCGACTTTTGTTGGTTTATCAAAATCATCGGCATATGTTCCCGCTAAATTAATCAGATTGTCAATTTCCTGACTTGATTCTTTTATTGTTCCATATTCTATTAGTTTTTTAATTATAAGTTGATTTCTGTTTTCTCTGAATATTTTACAAAGCTGGACCAGCAATCTATAATTAACATAAGGTGTGGGATTTTTGGGAACATTTAAGAGATTTACATACTCGTAGAGACCTTTTGTCCTGATCATTTTTGTCTCATTATCAAGTTTTATCTTTCCAAAGTAGATGTTTTCAAGTTCATTGTATTCGTCCATGAGGGATGGAATGTCCTCAAATCCTACTTCACGAGTGCCCGTGATTCTTTTGTACAATAAAAGCAAGATGGATTTTGGCGAGCCATACTTTAGCCATGCTTGAGATGTCACTACATTGCCAAGAGATTTGGAAATTTTCTTGCCACCCTTGTCTAAAAACATCTCATATTTTACATGATGAGGATGAGGAAATTGCAGTATTTCATCTGACACCCAGTCGTTTACCTTGACAGAATCCATGATGTCCTTTCCATATGCTTCAAATCTAACATCAAATGCTTGCCATCTTGCAGCAAACTCAACCTTCCATGCAAGCTTGCCCAAATCTTTTGTAATGTCAGCTACCCCTTCATGACCACAACCTGCTAAAACTTTAGAACCGATTGTAGTGTCACCACATCTGTATTTTATCTTTTTTTCATCTTCCAAGTAATCGTATGCTACTGCCGTGTATAGTCGTCCACAATTTGAACAAATTGGAAAATAAGGAAGAGACTCTTGGTATTTTTCTTGCCCTACAAGCTCTGCAATCTTTATTCCAATTTTCTTACTGTTTACCAATATGGTGTGAATTTGGTCTTTTAGGAGTCCATTTTTGTAAGTGTCTACTCCTCTTTGAAATTTGTATTTTATTCCAAGATTGTCCAAACCGTCAAGCAAAAGACTGCTCATATGTGCACCGTAAGAATCATGACAATCAAACGGATCTGGGATAAAAGAGACAGGCTTTGCAACATAATCCTTTAACCATTCAGGAAATCCTTCTGGAATTTTTCTCAATCCATCAAGATCATCTGAATATGCAATAAGCTCTGATCTATATCCAAAATTTTCTAATGCAAGCTTTACACCATATGCTCGTACCGCATCACCAAGGCTTCCTATGTGAGGAATACCAGATGCCCCAAGCCCGCTCTCAACATTTATCAAATCAGTACTGCGTCCAAGCATTTTCTCCCTTTGTAATAGCTCATCTGCAAGCTTGTCTATCCACGTTCCTCTACCAATAATTTTCTGTTCTACCATCATACCAATTCCTTTGACATGTATGGGCCTAAAATCGAATATCCAAGTTTTCTATAATATTCTCTGGTGCCAACTGCGCTAATTACGAGTAATCTCTTTGCATCAAACTCTTCTTTTGAGATTTTCTCAGCTTCCATCATTAGTTTTTTACCCAATCCCAAATGTTGAATACTATCCTTGTCTCTTTCACCAATCTTTAACGATTTACCATAAACATGAATCTCTCTTACAATGCAAGTGTTTTGTGTTACTTCTTGTCTGTATGCCTTGTTACTTGGTTTTCTAAGTCTTAAGAACCCAAAAATTCTGTCTTTAGAATCATCAAAGGACAGAAATACTTCATGACCTCCTGACGATTCATATTTTTCACTGTTTAGTTTCATATCGTTAAGATCTATGGAATCTTCCGAAAGTCCAGCTTCTCGGCATCTTATGCACTTACATGATATGTTTTGTTTTTTGAGATTTTGTTGTAATATTTGGCGTAGGTTGCCAAGTTTTGGTCCTGCAATTATCTGATCTGATGATATTTCTCTTTGTATCCTCATTATTCTAACCCATCGTGGTATGATCTTTTTAATTTCTGTTAATACTTTTATCATGTCTTGATCTGAATATGGAATATACGTCCCATCTTTGTAAGAATTGTAAAGACTGGTGTTTTCCAAAACGAGGGTTGGATATATTTTTAGCATATCTGGTCTAAATGCAGGATCATCAAAGAGCTTTTTGAAATCATCAATGTCTTGTTGTGGAGTCATAGTAGGTAATCCGGGCATCATGTGAGATACAATTTTGTATCCTGCGTCTTTTGCAATTTGAAATGATTCTACTACATCGTTTAGGTCATGCCCCCTGTTTACAATTTTATAGACATTCTCATGCAGACTTTGCATTCCTATCTCTATTCTCGTGATTCCGTAATCAAGCATCCAATCGACATGTTCTTTTTTACAATAGTCTGGTTTGGTCTCTATTGTAAAACCGACATTTCTTATTTTTGCAAGCTCATTATTTTTCTTGGCAGATTCTAAATCTGGTGAATCAAATCCATTTAATGCATCAAAACATGATTTGATAAAGTTAGTCTGATAATCTCTTGGCATAAATAGAAATGTTCCGCCCACTATGACAATCTCAAGCTTTGAGCTATCGTGACCATAAGTTAACAAATGATCAAGCTTATCGATTATCTGTTTTTTTGGATCATAATTATTTGCTATTGCATTTTGAGTTGAGGGCTCCATGCCAGTGTAACTATTTGGTGTATTGTATTCTACTCCACCGGGACAATAAGTGCATCTTCCATGTGGGCATGCATATGGTTTTGGCATTAGTGCAATTACTGCAACTCCTGAAGCTGTTTTTACTGGTTTTCGTATCAAAGCCTTTTGTAGTTTTATAAAATCACTCCCTTTCACTTCTGCAAGTATCTCATAGTTTCTTGGAATCCTTTCTAAAGCATATTTAATACAAATTTTTTTAACTTCCCTTTTTACATCATGACTTGTTGGCTCAGTAATTGCAAGAAGATTCTTTGAGATTTCCAAGCATGCTGCCTCAAAAACTATTTCTGATTTTTGCACCCATTTTAAGAACAAAATTGGCTATTAAATCCTAATTGTTTATGCCTTTGTAGGTTTGTCATGATGACCAACGAATTCAGATCATTCTTTACTAGTAAACAAAATCTACTTTCTTCAAGCAATTCTAAGCGAATCTACAAAGACTCCCTTTTTTTCTACTATGCTACCAATCTGCCTGCTTTTCAAACCGTGTTTTTTGAAGATGTTCTCAATTAGTTCTCCTTCTTCCTCTGGCGCTATGAGACAAAACCCAATTCCCATGTTAAATGTCTTGTACATCTCTTCTTTCTCTACATCCTCGTTCTCAATTAACTGAAATATCTCTGGAGGCTCTGGCATGTTGTCTATCATATATCCTGTTTTTTTCAACCTCAATAGTTTTGTAAAAGAACCTCCTGTTATGTGTGCAAGTCCATGTATGTCGCAGTCTTCAAGAGCTTCAAGGACAGGTTTGACATAGATCTCAGTTGGTTCTAAAAGGGCATCTCCTAACGTTCTTGATCCCTTTATTTTGTCCTTGAGAGAATATTTTGAAAGCAATACTTTTCTTGCAAGCGAATAACCATTAGAATGCAATCCACTACTTCTGACTCCAATAATTATATCGCCAGGTGTTACCATGTCTCCTAAAATCATATCTCGTTTGTCTAATATGCCAACAACCATGCCTACAAGATCAAACATGAAATCTTTTCCTGTTATTACATCCGGCATTACTGCTGTCTCTCCTCCCACTATGGGAACTTCCGCCTTTTTTGCGCCTTTTACCAATCCTTGAACAATTTTTTTAAAAATCTCATGTTCATTTCTGTTTGCTGCTATATAATCAACAAATGATATTGGAACAGCTCCTGTACAGATGATATCATTTACATTCATAGCTATGCAGTCAATTCCTATTGTGTCATATTTCTTCATCATCTGTGATATGACAACTTTGGTACCTACTCCATCAGTATGCGTTGCCAAGAGTTTTCCGCCTGGAATTTCTACAATTCCAGCATAATGACCAAATCCTGACCTTATCTGAATTTTCTTTTGTAGCTTGTGGGTTGATGTTATTAGTCTTCCAATTGTAGCTTGGCTTTGTTTTATTTTCTTAATATCAACACCCGCATCCTTGTAAGTAATGCCCAATGGTTTCAACTCTATATGTTTGAAATAAAAGAATTTGTATCTACTAT
>QYQE01000078.1 GCA_007280335.1 Nitrosopumilales archaeon | reverse complement strand
TACGTAGCTCACATCGATCCAAAGGAAACATCATTTGAAGTTGTCGTACTGGAAGCAATGGGCAAGAACATCAATACTGTAGGAAAGACAATTGAGATAAACGGATGCAGTGAAACGATATCAGTTGAAAACGGAGCACCAGTAACTCAACCAACACAAATTGATCTTTCCACTCCAAAGATATTTGATGTCAAGTTCCAGATAGGAAATGACACCAAGGTATTATCCTCTGATGTAACAAACCAGTACATTAAATCACAATCAATAACAGTGTATTCTATAATAGATAGCCCAACTCCACTTGACAGAGCAGAGCTTAGGTTTGTAAAACTAGGAGATGACATTACAAAATACATTGCAGTACACATGGATGTTTCCCCATTACAAATTTCCAACACTACTTACATCATATCTGGAGTGATTCCAAAAGAGATGGCACAAGCTCCAGCCATTACATACTGGATACATGTACAAAACCAGGCAGGAAAATCATCAGACTCGGATCAGTATTTCATTGGTGTCAAGCCAAGCTATTCATCTCAAGCCAAGCTAGAAGTGGACATACTTCTAGTAAGGGCAGAAGGTACAACAGCAAAACCCATTGCATATTTCACCAATACGGGTAATCCTGTCTTTGGAACCATATCTCTTGTAGTAGATAATAATACAGTATACACATCACCGTCACAGCTATTTGGAGCTGGACAGACTGCAGTCAATCTACAATGGAAGACACCTACACTAGGATATGTAACGGGTCATCAAGTATTTGCAAAGTATAATGGCTATGATGATTCAATTGATACTAGTACAGTTACAGTAACCACATTCCCAGAAACAAAAACACTATCCATATCACAACCAGTAAACATTGGTGTCATCGAGCAAAACAACAACACCATTGCAGTTCCATTAATCTTACACTCTTCATTCAAGTACGAAGAAGGTGACCTAAGATATCAGGTAACAGCACCCGATGGAACATGTGTCATAGGACCATCTGACAACTGTCTTGTAACAAAATCCACAATAGGTCAAAGCAACTTCAAGTCTGTAACAATAGGTGATCAGATATACAGAGTAAGATATGCTGGTTCAGAAAGCACATTGGAGAGATTTACAATCACATCAGTAGACCCAATAGTTGGAGATTGGAAAGTGGAGATTGTTTCCCAAAATGGATTTGTGCCATCTGCACATGCAACACATGACATATTCTTGCAGGTAAAGTATAAGGCGGTAGAAACATCATTTGTAAAAGAAACTTCGAAATAAATTATTAAAACTTTCCAAACATCATTTCAATTTAGTTTATAGTTTGTCTATGGATACATAGTAGCTTTTGCAATATACGCATCAAGCTCTGTAATTTTTATTCTATCCTGACTCATAGAATCACGTATTCTTACAGTAATGGTATCGTCTTGCAGAGTCTGGTGGTCTACAGTAACAGCAAGTGGCGCCCCAACCTCATCTAATCTTCTGTATCTTCTTCCTATGGCGCCAGAGTGATCCAAAAATGTGTCATATTTTGTTCTAAGTTTCAAAAAAACCTCCTCAGCTTTTTCTGCAAGTCCATCTTTTTTAACAAGAGATAATATGCCAACATGAATTGGTGCTAGATATGGCTTTAAAGAAAGAACTACTCTGTCATTTTCTTTGTCATCACGAAAACTATGTTCTAAAATAGTATAGAGACTTCTGTCTATGCCCATAGACAATTCAAACACATGTGGAAGTACTTTGATCTCATCATCCAACACTTCAAATTTTTCCTTACTTGTATTTGCATGACTTGTTAGATCATAATCAGATCTATAGTTACATGCAACAAGCTCTAACCATCCTGTAGTAGTTTCAACTTCAAAATCAAACGCAGCAGACGCATAAAATGCCTTTTCCTTATCTCCCAATTTTCGGAATCTGCTTCTTTTAACATCAATTCCAGTCTTTTGATAAAACTCTATGAGCAAACCCAAATAGTATGCAACAAGCTTATTTGGTAAAATTCCTGCATCTAGAGCTTGTTTACAAGTCATAGTTTTGATATCGTCTTCAACCATAATTCTGATCTCAGTATTCTCAACCTCAGAAAATTTTTCAAGATTATCTAGTTTGTTTGGATTACAAAAGACTTCAATTTCTGCCTGATAAAATTCCCTTAGTCTTAAAAGACTCTGTCTTGGAGAAATCTCATTTCTAAAACTCTTTCCAATTTGTGCTATTCCTATAGGCAATTTACCTCTCATTGTTTTAAAAAGCCTAGGGAAATCAACAAAAATAGATTGGCAAGTTTCTGGTCTAAGATACGCTGATTCTGATTCAGGGCCTATGCCCACCTTAAACATCATGTTGAATTTGCGAGCCTTCTCAAAGGCACCTTTACATTTTGGACAGACAATGTTTTTTTCTAAAATTACTTTATCAAACTCAGTAAGATCAGCACTTTCAGGCACTACAATAGAGGTAATTTCGGTAATTAATTTATCTGCTCTAAAAATTGACTTGCATTTCTGGCATCCTATGATGGGATCTGCAAAACTAGAAAGATGACCAGATGCCATAAAAACAGCCTCTGACATTATTTGAGAGCCATCTATTTCCATCATTCTGTCTCTTCTGACAAACTCTCTTCTCCACAATTCAATGAATTTATTTTTTAGACTAACACCAGATGGACCATATTCCCAAAAACCAGCTTGTGCATCTGCATATATTTCACAGCTGGGAAAATAAAACCCACGCTCTAATGCAAGCTGCATTATCTGATCATACTTCACAACAAATCAACTCCATCACTCGAATCCATATATAACTACGCTAATTCCTTTACTCTTTCTATGTTTCCAAGATCGTCACGTCTTTCATCTATTGGTGTTTCTAAGATAATTGGAATATTTTTAGAATTAGAAAATTTTATAACTTGAGCAAGACCAATTTCACCAATTTGTCCTAGTCCAATATGTTCATGTCTATCAATATTGCAACCAATCTCTCCTTTAGAGTCGTTTAAATGAACTATTTTGAGTTTCTCAAAACCCACTGCGTTTCCAAACTTTTCAAGAGTCAAGGTAGCAGCTTTTTTCGTTCTCAAATCATATCCTGCTGCAAAGGCATGACATGTGTCAAGACATACTCCAAATCTTTTTTCTGGCTTAAGTTGAAATAGTATGGAAGCAAGCTGTTCAAAATCAGAACCAACACTATTTTTTTGTCCTGCAGTGTTTTCGAGAAGTATAGTGACATCATCTGCTGTTTCTTTAGCAGCTTTTGTGAATGCTTTAACTAGTTTTTCCATTCCTTTTTTATCTCCAGCTCCTTTATGGCTGCCAAGATGTGCTACAAGGTATGGAATTCCCAGTTTACTACATCTTTTTATCTCATCTATTAAAGAATTCAAAGATTTTGCAAATGGATCATCTTCGGGTGAAGAAAGGTTTGGTAAATATGGCATATGAGCAACAGTTGCAAACCTATCAATCTTACTTGCTGCAAGTTTTTCTTTAAAACTTGCAATATCATTTTTGGAAAGTGACTTTGCAGCCCATCCTCTTGGATTTCTTGTAAAAATCTGAAATGCTGAACAACCCATTACTGCTGCATTATCAACTGATTTGTCTATGGAGCCAGCTATGGATACATGCAAGCCAACCTGCATGTTGATAATTTAATTGAGGATAATTTAACTCCTAGGGAGTATTTGAGGCAAAATAATGCCAAACAAATTCTTACTTTGAAAAGATAATCAAATTTTTAAGGTAAAAAGAAACAAAGAAAATGTGTTACAACTTGGCATAAAGGAACTTGCAAAATATCCATTCCTAGCGGAAACTGGAGATTATCTAAGAGACAAAGGATTCAATCTAGAACAACTATCGGATCCAGATTGGAAACCAGTGATTGAAAAGGCATATGGCAGAATTATTGTTGCTACCACGGGGCAAATTTATGGTGGTGATGTTGAAAACCCAGACTTGGAGATTCTTTCTTTTGTTATTGCTATAATATTATTAAAATCAGCAGGAATCTCTACTCTAAACAGAAGATTTTCTCTAGCAGAAGCAAGAAGAGCAGAAAGATATCTAGAACAAGGACTTAATGCTTTACAAAAAGACCGTACTATATTAGAAAACCTAAAACTAAAAGAGGAATCAATTCAGTCCTCTCTAAAAATAGTACAAGATCTTTTTTCAGTGCGAGTGGAAATGGAGGATGACAGATTAAAAATTCATATTGCAGACTATCTCAAACGTGCAGCTCATTTTAATGAACGAGAATGGAAGCTAGTAAATCGCCGAGTGGAAAGTGGTTATGTGTATTTATCTTCACATGAAATAGTTAGACTTGTACGAAAAGAACTTGATGTGTATATTAATTCAAAGATACAATCAGTTAACATATCATTTATTCCAGAAACATTTCGGGAACGTGTAGGAGATTTGGTGTTGCTTGCAAAGAAATTTTCTACTGTTGTAATTGTTTCCAGTGATTATCCACCATGTATCAAACACGCAATAGAAGTACTTGATAGAGGAGAAAACTTGCCGCATTCTGGAAGATTTATGCTCGCTACCTATCTACTAGCAAAAGGACAAACAATTGAACAGATTGCTCCATTATTTAAAAATGCCCCTGATTACAATGAACGAATTACAAAATATCAACTTGAACACATTGCAGGTTCATCCGGTAAAGCTACAAAATATTCTTGTCCTTCCTGCGAAAAACTAAAAAGTGAAAATCTTTGCTTTGCTATACCAGAATGTGACGGAATAATAAACCCAGTTCAGTTTGGGACAAGGAGAAAAACAAATGCATGAAAAAAATGTAAACTTTGTAGAAGCGGCTCTGAAAGAATATTATTTTAGTAACTTTGAGCTGATTCACGTTCCATCTAGGACTTCAGAACGAGAATTTGGCTATCAAAAATTTAACTCTGGTATGACTAGACACCTTACAATAAAAAATGACAAGGATTTGCATTTTTTACTTATGACCCAGGTGCCATCTGACGTTTATTGCTCAAACGCTTGTTACTCCTTTCCAAACCTTCCCATGTCAGAAAAGGATTGGAAAGAAGCAGATCTGATATTTGATATAGATGCAAAGGATCTGAAACTTGAATGTAGAAAGGATCACACTTGTTTCAAATGTAACTCCTGTCAAAGCACAAATGAACAATCTACAAAATGTGTTAAATGCAATTCTGATAAATTTGATATAATATCAGTTACTTGCCAGAATTGTATATCTGAAGCAAAGAAAGAAGTGAAAAAATTGATTCAGATTTTGACAGAAGATCTTGTAATAAACGAAGAAAAAATTCAAGTTTATTTTTCTGGAAATGAGGGATTTCATGTAAATATAACAAATTCTGATTATCAAATCTTGGACTCTAGGGAAAGAGCAGATCTTTCAGATTATATCATGTTTAATGGAGTAATGCCAGAAACTCTTGGAGTTAGTAAACAAAACAATTCCAAAATGTCATTTCCAGATATTGGAGAAAGAGGTTGGCGTGGACGCGCAGCAAAAGAAATTTTCGGTTCAAAATCAAAGCGACCAAAAATTATTCAAGAGATACTTTCAGGAGGATATTCAGCTTTTCAGTCAAGACTTGAAGAAATGAGACATACAATAGGTGTAAGAATAGATCCTAAAGTAACAATGGATGTTCACAGAATCTTCAGATTAGGTGGATCTATTAACAGCAAAAGTGGTCTTTCAAAAATTCTCTGTAAGGACTTAGAAAATTTTGATCCGTTTTCTGATGCCTGTTTACTTGGTGATGAAAAAGTTGAGATTTTAGCAAATTGTCCAATCTCGTTTAGACTAAAAAATAAGAAATATGGGCCATATGTTGATGAAACTATTTCTGTACCAAAACACACCGCAGTTTACATGATTTGCAAAGGACTAGCTGATGTTGCTCAATAATAGTGAAAATTAGGCTTAATTTACAGAAATTTATGCATTTTACAAGATTCCATATAACCATGTCTTTCTAGGTAAGACATTAATTTGACACAAAGTAAGGAAGCTTGATTTTGTACAGCTCATCTACTCAAGACAATCCACCTCCGCGTGATGCGGGAAGGTACATCAGAATAGGGATTGCCGCACTTATTGGTATCATAATTTTTGTGATGATAAGCAATCAGGCTGTAATTTTATTTATGAATGTAAAAGAATTTGGCCACCTATTTACACAACCGCTTTACTATTCTCTTCTTTCAGCTGTAATACTTGCCTCCATAGTATTGATAAGAGTAAATATCAAAAATCGCTCTTCTATTGCTTGGTATAGCATTCATGCCGCAATAAATTTTTTAAAAAAAGGAAACAACTACTCTGTAACTGAAAATATACCGAGCTTTCAAGATTACAAGCTTAGTATTCCTAATTTTATAATTTGGCAAATAACAAAAGTTCTACTCTTTGGTGCATTCTTTGCAAACCTCATGTTTGGTTTTGCAGTTTCATACATGCTACAAGGAAATGATCTTGGAGTACAAAGCATATGGGGATTGTTTTCACTTCCATTTACAACACCTCCAACAGATCCTTCGTATTCATTAGACAAAGTTGCTCCAATGATTCCAACTCTTATTGTTTTAGTTCCACCAATATTTGCTGCAATTGGTTTACGTCTTGTATTTTATGTTGGATTACATAATATAGTTAGAGTCATCATAAATTATGTCCAAGATGCATCAAAAGGCAAACCAAAATTCCTTGATTATATTGCAACTATAGAAGGCATAATTGGTATTGGAATACTTTGGGCTGGCATAAACATGTTTTTCACAGATCAAATAGATTACAACACAAAATACGCAATAGGCGGTACATTTGCTGTAGGATTTGCTTTAATTGCGTTTTATTTTATTGATAAATTCAAGTCCAAAGTAATCATATATCCTTCAAAACGAGATGTCTATATCCGCATACTGACGATAATTACAATTGCAATAATCGCAAGTTCAATAATGGCTATCAATAACAGCATTGCTGACGCAAAAAAAATAGAATATCTTGGTCCCTACAAAGCTCAACAGATAGGTGTCAATATATATCTGGGTCAGCTTGATCAAATCCAAATTACATCGCATGAAGTCAAACAAAGTTCTTCCATTCGACCTACAGATATTCTAAATTATGTAATGCAAAACAACGCTCTCCTAAACAAGATAAGAGTTTGGGATTCAGATGGGGCTTTTGCAAAAATTAAACCTGAAATTGGACTTATACCATATGTGGATTTTGAAAACAACGACATTTTGAGATTTAATGACACACTTTATTGGACAACTTCAATAAAACCAATTCTTCCATCATCTGTAACTCGTGAAAATACCTGGTATAACCAACATCTTGTTTATACCCATGTTGACAACGGATTTCTGGCATTAGATGCAAGTAATGGTACTATAGTAGATAGCAATAATCTTTTCAAACAAAGAATGATATATTATGGAGAGGGCGGACTTTTTACAGAAACATGGGCTGCATATCCAGTTAATAGAGGTACAAACACTGCTGAACTAAATAATGTGTCATATCATGGAAAAGGCGGCATAGATGTATATCCGCCAATAAGCCAAATTTTTGAACCAAACTTTTTCCTTTCTTATCCAACAGAACCAATCCACATTATTCGATATAGAGATATTCATGATAGAATGCAATTATTGTATCCATATTTCCAGTACAACCTATTTGGAAAGGATGTAGACGTTTTACCTGTTACTGACGGTCAAAAGACCTATTGGCTTGTTCCACTAATAGTGGGTTTTGACACAAAAAATGTACCTTGGTCAGTAAGTAACCCATATCTCAGACTTGTTGGTTTTGCATTATTGGATACCTACAACGGTAACATTACTCTGATAAAAACTGGAGACGATTTCTTTACAAAAATGTTTGTCAGTGAATATGGAAATAATTTTATCGATACACCTTCATGGCTTCAGAAACAGCTTCGATATCCAGAGGCGTTATTCAATTGGAAAGTAAACCTGTTTAACATATATCATGTTACAGACACTTCGACATTCATACAGGCAAAAGACTTCTATGAAGTTCCAGATGGACTTGGAACTTATTATGTAGAAGCAAAACCTCCAGGATATGATAAAACATCATTTATCGGAATTCTTTCACTTGAGTTACAAGGATCACAAGGAAGAAACCTTGCAGGTTTTATGACTGTCCAAAATGATATTCCTAACTTGGGTAAGATGCAATTTTATCAAGTTCCCTTAGATTCTAAGACAAAGCTTCTTGGTCCATCAGCAGTGCATGAGGCACTAACTAGGGATCCTGATTTTGCTCAATTGCAAACATTACTTCGAAATCCACGACTTGGAGATAATATTCTGTACAGAATAGGTAATGACGATGTTTACTTTATTCCAGTATATACTGCGGGTTCAGGTGGAGTTGTCACACAACTTGGAACAATTGCTGCAGTTGGTGCCGCATTTGAAGGAGAATATCATGTAGGACTGGGAAATACACCACAACAAGCCTTTGCGGCATATCTTGCTAAACTCAGCGGAGTCGCTCCGTCCAATGTTACAAGTGCCTTGCAGCTAGATAAAGCAAGTAGGATTGCTACACTAAAATCTGTATTAGAAGCAGATAACTTGAAAATTGTCAGTCCCACATCCATACAATTACCACTTTCATTTGAAGAGGGAAAGACTTCCTTCTTACAGCAATCTGATCTGGACAATACAAAGAAGCTAATCTCAGATTTCTTGAAGAACTTTGTTCAGCCAAGAAGCGACAGGATAATTTTCTGGGAAGAAAATAGCACAATTAAACTAGGTACAATTGTGGTTGTAGATAATGTACCAGAATTACATTATATCTCGATTGAGGTAGGTTAGTTGCTTTTAGTTGTAGATAACGGCTCTGTCTACACTAAATCACTTTTGGATTTTCTATTACACAAAAAAATATCTTTTAACACACTCCCTTTTGATAAAGTGATTCTTTCAGAGCTTCACAAATATTCATCAATAATTCTCTCTGGAAGAACAACAAACATTGCTTTGATGAATGCCATTAACTCTAAAATAATAAGACATGCTGTTTTGGAAAAAACTCCACTTCTTGGAATCTGTTATGGCGCAGAAATTCTTGCACTTACACTTGGAGGTACAATTAAGAAAATGGACAAATCACACAATGGAATCCAAGAAATTAAAGTCTTAAAACCAAATCCCATATGCGAGAATAAAATTAAGATTTTTGAGAGTCATTCTTACCTAGTTTCAAAACTTGACAGTTGTTTTGAGCAAATTGCAAAATCTGATTATTGTAAATATGAAATATTCCAATATGAAAATCATAAAATCTTTGGGACCCAATTTCATCCAGAAATGAGTGATGATGGAAAACTTCTTCTAGAAAAATTCATCACTATTCAATAGTTTTAATATTGTAAATTTATGGTGATTTGTAATGGAATCTAACCACATTCTTTCACTACCAATTGTAAAGGAGGAAAACATTTGTTTGCCTCTTGTAATTACTGCCGTATCCAAGTATTGGGGAATAGATCTCCCTTTTTCTGAAGCTAAAGAGATTGCAAGAAAATATCCTAACATGAAAGGAAGCATAATGATGGAGGGAATTGAGCTTGCAGAACGACATGGACTTGCTAGTTTGATCTTAAATTCCACAATTAAAGAATTAAAAAAATTAATTGATATGGGAATTCCACCCATAGTTATCCTTCCGGGAATACGCGATATCGTACAGCACGCATCTATTATTTTAGGATATGATGATATCGAAAAAACAATTCTACATTATTTTCCTGAACCTGATAAGATTGGTGCAATCCCAGAAAAAAAATTTGATGAACAATGGTCTGAGGATGATAAACTCTTACTTGCATTAGTTCCAACAGACATACTTTCAGGAATAAATTTGGGAAATAAAAAAGAACAATCAAATAGATTATGTTTTAACGCTGAAAAATTACGCTTACAAGGAAAATTTACAGATGCTATAACCACATTACAAAAGGCACTTGAAATAAACCAATCTAACTCTACTGCATATTGTTTGCTTGGTGGAATGCTAAATGATCAAAATTCTTCTGATGCTGTGCAATATTATCAAAAAAGTATTGCAATAAATCCTAGGTGTTATCTTGCATATAGAGGACTGGGTAATTTTTATCTAAAATCAAAGGATTATTCAAATGCAGAAAAATACTATACAAAAGCAATTGAAATAAATCAAAATAGATTTGGTCCAATTTATAAAAATCGTGGATTGGTAAGACTAGAACAGAACAAAAAAACCGAAGCTAAGAACGACTTTGAAAAATACTTGGAACAAATGCCGAATGCCTCTGACAGAATCGGGATCTTAGAGGTTTTAAAAGAATTATAGCGTTTGGAAAGGTTTTACAATACTTTGAGGAGTAAGATAACATGGATTGCATTTTTTGTAAGATAGTGGAAGGAAAGATTCCATCAAGGAAAATAACTGAAACTGAGAAATCGTTGGCATTTTTAGATGCATTTCCATTAACAAAAGGACATACACTAGTTATTCCAAAGAAACATTACGTCAAAATCGGGGAAATGAGTAAAGAGGATAACTCGGATCTATTTGAGGTTGTAAGAATTTTAACAGGAAAAATGGAACGCCTAGCCCCGGCTTCACTTGTAGCTATTCATAATGGTAAAGAAAGCGGACAGGAGGTTCCTCATGTTCATGTGCATATCATTCCACGTAATACTGATGACTCTGTAGGACCAGTTCATAGTATGTTTAGCAAAAAACCAAAACTTACAAATGATGAATTTAACAACATTACAGAAAAACTTACTAAATAAAAATCCAATTTCTTAAATTTATTACCGTTTTTATTATATATAAAAACTTAAATTTTACTTTAGATATTATAAAAGCATAGCATATTCATCACAAAACAATATTGCTGTTGCAACAATTCAGGGACGTTACTATTTCAAATTTGTAAAGATGCTCAAATTTTTAAAAATGAATTATGACTCTATACTACCTACTGAAATAGATCATACAGACAAAAGACTTATTCTCACCACAATGCAGGAAGCATCTAAAATTGCAAGTAATTTTGTTCTATGTGCAGAGGAATTTGATGCAGATCCGACTGTAATAAAAGGACTGATAACACAAAAACTTGAAGCTGGTTTCCATGAATGTACATTAGTTTTAGGAATAGATCCAGGTAATAGAATTGGATTTTCAGTTTTTTACTATCAAAATGAAATTGAAAGCTCAACCTATACGTCACTTGACGAATTAATATCACATATAGTTAGAATCTTGGCAGGATTGAAGGCCGATAGGAAAATTGTCAAAATAGGAAATGGAAGTATGAAAATAGCTCATCACATAATTGATAGATTAAATCTTAGTTTTTGTTCACATTTTGAATTAGAATTTGTAGACGAGCGAAAGACTTCACTGAAAATTAAAAATCATAACAAAAGAGGAGAACGTGATAAAATGTCTGCAAGGTATATTGCACAAAGGGATGGATATAGACACTTAATTTTGCCACTTTCAAGAACTGGTTAAAACATTGTATAAAAATTAGTTAATGTATAAAAAATGCTTATATGATAGTTCTAAAAATATATGCCAAAAATTGAAATTTTTCATTATTTCAAAAACCATACATATTTATATCGCTTTTTCAGTTTTTTCCTGAAAACTCTAGATTTGATCAAGAGCAACTGATATAATTTTTACACAAAATTTCGTTATTTAATATAGAAAATTCTGATCCATGCTTAAATACTTAGTATTACTATAATAAATTACAAGGAATAGTGACTGAAGAAAAATGACATGTAAAGGAATATGCACAAGATACAAGGCACAAAAGCCAGTAGGTACTGGTCGTTATGCGTCAGGACAGAAGAGATGCCAGATTTGTGAAATTTTCATAAAATGGGAAGGTCTTTGGTGTCCATGTTGCGGATACAGACTTAGAACAAAACCAAGAAATCTAAAATACAAAGCAAAATTGCGTGCTAGAGTTGAAGCTGACTCTCAACTAGAATCTGTTGCTGTAAAGGCTGCAGAAGTAGAAGAGATTGAGGTAGAGGCAATAGCAGTAAAAAAAGCTACAAAAAAGGCTAAGACCGCAAAGGCTACGAAAAAGGTAGCAATAGAGCCGGTAGTAATGATGAAGGCTAAGACCGCAAAGGCTACGAAAAAGGTAGCAATAGAGCCGGTAGCAATAAAGGTATAGCTGACGTAAATTATTGATGTCCCAAGTCGGTTATAAGAAAAAAACCGTCAAAGTGGATAATAGAGAATTCTTGGTTCAAGTAGTTCCCTTTGATAACGGTAATTTTATCTCAATAACTGAAGGAAAAGAAAAGATTGGTGCTATGATAGTGTCAATTGGTTCTGGAACTCGTATTAGTACAGCTACCGTGATCCCATCAAAATCAGATTCCTTTTTTTTGAAAATGGTTTCTGAGCGATTGGCATCTACTATAAACGGAATCTGTGTTGCATCACTTAACATACAAAAAGAACTTGGGTTAGAGCCCATGAAAGTACTTATGAACGAAATAATGGAGATTGTAAAACAATGACTGATTTACGGGCTTATCTTAACCAGATAAAAAAACTAAATGAATTATCTGTTGTAAAAAAGAAAGTATCTACAAAATATGAGATTGCGGCTGTTACTGCAAAAATAGACGGTGGCAATGCAATTTTATTTGAAAATATAAAAGAAAGTAAATTTCGATTAGTAGCAAATCTAGTTGGTACTAGGGCAAGATTTGCCAGAGCAGTAAATGCAAAAGAAGCTAACATTCACCAAAAGATAATCTTTGCAATTAAAGGTGCAAAAAAACCAAAGATTGTTTCAGATGCAAAATTTATGGAAAATAGATCAAAGGACTTGTCTATCTTACCAATTGTACGACACTTTGAAAAAGAATCAGGATCTTTTATTACTTCCTCTATAATTTATACACAAAACCAAGAAACTAGGACACAAAATTCATCATTTCATAGATTGATGCCTCTTGATAAAACTCACTTTTCTGTGAGAATGGTAGAAGGAAGGCATCTACATCGTACATTTGCACGTTCCAAAGATCATGGTGAAGACCTAAAGGTGGCAATAACTATTGGTGTACACCCAGCAATCTCCATAGCTGGTGCATATCAAGCAGATTGGGGAAAAGATGAGTTAGAAATAGCAAATGCAATTTTGGGAAATAAATTAACATTGGCTAAGACGCCATATTCTGGTATCAAAGTACCATCTAATGCTGAAATAGTTATGGAAGGAAAAATTCTACAAGATAAAACTTACAAGGAATGGATGGTTGAAATGCTCCGGACTTATGATTTTAAAAGGGAACAGCCAGTTTTTGAACTAGAAAATCTGTACTATCGAAACAATCCCATTTTTCATGATATCCTTTCTGGCTATTCAGAACATAGATTGTTAATGGGGATGCCAATTGAAGCCAAACTAAACCGTGATGTTAGAAGAGAGTTTCCTAGGACAAAAAAAGTTGTTATGAGTGATGGTGGTTGCAACTGGCTTCATGCAGTTGTACAAATTTCAAAAAAGAAAGATTCTGATGCAAAAAAAGTGATTGAAAAAACTTTTGCAGCACATAGGTCATTGAAAATGGTAACAGTAGTAGACGATGATATTGATCCAGCTAATGCAGTAAGTGTAGAATATGCAATGGCTACTAGATTCCAGGCAGACAAAGACTTGACAATTATAGAAAAGGTAAGAGGATCTAGCCTGGACCCATCAAGTGATCAAAAAAAACTGCTTACTGCAAAACTTGGAATTGATGCAACAAGGCCTCTTTTAAAAAGATCAGAAGGATTTGAAATTGCAAAAATTCCAGGAAAAGATAAAATCTCATTGAAAGATTATCTAAACTAGATATCTCTCGCAAAACTGTCTAGTTTTGACTAGTTAATGGATGGAGCCTATCATTAATGCAATAAATAATATTGCAAGATATGGACTAGAAAATTTGAATAGTGTCCAAGATGTCTTTTCTGATGGTTTAGTTAAAACCCAAATACTGAGAATTAACATTATTGCACCTGAAACTATTGCAGTATACAAATAAACATCATTTACTATTTTCTCTCCATTATTTGTAAGAAAGAATGGAATGATGCTAAAGAGAACCATCATGAGTGTTGTTCCTGCTATTACTCTGACAGATGTCTTTTCTGATTGTACTGCAGTAAGCATTGGCACATTTACTTTATTGTAATCCTCTTTGAAGTGTAATGTAAGTGCCCATATGTGCATGGGGATCCATACGAACACTAGTCCAGCCATTACTAGTCCAAGATCCCACAAACCATGAGTAGTTATTGCTACATACCCAATCATTGCTGGTGCTCCTCCTGAAAATCCGCCTAAAACTATGTTAGTTCGACTTTTTCGTTTTAGTAAATAACTGTAAACTAGAATGTTGTCTGCTAATCCAAACGCCATAAAAATTCCAGCCCATATGCCATTCCAAAAAGAGCTAGTAAAAGAAATGGAAAATGAACATACAAGAGAAATCACAGCAAGAATTAATCCAAAATTTCTTGCCTTTTCAGGAGGAAAAATCCTTCTACTTGGAATTGGTCTATTTTTTGTTCTTTCCATAATCGCATCAATGTCTCTATCATGATAATTGGTCAACGTATTAGCTGCGGCTGATCCTGCGGCAACACTGCCCAACATCAAAGCCCATGTGGCAAGAGAAATTTCAATATGATAAATATTTGATGCAGTAACAGCTGCACCAAATGCAGTAAAAACTAAAAGATACCAAATTTTTGGTTTAGTTAATTCATAGTATACCTTGATTCTTGAGCTTGCCTTAGTGGTTAACACTCTTTCTCCTCTTTTTTGATCTTTTTTAGTTATTTATAGGTTGAATAAACTCCTACTTTACTGGTTTATAGGGCATAGGCTTGGTTGTTCTTTTCATCTCAATAAAACTCTCAGAACGTTGTACACCTTCAATTCGACCTAATTTTTCTGAAATTAATCGATGCATCTCATCCAAATTCTTTGCATACATTGTAACCAAAATATCAAACCTACCAGTAACCTCAGAAATCTCTCTTACCTCAGGGACCTTGAATAATTCCTCAATCACATGGTCACGAAGCTTAGAATCCATGTTTATTCCAGTCAAAGCCTTTACCGTATATCCTAACTCTCTATCATTTACAACTATTGTGAATCGTTCGATAAGTTTTCTTTTTATTAATCTCTTAATTCTGCTATATACTACAGATGAGTTGACGTTGATTTTTTTTGATATGCGTGGTACTGAAATATTTGCATCTGCAACAAGTTCAGATAGAATTGTCATATCTAAATCATCTACTTTTGCCATTTAAAATACCAATTATTCTGAATAAATGGATCTTAATAAAGGTATTATTACAATTTTTCTAAAGATTTTTCATCATTTTATATGAGGCCCTTTTTGTAGAGCATCTCAGCTAAAAGTACTGCGCCTTTTGCGGAACCCATTTTTTCGTTATGGGAAAATAATACATACTTTATGCCATTTTCAAAAACTGTATCCTCACGTAATCTTCCTACAACAGTAGACATACCCCCATCTAGCTCTCTATCTAATCTTGGTTGAGGCCTACTAGGATCATCATTTACTACAAGATAATTTTTTGGCGCAGATGGAAGGCCAATTACACTAACTTTACTTGAAAAGTCTTGCATTGCTTTTTTGACGGTGTCAGGATTTACATGTTTTGAAGTTTCAACAAAAACTGTTTCAGTATGACCATCTATTACAGGAACTCTGGTACATGTACAGCTAACTTTAAAGTTTGCAGGACTTATTTTTCCATCTAAAAATTTGCCGAGAATTTTTCCTGTTTCTATTCTTACCTTATCTTCCTCTTTTGGTATGTAAGGAATTATGTTGTCTGTAATATCTAAAGCAGAAACACCGGGTGATCTACCTGCCCCAGACATTGATTGCATGGAAGTCATGATAATTTTTTGGGCACCAAAACTATCTAATAATGGCCTTATGGTTATTGCAAGTCCAGTGGTAGTGCAATTTGGAAGTGGTGCGATAAAACCTTTCCAACCGCGATTCTTTTTTTGTACCTCCAATAATCCTACATGATCATCATTTATTCCAGGAATAAGAATGGGCACATCTGCTTCATATCTATAGGCAGCAGAGGTGCTGATCACAGGAATATCTTTTGCAAATCTGCTTTCAATTTCACGTGCAGCTTCGCTTTCTATGGAGGTAAATATTAAGTCCAAATTCTCTGGTTTGATATCATCCACAGATTCAACAACCATGTTCTTGACATATTCAGGAATCTCTTCCTTTATGTGCCATTTTAGGATGCCACTATTTGCATCTCTTATGGCATCTACAAACTTTTTGTTTGCAGAGCGTTCAGAGGCAGCTATTTGTTTTACTTCGAACCAAGGGTGTTTGTTTAACGCTATTACAAACTCTTGTCCTACTGCACCAGTAACGCCTATGATTGCTACACGTTTCATAACAAATATTCCTTCATACAATTAATATTCCTTTAGCACTAAACCAAAACACACTAAATCCCTTTATGCTATTTCATGGTGTGAAATTTACGATAGAAAGAAATGTTTCTAATCATCGTGTAATACAACATGGAGGGTTTTACTCGAATGGATTACAATATGACTCTAAATTCATAGATTTTAGTTCAAACGTAAACCCACTTGGCTTTCCATCTTCAATAACAAAAATTATCAATAAAAATAGATCACTTATTTCTGTTTATCCAGATCCTGATTCATCAAAGTTACGAGATGATTTACAAAAATATACAGGCATTCAAAAAAACCAGATAATTATTGGAAATGGTGCAACTGAAATAATTTATAATTTCTGTAAAGTTTTTCTTCATAAAGATAGTAATGTCTTGATACCTATTCCAACATTTGGTGAGTACGAAGCAGCTTCTAGATTAAGTGGTTCCCGAATAACTTTTTTTAAAACAATGAATCTTAACAAAAATACTTCAGAATTACAGGATTTGGTAACAAAAACAAACTGTATCTTTGTATGTAATCCAAATAACCCAACTGGCATATTAATATCTAAAAATAATCTTTTGAAAATTCTAGAGTCCGCTTACAACAAATCAGCGCTTATGTTTTTAGACGAGTGTTTTATTGAACTAGTCCCAGATTCAAACGAATCGCTTGTACACTATCTGAAAGAATTCGATAATCTCTTCATTCTTAGATCTTTGACCAAATCATTTGGGCTTGCAGGATTAAGGATTGGTTATGGATTAGGAAACAAGAAGGTTATAGATGTGCTTCAGAGAATAAAAATACCTTGGAACGTAAATGGCCTTGCACAGATGGCTGCAAGCGAAGCCCTATCAAACATGTCTCATCTTAGCAAAACAAGGAAATTGATAAAAAAAGAACTCAAGTTTTTGAAAGACTCTATTTCAAAGATTAATGGCTTTATTTGTTATGATTCATCAACCAATTTCATTCTAATCAAATCAAGAGTGAATTCAAAGAAAATTCAAGAAAAACTAATAGAAAAAAAGATTCTGATTAGAGATTGCAGTAATTTTCGCGGTCTTGATAACAAATTCATACGAGTTGCGGTTCGTACTCATAAAGAAAATGTAAAACTAGTCAGAGCTTTGGAAGAAATTTGAAATGACCAAAGCGTTAATGATACAGGGAACTTCTTCTGGTGCTGGAAAGACTACGTTGGTTACTGCACTGTGCAGAATATTTTCAAATTCAGGATACAAAGTAGCACCTTTCAAATCTCAAAACATGTCTTCCTATTCATACAAGGGAGATGAATTTGAAATTTCTAGGGCACAAGCAATACAAGCGATCGCAGCAAGAGCAGAAATAAATCCAAACATGAATCCAATTCTTCTCAAGCCACTTGGAAATTATAATAGTGGAGTTCTTGTAAAAGGCAAGTTTTACAAAAAGATGCATGCAAAAGAATATTACAAAAAATTTGTACTTCAAAAGGGATTAAAAACTGCTACGAAATCACTTGATTGGTTACAAAAAAACTATGATCTAATAATAATTGAAGGTGCAGGTTCACCAGCAGAATTCAACTTGGTAAAATACGATATAGCAAATATGAGAATGGCTGAACATTCCAAAGCTCCAGTGATTCTTATCTCTGATATTGATAAAGGTGGTAGTTTTGCTAGCATTGTTGGTACACTAGAATTATTAGAAAAAAAATACCAAAAATTCATCAAAGGTTTTGTTATTAACAAATTTAGAGGTGATATGGATATACTTCGTCCTAGCTTCTACAAATTGAGGCAAAAGACTGGCAAACCAGTTCTAGGAACAATTCCTTTAATAGAATTTGATATTCCTGACGAAGATTCTCTTTCTGCAAATCCAAAACAGATAATCTGGAACAAAAAATTTGTACAATGTTTAGATGAAGAAATAGAGAATTTAAGTCACATTGTAAAATCTAGTTTGAACATGAAAGCTATAGGTGATTTGATTAAATGATCATAATACCTGTTTTAGCTGTACTATTTGCATTATCAATAGATTTTGCGTTTGGAGATCCAAGAAATAAATTTCATCCCACCGTTTGGGTAGGAACACTGATCGGAAAACTTCTACCATTTGTTAAGAATAATAATCCAACTACTGAGAAGATTGGCGGTTTAATTCTCACAATTTCAGTCACATCTCTAGTTGCATCAATAGTTTATTTTCTAAATGTTATACTACATTACCTAGACCAATTTGATTTTAATTTTATGCTTAGAGTTGTTACTTTAATTTTTTCTATTATGGTTACTGGTTATTTACTTAAAACAACAATTGCCATTAAAGGAATGGAAAAACATGCAACACTAATCATGCAAGCACTTTCACATGATGATATAGATGATGCAAGAGCAAAACTTTCTATGATAGTGAAACGAGATACAAAGAATCTAGATAGACAACACATTATTTCTGGAACTTTAGAAAGCATAAGTGAAAATACTGTAGATGGAATTATTGGACCGCTTTTCTACTTTGCAATATTTGGTTTGCCAGGAGCATTTATCTATAGAACAATAAACACCATTGACTCCATGATTGGTTACAAGACTAGCTTGTTTAGAAATTTAGGTTGGTTTGGTGCAAACTGTGATAAGATACTTAACTTTCTACCCTCTAGGATAACAAGTCTTGTAATGATACTTGCAGTTATGATTCTAAGAGAAAACTGGAGGCATTCCATTGAAATAATGAGGCGTGATGGTAAAAAAACTGAAAGCCCTAATGCAGGATATCCAATGGCAACTTTGGCAGGTGCTCTCTCAGTTAAGTTTGAAAAAATAGATCATTATGTCTTAGGAGATGGAAATTTGGAATTTACTGAGGACCATTTTAAATCTGCAATATCTATAATGAAATTAACAACAATTCTCTTCTATGCTATTTTCACAATACCTATGATTGTAGTACTGTCATATCTTGGATGGTGGATACATGTTTAAGGGAATAAGTTCGGTCATTTCATTTTTGACAATTATTCCTTCTAAAAATATGGAACTTGAAGTTGTTGCAAAAAACATGTATCTTTTTCCAATAGCTGGTGCATTAATTGGATTAATCATTGGTGGGGCTGGTTACGGTCTATCTTTATTTTTGCAGCCCTTGATTGTAGGATTGTTACTTACAGCTTCAATAGTGATTATAACTGGAATACATCACACAGATGCGCTTTGTGATTTTGCAGATGGAATGATGGTAAAGGGAACAAAAGAAAAAAAACTAAAAGCTATGCGCGATACAGCAGTTGGATCTGCTGGAGTAATAACAATTGTTCTATATGTAGGAGGCATGATAATGGCACTTTCTATGATGAAAGGATTTGCAATATTTCAGGCAATTTTGTTAAGTGAACTTCTTGCGAAATTTGTGATGGTGTTACAAGCAAATAGAGGATCGTCAGCATGGCAAGGCCTTAGCTCGCCATTCACACAATCCATGAAAGATAAAAAGAAGCTTGGTGTGGCTGCTGCATTAACAATCATTCCTATTGTGCTAATTGGCGGAATGACTGGCGTGATTGTAATAATTGCAGGCGTAGGATTATCCATTTTACTTCTTGCTGTAGCAAACCGTAGTTTTGGAGGTATCTCTGGTGATGTATTTGGAGCAACCAATGAACTTGTAAGGCTCTCATCACTTCTAATTTTTGCATCATTATGATAGGACTAGTAATGTGTGGTGGTAAGGGTACGAGAATGAATTTACCACAAGAAAAACTTCTCCTAAAATACAAAAATCCAGTCATACAACATGTTATAAATGCGCTTCAAGAATCTGGTTGTTTTTCGAAGATCATCGGAGCTACAAGCTCAAATGCTCCAAGAACCAATGAATTTCTTAAAAGCCTAGGAATTTCTACGATTCAAACGGAAGGAAATGGTTATGTTAATGATCTTAATCAGATTTTACACAATTTTGATGAACATGTATTTGTAATTTCAGGAGATATGCCTCTTTTAGATGCAAAAATAATTAGAGAAATTGTACAACTTGTAGATATTAAAAATACGTGGACTACAGTTCTTTTAAGCAAAAACTTTCTTGACTCACTATATATGAAAACAGAATATCTTGTTAATTATAATAAAAAAGAATATTCCTACTCTGGTATTTCTATAGTAAACCCAATTCGTTTGTCTGGAATGAATCATGTTGAAGAGTCGTTTGTGATACTTGATGACAAAAGAATTGCACTAAATCTAAATACAAAACAAGATTATGATTTACTCGGCACTACCTAATATCTTACCATTTATCTTTGCAATGGAACCTGTTGATTCTGCAAGCAGGTTTCCACAAGATTTGCAAGTAACATTAGTTGCTACATGTGAATAGACAACACTCTCTTCACTGCATTCCTTACATTGAACTCTCTGAAACTTGCTACTTGGTTTTGGAATTAAAATTTGTCCTTTTTTCATTATGCTACCAACTCGAACTTTCTTAATCTGATACCTGGCTTATTCCATTTCTTTTTACATTCTGGGCACGTAAGGATTGGCGTAAATTTTTTAGTTGTTTTTGCTGGTTTAGCAAGTTTTGGGAATTTTTGACCACCATAACCTTTCTTGTCTTCTGCGTGCCTTCTTTCACCAATGGCTGAGCCTCTTCTTTTTCCAGCCTTGTATATGGAGATTTTTTGTAAAGTGTGTTTTTTACATTTTGGACAATATCGTCTGATCTCCTTTGGCACATTCATAAAATAAAACCGCCCTTGACCGTAATTTAAACATCGCTTTGAATCTATAATAGTAACAAAAGCACACTTTCATCTGTGCAATCTAGCTCGCTTGCTACCATGATTTACTCATTAAATTCAGTGGCAATGGGAGAAAAAAAAGCAGATATGGTTTTGAAGAATTGTAAACTCGTTAATGTCTATTCTAGAGAGGTAATATCTGGTAGCAATGTAGCCATTCTAAAAGATAGAATTGCATACGTTGGAGCTAATGCTTCTCATACGATTGGAGAAAAAACAGTGGTAATTGATTTACAGGAAAGATTTGTCACACCAGGATTTGCAGATCCACACATACACATAGATCAGTTTGTTTTACCATCAGAATTTGCAAAAAAAGCTCTCTTGTGTGGTACCACTTCATTATTTTCAGATCCAATAGATATGGTAAGTGTCTGTGGCTACAAAGGGTTCAAGGAATTTATCAAAATTGGTGAAAACTTACCGATCAGACTTTTTCATATGATTCCAGGAGGTTTACCAGTTGACAGAAAATTTAGCCATGCCAAGACTTTGAGTTTGACTGAAGAAAAATCAGCATTAAATTTAAAAAATGTGCTAGGCCTTGGAGAAGTTTTTTCCTGGACAAAAGTAACAATGAAAGATCCAAAAACCATGCAAACTCTGAAGAATATGATAGAAAATGACTGTGTCATAAATGGTCACACTGCTGGAGCAAGTGATAAAAAATTAAATGCATACATTTCATCAGGAATTCTTTCTTGCCACGAACCCATTGATTATGATCAAGTTGTGGAGAGATTGCGACTTGGCATGTGGATAATGATGAGGGAAGGTTCCATCAGAAGGGATTTGGATAAAATTATCCCTAGTGTCTTATCACATAAAACATATCTTGATAGACTGATGTTTTGTTCAGATGGAGTAAACCCGAAAGATCTGCTAGAATTTGGCCTCATTGATCATTGTGTAAGAAAATCAATTGCACTTGGAATGGATAAAATTGATGCAATTTCTATTGCATCCAAAAATTGTTTTGACTATTATAATATGGGACGAGACTACGGTGGTATTGCACCAGGTAAAATGGCAGACATTCTGGTTTTTGATGACCTTGATAAACTTAAACCAAAAAAGGTCTTTGTTGGAGGCAAACTTGTGGTATCTCACGGAGAGATTGTTACAAAGTTTAATGTAACTAAAATTCCAAAATGGATTACAAAAACTGTAAAGACTAGACGAAAGTTCATAGAAAAAGACTTTGTCATAAAAAGTTTAGCAAAATCCGTGAAGTCTATGGTAATAAAACTAGATACAGAAATAATGACAAAAAAGGATTATGAGGAACTACAAACAAGGGATGGAAATGTCACATCGTCTTTTGACAGGGATGTATGGAAAGTTGCAGCGATTGATAGGACACATGGAACTGGTAAATTCGCTGTAGGCTTTTTGAAAAACTTTGGTGCAGATATTGGGGCTTTTGCTTCCACACAAAGCTTTCATGAAAATGACATGATTGTAATTGGTTCTAATGAAAAAGACATGGCTTTTGCGGTAAACAAATTGTCAGAAGTACAAGGAGGAATCATAGTAGTAAAAAATCAAAAAATATTGGCAATCTATTCTCTTCCTGTTGCTGGTCTGATATCTAAACTACCATTTGAAAATGCACTTTTAGAATTTTCAAATCTTAATGCAAAAATTGTTGATGCTGGATGCAAGTTCAAAAATCCCCACCTGATCCCACTTTTTTTGCCATTTCTTGCCTTACCAGAAGTAAGAATTCTATACAGCGGAATTGTAGATATTAAAAATAGAACATACATTGACATTTTGAATCATCCTAAGACGTAACAGAACCTGAATCAAAGGTATTAAAAGGGGCAATCAATTATCGACAATTAGGAAATAATTTTGGCTTCGATTCAACAAACTCCACAAGGTCCTGTATTAGTAATAAAAGAAAGTGCACTTCAACAAAAAGGTAGAGATGCACAAAAAAATAACATAGCTGCTGCAAAATTGGTAGCAGAACTTGTACGTACAAGCCTTGGTCCACGAGGAATGGATAAGATGCTTGTGGATTCCCTAGGTGATGTCACAATAACAAATGATGGTGCTACAATTCTCAAAGAAATCGATGTTCAACATCCAGCTGCAAAAATGATGGTAGAAATTGCAAAAGCGGTAGATAATGAAGTTGGAGATGGAACAACATCATCAGTTGTATTTGGCGGTGCTCTCTTGGCAAAGGCAGAGGAACTTTTAGATAAAAATGTTCATGCTACTGTGATAATCGAGGGCTATCAAGCTGCAGCAGAAAAAGCACTTTTGCTTCTTTCAGAACTTGCAAAAGTTGTAGATCCACGTGAAAAGGAAACTCTTCTCAAAATAGCAAAAACAAGCATGAATTCAAAATTAGTCTCAGATGATAGTGATATGCTCTCAAAACTTGTGGTAGATTCCATTCTACAGGTGGTAGATAAACAAGGCGAATCCTACAAAGTAGATTTGGATAACATTAAGGTAGAAAAGAAAGCTGGTGGATCAATAAGAAATACCTCACTTATCAAAGGAATTGTTTTGGATAAAGAAGTGGTACACAGTGGCATGCCAACTAAAATTGAAAAAGCAAAAATTGCACTAGTAAATTCCGCACTTGAAATTGAAAAAACAGAAATGAGTGCAGAAATTCGAATTACTGATCCAACGCAAATGCAGATGTTTCTTGAAGAAGAAAACAGAATGCTCAAAACAATGGTAGACAAAATACATGAGATCGGTGCAAACGTACTGATATGTCAAAAAGGTATTGATGATATTGCACAGCATTATCTTGCAAAACAAGGTATTCTTGCTGTCAGACGAGTAAAAGAAAGTGATATGACAAAACTCGTAAAAGCAACAGGTGGAAGGATTATCACAAACCTTGATGATATCACATCAAAAGATCTTGGTTTTGCAGAACATGTAGAACAAAGAAAAGTTGAGACAGACAAATGGGTGTTCGTTGAGGGATGTAAAAACCCACGTGCAATAACACTTCTTTTGAGAGGTGGCTCACAAAGAGTAGTAGATGAGGTAGATAGATCAATGCATGATGCCTTGATGGTAGTTAAAGATGTAATAGAAAAACCAGCAATTGTTGCAGGTGGAGGTGCCCCTGAAGAATTTCTTGCCTCAAGTCTTAAGGATTGGGCTGATCGCTTTGAGGGAAGAGAACAACTTGCAATCAAAAAATATGCAGAAGCTCTTGAAATAATTCCTCTTACAATTGCAGAAAATGCTGGAATGGATCCAATAGACACAATGATTACGCTTAGAGCAAAACAGGCTCAGGGAAGAAAGTGGACTGGAATAGATGCAAGAAATACCCGCATAGCAGATATGCTTTTACTTGATATCATAGAGCCAGTAGCAGTAAAAGAGCAGATAATTAAATCTGCTACTGAGGCAGCCTGTATGATTTTAAGAATTGATGATGTAATAGCATCCTCCGGTGGCAGAGGCGGCGGACATGGTCCTCCAATGGGCTAAAATTTTCTCATGTTAGAGCAGCTGCAAAATCTTAATTTTGTTGGCTCAGTTGTTGTTTTAAATGATTTTTTTCTAGACAGAATAATAAAGATAGATGACATTACAAAATTATTTGATCTTGTTTTACAAAAAAAAACTCTTGGAGGAAGTATAAGGGGTATTCCTCAGGTTGATTTGAAAGGGGGCAATGCAACAAATGTTGCATTTGCACTTGCAAGACTTGGCGCTCCTGTTTCATTGATTACTGTAGCAAATAAGACTGGCTCACAAATTCTTCAGGATGCATTTTCCAAATTTCCAAAATCATCTTTGTATGTCATAGATGGAAAACCAGGCATGACTACGTCGTTTGAATTTAACAACAATGGAAATGTTGTGAATATAATGCTGTCTGATTTAGGAGACAATGAAAACTTTGGACCTGAAAAACTTGGTCCAAAAGAACAAAATGCAGTGAAAAATGCTGATGCAATCATAGTGACAAATTGGGCAAGCAATAAGAAAGGCACAGATCTTTCAAAATTTGTCTTTGAAAAATCACTAAATTCTCTACATTTTTTGGATCCAGCTGATATACAAACAAGACAAGGTGAATTCAAAAAGGCAATATCTGAACTTGCACCAAATCTTGATTCTTTATCTCTAAATGAAAACGAATGTAATTTACTTTTGAAACAATTTGGACTAGAAAATATAACTGAAGAAAATGAAACAAAAAAACTCATTTCTGAACTTTCAGAAAAAGCATCAGTACCAATCGACTTACATACTTCTTTTGGGGCTTTTTGGTCAAACGGTAAAGAAACAGCATTTGCAAAATCATTTCCCACTGAAGTAAAATTTGTTACAGGTGCAGGTGATGTTTGGGATGCTGCAAATATTTTGGGTTATCTTGCTAATCTTGAATCAAAAGAAAGGCTACTTTTCGCAAATGCAACTGCATCGTTATACGTTGGTAATTCAGATGGTATGCCACCAACAATGCAACAAGTATTATCATTTGTAACGTGATTCATTAAAATCCGAACTAATACAACAAATTCATTTGTGGCACTTTCAGGATCATACTTTTCATATGATCTTACTCACACACAAAAATACGATGCATTCAGGTTATAGCTTAAGTTATGATTTGTTGGAGAATGTTGAAAATTAGCCTATGATTTTAAATGATTTAATTATTTGCTTTAGTTCATTTTTTGATGTGTGGAATTGGAG
>QYQE01000033.1 GCA_007280335.1 Nitrosopumilales archaeon | reverse complement strand
TTTTAAAATAATTGGAAAAAAATTCACTGTACACATTTTACGTAATATGACACAACTTAGTCAGAGTAGATTTAACGAATTTCTGGATTCAATTGAAGGAATTAACCCAAAAACACTCTCTGCAAGATTGCGTGAAATGGAAAAAAATGGCATCATAGATAGAAGTGTTTTTTCTGGAACACCAGTAAAAATTGAATACACTATCACAAAAAAAGGAAAGGCGCTAAAACCCATACTTGAACAGATGGCTGCCTTTTCGATGCAATATTGTGCAAAAGAAGTATTCAAGGATGGCAAACCGCGAACATACAAGCAAGTCTTTGAAAAAGCTCCCAGGATTTTAAAATAATTTTTAATTCTTGTATTATGTGAGAATTGAAACTTACCACAAGTTAATCTAATTTCGCTAACCTCACTAGGCTGTTTAAATAGTTACATGTGTATAGTAACTATAGAAATGATAGTTAGAAATGAATCCAACAAGCAAGTGCTAGTGCACGAGGAAACAACGAAATTTCCAAAAATTTGTACACAGAATAATGGTATAACTAAAAACCTCTCAAAACACAGTATTTTCTTATCGTTTCTTTTTTGCTCTCTTAGTTTTTGATTTATTTTTCTCTGATTTTTCTACAAGTACAGCTTGTGCAGCTGCAAGAATTGCAATTGGAATTCTATGTGAGGATGCACTAACATAGCTAAGCCCAGCTTTGTGGCAGAACTTGATTGAGTTTGGATCTCCTCCATGCTCACCACATATTCCAATCTCAAGGTTCGGTTTAACGCTTCTTCCCTTTGCTATGGCAATTTGCATTAAACTTCCTACTCCATTTACATCAAGGGATTGGAAGGGGTTTTCAACAAGAATCTCTTTTTCAAGGTATTCTGGAAGGAACTTGCCTTCTGCATCTTCCCTGCTAAAGCTAAAAACTGCCTGTGACAAGTCATTTGTACCAAAACTAAAGAACTCTGCAGTTTTGGCCATCTCATCTGCAGTAAGACATCCCCTTACAACTTCAAGCATTGTTCCAAAGTTTATTTTTAATTTTATTTTGTATCTTGATTCTACATTGGATTTTATCTGATCATAGATTTTCTTAATATTTTCTAGTTCGGTAACTATTCCAACCTGTGGTACCATTATTTGTGCATGTGCATCTACTTTCTCTTTTACAAGCTCAGCAACTGCCTCACAAATTGCTCTGATTTGCATCTCATAAATTTCAGGAAATGTAATACCTAGTCTAACACCACGATGTCCCATCATGGGGTTGATTTCAGCAAGTTCTCTTGCACGATTAAATATTTTTTTGATAATCTCAGTTTCATTAGAATCATTTTGCTTTTCAAGCAAATGCATTTTGTTGATTAATTCTTCAATGTTTGGAAGAAACTCATGTAGCGGTGGATCCAATAGTCGTATTGTAACGTGATAACCTTCCATTGCTTTTAGAATCTCTTTAAAGTCACTTTTTTGTAGAACCATTAATTTTTCTAATACTGCCTTTCTTTCGTCAACAGTTTGTGTCATTATCATTTCTACAAAAAGGCCAAGTCTATCTTGAGCATTGAACATTCTTTCTGTTCTGCATAGACCTATTCCTTTTGCACCATACTCTCTTGCAAGTTTAGCACCTTCAGGAGTGTCTGCATTTGCTCTGATTCCTAATCTCTTTGTCTTTTCTGCCCATTTTAGTATGGTTCTAAAATCATCTGTAATTTTGGGTTCTATTGTTGGCACTTCACCCATGAAAACTCGTCCATCGCTACCATCTATTGTGATTACATCGCCTTCAAGCACTGTTTTATTTTCTACTTGGAATTTTTTTGAAACATAGTCTATTTTCATATCAGAGCATCCGACAATACAGGGTTTGCCCATACCGCGTGCTACTACTGCTGCATGAGATGTCTTTCCACCTCTGCTAGTAAGAATTCCAACTGACGCAAAAAATGCAGGAACATCTTCTGGCCTTGTTTCTTCTCTTACAAGTATCACCTTGACACCACTTTCTCCCATCGTTACAGCTTTTTTTACATCAAACACCACTATTCCAGTGGCTGCACCTGGTGACGCTGCAATTCCTTTCACTATTGATGGATAATTTTTTGCTGCGACCGCATCAATGGTTTTGTGTAAAAGCTGATCTAGTTGTTCTGGTTGTAATCGAAGTATGGCTCTTTCTTTTGAAATTAATTTTTCCTTTACCATGTCAACAGATGTTTTTATCATTCCTATTGCATTCATTTTTGCAGAACGCGTCTGTAGCATGTAGAACTTGCCTTGTTCCATTGTAAACTCCAAGTCCTGCGGTTCTTTGTAGTGTTTTTCAAGTTTCTCACATGTTTTCATGAGTTGTGCAAAAGTTTTTGGCAATTCTTTTGCCAAATTGTCAATTGGCTGTCCAGTTCGTGTTCCTGCTACCACGTCCTCGCCTTGTGCATTAACAAGATATTCTCCAAAGACTTTTTTTGTTCCATCTCCGGGGTTTCGTGTAAATACCACTCCTGTAGCACTGTCATTTCCCATATTGCCAAAGACCATGGTAACAACATTTACTGCAGTTCCATTTGCAATGTCTTTTGTAATCTTGTATTTTTCTCGATATACTACGGCTCGTTCTCCCATCCAGCTTCTAAAGACTGCCTCAATTGCTAACTCCAACTGCCTGGTAGGATCCTCTGGAAATGGTTTTCCAACGTGATTTTCACATATTGCTTTGTATTCTGTGACTATTTTTTTGAGAGAATCCTCGTTAAGGTCACTATCTATTTGGACGCTTTGAACATGTTTTGCCTTATCTAGAACCTCGTTGAATTTTTCATCATTAATTCCAAAAACTACCTTTCCAAACAACTGGAGAAATCTGCGATATGAATCCCATGCAAATCGTGGATTGTTGCTTTTTTTTGCAAGACCTATTACAGTTTGATCGTTTAATCCCAAGTTTAGAATGGTATCCATCATTCCTGGCATGGAAATGGCAGCACCTGATCTTACTGACACCAAAAGCGGATTTTGAATTGAACCAAAACTTTTACCTGTTTTTTTTTCTATTTTTGCAATATTTTTCTTGACCTCGCTCATTAGACTGCGTGGCAATTTTTTGCCATTGGAATAATACAAGTTACAAACTTCGGTAGTAATTGTAAAGCCTGGCGGTACTGGCAGACCCAGTTTTGTCATCTCGGCTAGACCTGCACCTTTTCCACCAAACAATTTTTTATTAGCGCCATCGCCTTTATTGAAAAAATAAACTGACTTCATACTACGTACCTCGTAATTTAATTATCTGGCGTAATATGTGGTGCTGTGGTTCAACGAAGCCTGGCACTTTTTGAAAGCATGATAAAGTCAAAAGCAACACGAAAGACGTATTCATACCATCTACAAAATTTTCCATCCTATTATAAAATTAAGGATCATCATAGTGTTCTTTCCATGCCTAATGGAAAACTACAGAATTGCCGTAAATGGGCTCAGTGAGGCACGACTATCAGCTACTAGTAGCTAAATCCCTCATGACAGTAGCTAAGAATAAACGAGCTACTAGGCATGACAAAAAGAAAGCTAGTAGCTACAGTAAGTTTGTTACTCTGGACAGTCATTGAATGTATTTTCAATATGCAACAACGCCAATTTAGATGCGATTTTAATCTGCCAAAATCTTGCCGAAACTTCCAGAAAGCGTCAAAAATTGGGCTAATTTGTTGTTCAAGATAGCATAACATCTGACAAAAAGAAACTTTGGTTTGAATATTTGAAAAGTATCAATGATGGAAAGTAGGCTTTTATCGTTGAATCAAATCTAGTATTTCATATGTTAGAATCCATCAAAGATAAAATGATGTTACTAACAAAAGTTACTCATCCAATTCTTTTCCCAATAACATATGCAGTAATCATTCCAATTGTCTGGCTTGCACTAGGTGGTAACACACCTACCTCATCATCAATTAGCCCAGTTTTATTTACCATTGACGTAATTATGGCTGCTATTCAGGTGATATCTTTTTGGCTTGTTTTCATAGATAGAAAGGGAGATGCCAAGACAATGAACCATGCATTATTGTCTAAAGATCTGATTAAAATGATAATGTTTTTTTCAGGCGCAATGCTGATTTTTTCATTTATGGTTGGTTATCTAGCTTTTGGCGTTATTGTTAATGAAAACAATATTCAAAAATTAGACCATACTACTAAAAACCCAGTTGCAGTATTAGGATTAACCGATATTTCTACATGGATATTTTTTATATCTTTTTTTACCTTGCTATTTGTCAAACCAGATCCTCGTTATAATTATGGACAATCTTATGCATATTTTAAAACACTTGAACTGCCACGTTTAGGCAAAATTCGAAAAATGGCAAATTTTCAAAAGGGATTAAATCTTTATGATAATCATCTTGCTGATTATGTAAATTTACGTATGAAGTATATTGACAAAATTCGGTCTTCCATACTTGTTGATAAATCTGACAGTATGGAAAATAAAATTCATCAGTTGACCCAGAAATTTACTGATGATTGGTTAGACCCTGCGCGATATCTTTGTGAAACAATAAACATATCTTATGATGACTTTTTACAAAGCAAACCTCATTATGAAAATATTGAAAAGTGGGCAAAGATAGTGGTGTCGTATATTGTACCAATAATAGGTCTAGTTTTAGGAATATACTTTCAATATTCTCCTCAATCACATATTAAATAGAATTCATTTTTTGCTATGTTGAATCTTAGAAATTAATTCAAAATAAAAAATTTGGAAAGGAGTTTGTAGCTACTCCAATAAAGCTTACTACCATTTTTGTAGTGCATTCAAGCACCTACAAAAAATGCCTTCGCAAACCACCCTGTCCGATCAGTCTGGCTGATCAAACACCATCGGACTCGAACTAATTTAATTCAATTACGCTTTGTGAATATTGAATAAGGATTCAAATCACATAGAAACAAACTAAACAGTTCAAACAATTCTTTTAATGGGTCCAAAATTAATCTGTAATAGTATCTGAGTCTTACCAGCTCCTAATCTATAATAAAACCTGAAGAAACCTACGCCAGTTTTTTAAAGCATAATTGTTCCGTAACCTCTTTTACAGTCTTCAGCTACATCCAATTGTTCGTACGCTACATAAAGAGCACCACTATGAACCCATCCTTGATTTTTAGTAGATGAAACGGCTCAACAAAAGTTCTAACTTAAGACAATTTCTTAACTTCAAATTCACAAAATTCGTCGCCATTATTCATACACTTTGTTTCCTTACATAACGTTGTTCCGTTAAATATCATACTAAAGTAACCCTTGTAAAAGCCAATTAGAAAATAATGATTGCTGATTTTTGTTTGTGCTGTTAAACCTAGATTAGGCTTATCCTGACTAACAAAGAGAGGGTTGTTATGCAACTTGAACTTCACATAACCGTCTGGGTCAAATTCTACTAATTCGTATTTGCCAAAACCCCACTTGCTTACGGAGTTAAAGATTGTTCTTACAT
>QYQE01000014.1 GCA_007280335.1 Nitrosopumilales archaeon | reverse complement strand
TTTGGGTTTATTAGCTGATCTTTTTTTAGAATAGATAACACTTTACCAAACTGTGGACGAATATCAATTCCATAATCTTTGTTTGGTTTGAATTCTTCAACCACTTTTAGGAATGTCTTAACCACAGGTCAGAAAAGTCACACTATGAAATAAAGATGGCGTGTTTAATTACGTAAACCATTGCTCTAAAGTATGACTTTTTTTCTCAATTGATTTTTTTAATCTGTTAATTGATGTTTCCACTCTTTCGCGAGAAAAACTTCGTTCAGAAGATAGGTAGTTAACAATTCCCGTAAAATCAATTTCCCCAAATTTTATTTCAGTCACGTTAGCAATTTTAGGTTGCAAAAATATTTGTCTGATTTGATTGTAATCGATCTCTTCTAGTTTTTCTTGGATTTGTGGAATTGCTTCAAGCTTACCGTGTTCTTTTATTACTTTAAGTGCAGTTTTTGGGCCGATTCGTTCAAAACCATTTGGATTAAAATCAGTACCGATTAAAATACCCACGTCAACTAGTTGCTCTCTTGTAAGACCAAGATCCGCAAGTGTTTTTTGCAGATCAATTATTTCAGGTTCAATTTCAATTGTAGTATTTCGATTTGGTAACTTTCTTTTGCCGCTATTTGAAAAGTTTCGAACTAGTTTTTTTGCCCCAAATAGTAATGAATCAAAGTCTTGACTTGCAGAAGCATATGCTTGTCCTGTAATTGTAAGGTTAGCTGCAGTTGCCTCACCTTCAGAAGGTGCCTGTATATACGGAATACCAAAAAGTCCTAAAAGACGTTTAGAGTCTTCCACCATGTCGTCTTTTAGTATGGATGTTTGCTGAGCGTATTTTTTTGCCTCGTCATATTTTCCTTCTGTGAGTGCCTTTTCGAACTTGATTGTAGCATCTTTTTTGATCTGTTTTCTTCTTTCTATTTCGGCAGATTTTAGCGATGGTGGTTTTCCATCAAAAACATAAACTGGCTTTATACCAAGTGATAAAAAATTAACATTTCTATAAAATAGACCAGTTATGTGACTGGTAATTCTTCCTCTTGAATCTGTTAAAGATAGCCCATCAGGACCACGTATTATGGATAAAAACTGGTAAATTGCATTATACGCGTCTATTGCTACAATCTTGGAAGAAAAGGATTCCAAGTTTGTTTTTTCTCGGTTACAAAGCGCCTTTAGATCTAAACCCACAAAATGATATTAAAACTAGTGAATTTTTGCTTTTCCTATTTCTTACGAGTGCCAGATTTTGCTTCCCAACCACGTTCTATGATTTCTTCATAAATGTTTGAAAGTTTTGGAATCGCTTCTCCTTTTTCAGCAGCCGTCTTTACTTTTTCCCTGTAATAGTTTTCAATTGCCTTGGCGACTTTACCATCAATTGTTATAGAAATTCTGGACTTTGGCATCTACCATCAGACCTACGATTATTATATTAAACAGGCATATATCAATAATAAACTATCTATTATCAATTTTTACACTTAAACCAGCACAAAGCCATCTTTTGTTGTTTTTAGTGTGATCGTTTTGTTTTTTGGGAGCCCCAAATCTATCAGAAACTCTTCAATTGTCATATCGTCTGAGAGCACATATTTTTTACCCTCAAATTCTATGGAGACAGTCTTTTTTGTTAGGACTTCCAATTGTTTTATAATAAATAGTCTACTTTATATCCTTTATTATATATTTGATCACTTTAATTCTAACTGTATTTATTTACCAAAGTAAGAGAGCAGATAGGCTGCCAGGTTAGCCAAGTGGTACGGCGATCGCCTCGAGATCAAATACAAGGTAGCGATTGTGCTTCTGCATTCAGGGGTTCGAATCCCTTACCTGGCGCCTTGATTTTTCAATCTAAAATTTATTTTTTTAAGAAATTTGAAAGATCTTAGATCTAACTACATTTTGAATTAAATAAAATGCGATCTTAGAAAAGTTTCTGTAGATCTATAACCAATTTCAATTCTATCAACGTAAAAATGGGCCCAATTTGAATCAAAAATGATTTGAAAAAAGTTCTTTTAGATTATTTTCCAGGAAAACCAAGACCTGTTCAAAAAGAAATACTTGGCAGGGTAGAATCTGCACTAAAGTCAGGATATAAAAAAATTATAATTCAATCACCTACAGGGACTGGAAAGTCGTTTCTTGCTGCAACCATAGCACGTTGGCAAGGCTCATCATCCATTCTTACTGCAACAACTGAACTACAAGATCAGTATTCCAAGGACTTTGTATACATGAGAACAGTAAGAGGGAAGACACACTTTCCATGTCTACAATTAGATTCCCTTGACTCGTGTAGTAAAGGCTTGTGTTATGACCCAAAGACCGAAGAAAGTTGTTCCTACAAGCCACACAAATCATTGGTATTACTTGAAAGAAAAGGAACTCTGAAGGAGAAAATTAGCTACAAGCCACATAATTTTTCAGAGCCATGTCATTATTATTTTCAAAAATACGCTGGGGAGATTGCATCACATACTGTTTACAACTATGCCGAGTTCTTTTCTTCTGTTTTCTATACCAAGGATGCACCAAAAAAGGCGGCATTGTTGTTTGATGAGGCACATGCCATAGAGGATAGGATAGTAGATTTTGTCAGCCTTGAGTTGATAAGATCTGAAGTTGAAAAGATTGGCCTTCAAATGCCTGAAAGTCAGCAAGACTTGGAGACGTGGATTAGTTTTGCCAAAGATGTCGATGGTGCATATGCAAAGGCCATTTCAGAATTAAAATCCATAATAGAGGAAAATTCCAATGGCAACAACACCATGTCAAAGAATCTTGCAGAATTAGAAGGAAAGCATGATAGGTTGTCATATGTTTTGAAAAAAATGAAGGATAAAAAGGAAAACTTTGTAATCTCAAAAGCAACTCTGGACAAAAATGGCCTAATGTACCACATATCAATCGAGCCAATTGATGTCGGTAGTTACCTAAACGATGTCTTTTCGTTTGGGGATGTGATAGTCTTTATGAGTGCGACAATAGATGATCAAATGTTTTGTAAAAGTATAGGTCAATCAAAAGAAGAATGCGCTTTCATCCAAGTAAAAGAATCGCCGTTTCCTGTGCAAAGCAGACCCATTCACTTTCTAAATGTTGCAAGACTAAACAAAAACTTGATGGAAAGCGCAATGCCAAAAATAATATCCAAAGTTGATGAAATAATGAATAAACATGGTTCCGAAAAGGGAATAATACTTACAACAAGCAACAAACAGATTGATGACATCATGCAAGGAGTATCAATATCAAATGCTCAACGTTTCTACAGAACTGGAAACGATCTTACACGTTCTGAATTAATTCAGCTGCAAAAAGATTCTGACACACCTACCGTGATAATCTCCCCATCAATGTACGAAGGAGTTGACCTCAAAGATGATATGAGTAGATTTCAAATAATTGTAAAAGCCCCATACCTTGATTTGTCAAATGGTAGGATATCTGCAAAGATGAAACTAGATCCGCAGTGGTATACATACCGCAGTGTCATGAAACTGGTACAAGGTGCAGGTAGAAGTATCAGGCATGAAAAGGATTTTGCAATTACATACATCCTAGATCAGAGTGCTACTGATTTGATAAAAAGAGCCAGTAACATCATCCCACAATGGTTTAAAGAATCAATAGTAGAAACAATTCCCGAATCATAGTTTTCTTATATTGTTAATTGTTTTAGGAATTAGTAATGGAATCTTCAATAGTCAAGGAATTGAAAGAAAGAATACACAAAGAAGAGACGAATTTACAGAAATTGATGAATGATACAGATAAGATTTGGGAAGATACTGGGTTAGATCCCAAGGAAGCATCATATCTTGTTGAAAAAACAATGCGCTTTGAGTTGGCACAAAAAAATATCAAAACAACATTCCTAGGTTTCAAAGAAATTATAGAAAATTATAAAAAACTTTGTCAGGAATTAGAAAAATCTAATCTAGAGTATTAACCAAAAAATCCTAAATTTTTATAGCTAAAATATTATGATATATGATATCAATTAGGCTCTTGATACACTTGTGAAGTAGTAATAATTTTCTTCCAAGGTCCATCTGGCACCTGATCACTATCAACGAATTGCCAGCTAACGACATTGTTATTGCCAGCATATAGATCAATATAATCACTAACTGCAGGCGATACATCTAATCCCGAATGATTAACAGAATTATTTTTGGGAAGATTATTTCCAAAAACATAACTTGCGTCATCATACACATATGGACCTGCATCCTCCCATTGTGCATAGACAGTCTTGTTTTCTTTTGTGATCATTATCCATTTATTTTTAAGCATTGACTCTGAATCAGGCCAGTTCTTTTCGTTAGCCCAATAAACGACATTGTAAGCAGATGATACTCTAGTCCCGTTGACATAATCGTTATATGGTAATGCAAAGTAAAACGGGTTTTCTAATGGAGTAAATTTTGCAGGGAAGTATCCATTTCTTGATTTAGGATCATCTATTCCTCCAAAGTGCTCTAGCCATTTGTCATCCCAAATACTAGAAAGATTATCTATGAATTGGTTATCTTGGCTGGAAGGTTCACCAACCCAAAAAAATGTCGCCTTAATGTTTTGGTGTAAAGGATAAGCAATATGAGAAACATGAGAATCAAAAGTTATTATTTTATTTGCCATCAGGAATTTAATTGCATCATACACCTCATTTTCAGTTAAGTTTCCTTTCTTATACCAAGTGAATAGATTACTAGTCCAACTAGGCATTACTTGGTTACTAGTGTGTTTTGGAATTTCAGTTATGGTCACAATATTTATGCCATCATTTCTAACTTCGTCAATTAATGATTCAAGTTCATGAATTTGATTTTCATCCACCATGTTGGAATAATTCAAAGCCTGTCTAACTGAATATTCTTGTGGATGCATTACAACTATCGCATAACCATATTTTTGCAAGCTATCTGTGATTTCTACAAATGTCTGTTTGTAATTTTCACTATACCAGTATGTGATACCGTCATTTAGATTTCCAGTTTTTGCAGTACCAGGAAAATGATACACTGCTGTATTTTTTATAAAAGATGATGGAGTATCCTGGGTTGTGTTTGCAGAAATGTATTGAAAGTTATTTTCAAGAAATGCAGCCATAGTATCTGAATTAATTGTATTAAATGGAGGAATAAAGACGGATGACACAATTCCGAAAAGACTGTTTATTTTATTATTAGTGTTTTTCATCAATATAGATTGCTGTTCTCTGCTAAATTGAGTAAAATCCTCATGGTTCCAGCCGTGGTTTACTATCTCTATCTCAGGATTTCCTGTTGTCATCTTAGATATGATGTCATTAGTAATTTTTGGATCTTGACCTATGTGGTTTCCAATTATTCCTATTGTTAAGCTGGCGTTTTTTTCTTGAAAAGTATCAACGATTGCAGTCTGAACATTGTTTAACCAATAATCTTGTATATCGTCTAATCTGAATGCAACACAATGACAGGATTCTGTTACAGCATATGATGGAATTACACTTATTGATATCAAAAATATCAAAGTCAGAAAAACTACTTTCATCTACTTTAGAATGATCGAATGGTAACATATTACTTATGGCGTATAGACATTAACAAGAGAGCATTTACTACCTACTTAGACATATCAATACCATGTCTGAAATAAAAACTGCAAAGATTGATCCTTTACAAATTATTCTTACTGGTGGAATATTTGGCGTGCTTTTTTACACAGTATACTTGATGAATACAAACTTGACATTCATCTCACTTGCATTTGCAGCTTTCATAATGTTTTATCAACTTCTTAGTGCAAGAGGCAATTTATCATCAAAATTCAAATATGGAAAAAAATTGCCTTCGCCATTTGCAGTTATGATGATTGCCCTACCGTTTGTTTTGGCAAGTGTTGGAGCCTATGAAGGATTTAATCTATGGGGATCTCCAGCTAGAATCATAATCTTGTGGGGGATGACCATAACATTTTGGAGTACCATGATGTTTGTTCCCCTTGCAGTGTATAGCAAATACAAAGAAGCCGCAGTTCCAGAACCTGTGGTATACCCATCTGTGAGTGTGCTTGTACCAGCATATAATGAAGAGAAAGTGATTGCAAGAACTATAGAGGGTCTTTTAGAGACAGAGTATCCAAGCAAGGAAATTATAGTAATTGATGATGGGAGTAAGGATAAAACTCTGGAAGTAGCTAACAGATACAAGAGCCAGGCTAAGGTATTACATAAAGAAAACGGCGGAAAAGCTTCAGCTTTGAATTATGGAATTGCGTTTGCAAAAGGCGAGATAGTAGTAATTGTTGATGCCGATACTATCGTAGGCAGGAATGCATTAAAACAAATAGTCAAGGGGTTTGGCATAGACAAAAAGGTTGCAGCTGTTGCAGGAAATATCAAGGTAAGAAATAGGATGAATTTGCTTACTTGGGTACAAGCGTTAGAATACATAACAAGTATTGAGATAGTTAGAAGAGCCTTTGACTTTTTTGGATCAATTACAATTGTTCCAGGTGCATTAGGCGCATTTAGAAAATCCACATTGGAAGAAGTTGGAACATACCATAATGATACACTAGTAGAAGATTTTGATGCTACAATCAAAGTTTTGAAATCAGGATTTGTTATTTCAGGAAGCACTACTGCAACAGCATATACTGAGGCGCCACAAAGCCTACATGATTTTTACAAGCAACGAAAAAGATGGTACCGAGGGAATTTACAAGTACTTCAAAGACATATGGAGACGCTATTTAATCCTCGATATTCATTCTTGTACAGAATAGCATTTCCTTTTATGATAATTTCCATGGTGGTTCTGCCATTTGCAGGTCTTGTAGTAATTGTTACTTCAATATTGGAGATTATCAATGGTGATTGGTTGTTTCTTTTACAGATGTTTGGATTGTTTATCATATTACAAACTCTAATGTCTGCTTTGGCAGTAAGGATAGACAAGGAAGATCCTAGATTGATACTATTTTCACCATTTCTTGTTTTAGGGTATAAACAGATTGTTGACATTTTGTTGATAAAAGGTACGCTAGAAGTGCTCTTTAAAACAAAGACAAAGTGGACTAGTGCTAAAAGGATTGGAGTTTGATAAAATGAAAAACCTATTGAAAAAACAAATTGCAAAATATTTCATATCATTTTTTCTTGTATTGATAATCTTACAACCCATTCTTGTTTATGCTGATCAGAGTACCGGTTCTATTGAAATTAATGTAAAATATACAAACCATGATAGAGCTGATTACTCTTCCATGACACTAAAAGTGTATCAGGATTTTAACACCATACCTTACAAAGAAATTTCATCACTGTCTGCCAATCCCTACAACATAGTTTCTCTTCCAATTGGACATAAGTACAAAGTAGAAGTATATGCAAATGGAATGTATGCAAGTACCGACTATGTAGATTTACAAAGTAATCACGAGGTACTTGATACGACAATACCACTTCCAGGAGGAATACGCTTCAGTGTATTCTATAATGATGGTTCAACGCCAATAGAGAACGCTATTGTTTCAGTAAAATCCCAAGATGGAAAACAATGGACTCAAAGTCCTACAGACAACATAGGTCAAACAATTCGTTTTTGGATTCAACCTCCAATAATAAATGATAACTATTACATTGCAGATGTTTCAATAGCAAAAAATCTCACTTATTCATTTTCACCTGTAGAACTCAAAATTGGTGTACCACAGGAATTGAGAATAGTCACGCCATGGCCCACCATGATACATACTCTTTTAACAGCAAAAGTTTTCAAGGACTTGAACAAAACAGTTACATCTTCAGATGGAAGCTTTTTGGTAGAAATATACGATGACAAAGGAAAAAAAATTACAGATTCAACAGTAAATTCAAAAGGACAAGCTTATTTTTCCAATCTCAAATTTGGAGATTATGTCTTTCATGCAATAAACTTGAAGGATAACAAAGAGTGGGGCAACTCCAAAATAACAATAGATGGAAACCAAAACATCGTACAAATTTTCAAAAATCAAACCGCAATAGAAATCAGTGGGCAAACATCCAACGCTACTAAAAATCAGCCCCCACAATTATTTAATGCCTCAAATAATCAGATCCCTCAAATATCTAACACAACAAAAAATCCCACATTAACTAATATCCCAAACTGTCATTGTGTTGCATTCAGATTAGACGATATACAAGATTATTGGTTAAACAATGTTCAGACTGCAATCGTTGATACTTTTCAAGAAAAAAATGCTAGTCTAACAATTGGCATAATTGGAAATTCCTTTGGTAGTGATGTTAAACTGACAGGATACATGCAAGACGAGATCAAAACTAACCCATCAATAGAAGTAGCAAACAGTGGCTGGAAGTTTGAAGATTTTGCTACATATAACAAGAATGAACAGTCTTCACTTATCAAACAATCAAATGACAAAATATTTTCCTTGTTAAGAATTACGCCATCGGTATTTATTCCACCTTATGGCAAAATTAATAATGATACATTTAGTGCAATGTATGAAAATAACATTACTTTTCTTAGCGCAAACACACTAACCTATCATACAATTTATTCCACACCCAATACAATTCATAGATTTCCAGCAACTGTCTCAACTGGTTATATCAGTTCTGGCAATGGTGCATTACATAGATTAACTAATGACGAGATATTCACTAATATCCAGAATAGCTTACGTAACTATGGTTTTGCAGTAGTTACCATTTCCTTCCAAGATTATGCAGTAAATAATGGAACTGTAACACAAAATGAGCCAGATCTTCAACAGACTCATCAACTTGAAACGTTGATTGACAAAGTTAGAAGCAACGGTCTAAAGATTGTTGATGTAAGTAAAATCAATAATGAACAAATATCAATCCTAATTCCATCATGGATTAAAAATAATGCTGGATGGTGGGCAAATGGACAAGTATCTGATTCTGATTTTATTAGCGGCATCCAGTATATGATACAAAATCATATCATAATAATTCAAAATCTTCCACAGACTGGAGAATCAAGTGGTCAGGTCATTCCTTCATGGATTAAAAATAATGCTGGATGGTGGGCAGAAAATAAAATTTCAGACAACGATTTTGTCAAAGGAATAGAATTTCTAGTACAACATGAAATAATCAAAACTTAAAATTTATGTCAAATAGTTCTATTTGTTTGGTCCAACCATTTCGTCACTTTTGACATTCTGATCCCACTTTCCACGAATTCCTTTTACCAGTACAAATACGCCCCCTCCAATCAGACCTAATGATGAAGATAGCGTGAAAAACGTATCTTGTATTTTTTCATCACATTTTACTTTGATAACATTACCGTCAGGTGTATAATCATAGCAAATATCAAATTGATCAGATTGAATCACATATTGTTGGTATTGTGCACCGGTTATGCCCCCTAAAAGAAAACCGGCAAACGCAAGAACTGAGCCTAATATTATAAGCCTAGTATCGCTCACATAGGTAATTTGCATCGTGTAATATTTAATGTTGTAAGCATCTAATGTTGTAGGGATATTTCTATGGTTTTTGGATGGGGAAAGAAAAAATCGACAAACAAGGCAGTGGAATCAACAAAACATGAAAGGCAAATTTCCTTTTCAGATATCAATCCAATTTTAAAGGAAGACGAAACACAGTTACTTGGAAAAATCCTTGAGCAGGCAAACTCGATAAGAGAGCAAATAGACATTGAACGAAAAAACATCATACAAACAATGTCATTATTTGAAAATGATGATCTTAATGCAGAAGATGTAGATAAATCCCTCAAAGTGCTAATAGAACGTGGAAAAAAAGCAGTAGTTTTTGGACTCAAAAGAGAAACTGCAGTAAATCTATCAAATCCAGAAACTTTTCCAAATTTGGCAAATTTAAATTTGCAAACAGGCCAGATGCTAAAAAGAATTGGGGATACTTTGGGAATAAATTCCCGGGTAATGCATGTTTTTGCTAGAAAATATGCAGACAAACTCAAAGAAGACCTTGCAGACATGTCCGAAAACAAAAGACACCTACAGGCTTTAGTTGATGAATACACTAATTTTGAGGCAACATCTAAAAACATTTTAGAATCAATCGAAGAAATTAAAAAATCAAAAAAAGAAATTGAAGGCAAAAATCACAGATTAATCGAGTTACAAAAAGAAATCGAGGATCATAAAAATACAATTAATAATTTGGAACAAGATATGCAAAACCTCAAATCAACAAAAGAATATCAAGAATTCCTAAATGTAAAAAAAGACATAGAATCTCTAATGCCAGAAAAAAATGCTGTCAAAAATGAAATCAACTTACAATTTTCAAAAATATCAAGACCTCTTGGAAAATATAGCTATATTTCCTCTCTTGAAAAGCCTCTCAAAATCATCATGGATCGTTTAGTTGCAGAACCATCTGAAGTAATCACAAGTGAAAATAAGAATGCCATTATAGAAATATTACAGGCAACTGTAAAGTCCGTTGTAGCAGGTAATGTTTCTGTCAAAGATTCACAAAAAGCAGCCGAACAAATCGAGGAGACAGTAAGTAGACTGGATGAATTCATTAATCTAAAACACAATCTAGCAAAAAAAATGAATGAATTTGAAAGCAAGTTTGTTATTTTTAATATTAGAGATTTAGAGGAGAAGGAAAAAAAAGTGACATGGATCAAAGAGAACATAATACAATCAGAGTCATCTCTCAAAACTCTAGAAAAGGAGATTTCTGAAGAATTAAAACGTCTACCACAGATTGCTCATGATGTTGAAACAAAGATAAATGAAATTTCCCGAATCAGAATAACTTTGAAAATTTAAGGTATGGAATTTTATATTCTTCGAAGATTAATTAATTTGGATACCAAGATAATTATATGATCTTCTTCAAAAAAGAAAAACTGCAACGGACAGTCACCATAACAAAAGATACTCGCGATGGCATCCTGACTTATTGTAAGCTCAATCATCCCAATGAGGGAATTCTTATCTTACGTGGAAAGTCCAAAAAAGGAATCATATCCATAGATGGTTTGGTAATTCCGCCTTTTTCACATCATGGGCCTACCTTTGCAGGATTTCCACATTCGTTTTTGCCATTTGATCCAAGCTATGTAGGTACTGTTCATTCCCACCCATCAGGTGCTGCAAAACCATCAGTTACAGATCTGCACAATTTCTTTGGATTTGTTTCATTGATTGTCCAGTCACCATATGAAGATGATGACATTTTTGCATATGATAGAGATGGAAATCTACTGGAAATTACAATAAGTCCAGACCAATTATGACAAAAACTTATAAGCTTTTTGCAACAAGATGGAGTGATTGATTAATTACAAATCATATTTAATTTTCCTCTTCGGTTCTTTGGCTGTTAGTATAGGACTACAAATGATTCTACCGTGGCCATTTGGATTAATGGCCGCCCTAGCTATCTTCATTGTATTTCCATTGTTCCTAAGAAACAGAGCATTGAAGAGAATGGGTGGCGGATTTGGTGGTGACCCTGGTGGCAGCGGCGGCGGATTCTTTGGACAAAGTCAAGGTGTAAAGTACATTTGCCTTACATGCAACAACAAGTACAAGGGCGGCGCTTGTCCAAGATGTGGTTCTAAGATGAAAAGAGCAGACTTTTAAAAGTACAATATCATGACATTTGAAGAACTGCGGAAAAAAGCATTATTCCAAAATACAATAGACACTTGGATAATGTTGTGTGAGGAAACCAAATCAGATTGGTACTCGCCAGAAAATTACAAAAAATTCATTGCACATCTTACAAAAAGCGGTTTGAAGATGCAAAAATTTCCTCTTTGTATAAAAGAAACTGGTGGCATGTATCAACGAGGTAAAGACAAGACACAGTTTGCAGAATCTCTTGCGCAGGAAACAGATCCCAACGCAGCTGCATATACAATAAAGCTAACCGATGAAATAATAAAAATAATCAGGCAGTTCAATCCTACCGCTTTAGCCTAGGATTAATTATCACGTCCATTGCGTGTCCAATAAAGACAAATGCCAGGCCTGTCACTGCAATCATAATTCCTGGTGGTAGAATCCACCACCAAAGACCTCGCGCGGCAGCACCATAAGTATTAGCGTCATGTAGAATTTGTCCCCATGTTGGAAATGTTGGATCACCTAATCCCAAAAAGCTGAGACCTGCCTCAGTAGTGATTGCAGCTGGTACTGATATAGCAATACTAGCAAATGCATATGGCAAAAGTTGAGGAATTATGTGTTTGAATATGATTTTGTAGTCTTTTTGTCCCATTATCTTCGCAGCTTCTACATATTGCAATGTTTTAATCTGTAAAGCCATGCTTCTCGAAACCTTTGCAATTCCTACCCATCCAAAAAGAACCAAAAACCCCACAATTAAGAAAATGCTGTTACCAATCGTTACTGCCAAAATTATCAAAAGTGGCAGGGCGGGCATTGCATAAATAACATCATTAAAGCGCATTAGTGATTCGTCGGTCTTTTTCCCCTTGTAACCTGCAAATACACTATATACCAATCCAATAACTACAGAGCCAATTGCTACAGTTATACCAATAAACAATGCAAGTGGAGTACCCCATAATAGTCCAACAGTCAAGTTTCGCCTAAGCTCGTCAGTTCCCATTAAACCATATACTTTTCCTCCCAAGATGAATTTAGAAGTCTCAAAGTTAGATTTTGAATTTACACTATACAGATTCACCTTGAAAAAATAATGTCCTTGTAATACAGTATTTTGTTCAGTCTTTGAAAAAACAATATCCTGCGCAAGTAGAGAATCAATTGGGAACATGAAACTGCTTTGATTCCTTCTGAGATTTTTCACCATGGAATCATCTGTTGAAAAAATAAACCCGTGATATGATGTCTCAGTTTTTGATTGAGGAAGCGAGGTGGATATCAATTGGAATTCTTTTCCATCCTGTCTTGTCACCCAAATTTGTAGCAACGGTGAACCTGTGTATTTTGCAGTATATTCGTAGATAAAATCACTTGGAAATTTATCATAGTTATAATCAACACCAAAAATATCACTAGTCAAAAAGATGTCATCAACATTTTGCGATGCAACTTGCGGATTTTCTAAAATCATATGCTCTGGCATTTTTTCTGAAAGAAAATAATTCACCCATGCAGGAAGCGCAGATTTTGGAAAAGTTAGCCAGCTTGCTGGATCATTCCACTCCTTGAAACTCTCTATCGGGATGGTAAGAGCAGCTACTGCTGACATTGCAAAAAGGATTACTAGTATTCCTATTCCAGCTAGACCAGTTTTATTTTTTGAAAATTCACACCAGACTTCTTTTGAAGAAAAACTCATTCTTTTCTCACCCTTGGATCAAAGTAACCATACAAAACATCTGCCAAGAATATGCTTACAAGGAAAAACGCAGTCAAGACATAGGTTTCACCAATTATTACAGGCAAATCAAGAACGTTGATTGCCTCATAGTACAGCCTTCCCATTCCTGGCCAATCAAATACTGCCTCTGTGATTATAGCACCTCCAAGCGAGCCTGAGAGGCTCAATGCTAGAACAGTAATAATTGGCGGTGCTGCATTTTTGAGTGCGTGAGTATAGATTATTTTTTTTTCACTAATGCCAGCTGCTCTTTTTGCTATCACAAAATCTTCTTGCATAATTCCAACAATGAAATTCCTTACCAAATATGCCCATGAACCAAACCCAATCAGCACTAGTGTGATTAGTGGAAGTGTCATGTGGTACAAGAGTGAGCCAATGTATCCAGGGTCTGTCACAGGAATTAATGGCGTTGCTCTTGCTGGAAAGATCTGGTACACAAACGCAAATACAAAGATCATAAGCATGCCTATCCACCAGACTGGAAAGCTGCTGCTAATTATAGCAAAAGTAGATGTTATCTTGTCTAGTTTTGAGTTTATCTTACTTCCAGAAAGCGCGCCAAGAAATATTCCAATTAATGAAATTATCAAAGTAGCAGTTGTAAAAAGTAAAATTGTTCGAGGCATCTTCTCAAGTATTATATCCTTTACATCAGATGAACCAGTATCACTAGTAAGAAATTTTGCATGACCAAAGTCAAGTGTCAGTATCTTGTACATTGAAAGTCCAAGTCTTGGTGGATAGTACCAAGGCTTGTCAAGTCCTAGAGCATCTGTTCTCTGTTTAATTTGATTTTCTACAAATGCATCTAGATCTTGTGGATTTTTGAAACTTGAAACTAGGTGCTTGTTATCAGTAACTTGCTGTCGCACCTCAAGTGCGACACTTTGTTTTAAAATAGCATCCATGTTTGAACCGACAAGTGCAATAGTAATCAACAGCGTAGCCATGAGCACACCAAACATTGTTACGGCTCGTTTTATGATGAATCGTGTGAAGCTCATCTTTATCTGATAACTATTGTAGAGTTAATAACATCTAGGGTTTCTTTCTTTTCTTTAACGTTATTACAATTCCAATAGCAATTACTGCCAAGACAATACCAACTACAACATAGTCTGAACTGACAATTGGAGCTCCAGATTCAGGCACAATCTCAGGTATTTTAGGGATTTCGCCTTGAATTCCTAAAAAGCTTGTATAGAAAATGTCTGGCTTGAGAGCAGATTCTGATACTGTAAATATCTTCAAGTCATTTGCCCCCATACTCAAAAGTGATGTTTTTTCTTTTGGTAAAACAATAGTGGTGTTTCCAGTCTCAGATTGCAAAATACCAGAATCTACCATTTTACCATCGGCATTTAGGAAATAATAGTAAATGGTACAATTAGATGTGACCGAAATTGGAATTGTCAATTCTTTGCCTAATGAAACAGTTGTAGGAACATCAACATTGTTTATCTTAGCAACATTAATGTTCTCAAATTTTTTCCAATAACCTGCTCCAAATGGATATGTCGGATCATCAAACGTCTTTATAGTTATGATTCTAGCCTCTGGAGAATAACTATCAACATAAAACGGCCCATCGCTTATTACCGCGTGGTTATGCTTTTCAATCCATGATACAGATGCAGAATACCTATCAGAATAGTATTTGGAATTTTGCGTAAACCCTGCTAATGCAACAGGAATAGAATTTGATTTTGAAAAATCTTCTAGAGTTAATTTTATCATATCTGCATCATTTGGAACAAGCAATGAAAGCCAATCAACATTTTTGCTAACAGCTTCTGATCTTGAAAATGCAACCTTACCATCGGTCACAGATTTTTCCATGGCATAAAATATCTCCCAAGGCATAGAAGGAAACACTCCTGCTGAATCAGCAATCTCGCCCTCATCAAAATGCCAATAATCTTGGTAAACCTCAATTGTGTTTTTATCAATTACTCTAATTCCGATTAGCGTCTTTGCAGCTTGATTTGCCTTTGGCGAATATTCTGAATCAAATGTCTTGCTATTTTCTGAAGGTTCCGCGCCCCACTGATATAGGAAATAAATCGAATACAAGACATCATTCATGTCCATTGGTTGTCCATTATGCCAGTTTCCAAATGTTAGATGAAATGTTACCTTGCTTGTAGATTTTATATCATTTCCAACTTGAATCCATTTTTGAGCGGTAGGATCCCATTTTATCGCATCAGATGGCACATCTAGCTTACCAGTTGGCCCTGCAGTTTCCACTTTCCAACTAGAGCGAATGGGAATGGTCACTCCAGTATATGGATTTTTGAAGCTCCCCGGATCAGATATTGTTCCAAAAATTTGCTGGCTTGCAGAATCACTAAAACCTGCAACGGGATTCCAAGCACCTTGGTAAATCTTGTGTACCCCAATTGTCAGAGAATCAGAATTATCTCGTGCATTAATTGGAGTAAACCTACTTGTTATTCCAGCACCAAAATCATTTACTATACCATCCACTTTTTTGTTTGACACATACTGATCAATTTTACTTACAAGAAAAATCCTAACAGATTCTTTAATGCCTTCATCTACTGCTTTTTTTAATAATTCTGTTCTTTGGTCTGCTGATGTAAAATTCCCTATGAAAATATTTTGTGAAATAGAATCCATGTAATCATCTTTATAATTCCAATATGACGGATTGTTAAATCCAGGCATGTTAGAAAACCACGGCGAATACATCTGTGCAGTAAGAACTGAATCATATCTTACAAAGCCGCTTGACGCCCATCCCTCAGTGTAGATATTCCATTTTAGATCAGATGGGTTTGAACCATACACAACTGTAAACGCCTTGTTTAAATCTCCATAATCTCTTTTTACAGAAAATCCAATTTTTTCCAGCTGTGAAGAAATTATCTCACCAATTGACTTTCGTATTTGATCATCACTTCTAATAAAAATTGTAATTTCTATTTGTTTTGAATCATAGTACCATTTATTGTCAATCTTTTGCGCTCCAGCCTTTGTGAGAGAATCTGAGATCATTTGTTCTGCCAATGCAGGATTATATCTAAAGTTAAATGATTCAAGCTCACCCAAAATCAAAAGATAATCAGGATCAAATGGTCTGTATGCTGAAACCATTGGCGCGCCATAGCCACCAAGAAGCTCATCAATGATCAGGTTTCGGTCTACCAAATAATTTAGTGCAAATCTAACATCTTTTATTGAGAAAGGATTGAATTTTTCAGACGGAGCTGGGTTTACAAGAAGACTATACGATTGACCCGTTGATTGAAATATTTTCAGGCCTTCCCGTGATTGAGGGTCAGCAATTCTTTCAAAAGGGATCGGAGAATAATAAATGTCCAGATTTCCATTTTTTACTTCTTCAAATGCCGTATTGTCATCAGAGTATTGGATGAATTGTATCTTGTCTACATGAGTTCCCTTGTCAGCAAAAGCAAGACTGGAACCGAAAACGAAAACAATCCCACATAGTATTAAAAGTGGATTCAATGCACTGTTTTGCTTAAAACCGTATATAAGAATAAGAAATCAGACACTGGTAAGATGTTAGAGGTTAGACATTAGAAATTCTTCGTGTTAAGTTTCGGAGGTTACACTTTCATAATGTCGTTATTAATCAAATATTGTATAGAGTTTACAAAATCTTCTTCTGAGATTTGTCCATCTGCATACCAATTAGCGTTATTTTTTACCCATGCTGGAATTAGTATAGTCGATGAAGTTTGATTCGGTTTTTGCATAATTCCATTATCCATAAGATTTCCAATTCCATAAGCAAAATCTACATCTCTGATCTGTCCATCATGCCACATCTTTGAACCCGTCTTGAACCAATCAGGTAGTTTTGATTGTGTTTGCTCTTGATTTGTTGTAGGTTCAGATAGTTGTACAAATGATTCGTAAGTTTCACTTCTAGTAAATCCGTGTATCTTGCCACCTACAAATAATGCATAAAAATGATAAGAATGACCATTGTCTTTTGGTACAACCTTCCATGATGTAGAAAACTTGCCATTACCATCAGTTACAGTGATTGCCAGTACTACCTCTGGCCGTGTGTAAGCAGTGTCATCTTGTATGAATATGGTACGATGTGGAATTGCTGTTCCGTTCGGTGTAGTTAGTTGACCAGCGAATGTTATGATATTATTTTCATTTATGCCCTCTGAAATTGAATCAAGATATAAATTTGCAAAAGTTGTGGCATAAACAGATGACATACTAAATAATGCTACAAGAAAAACAATTAAGATGATTTTCATAATTTTAACAAAATTTCACTTGTAATAATTGTTCTAGTTCAATTTTTTAGACGCAAGTTTAATCAAATTTTCAATTTTATTCTGTTCTAATTCTAGCTTGATCCCTACATGTTCGGCAGGAGTTTTCGTGAAAAATAGGTTCAAAATCATTCCTAGTATAACATTTGGTGGTTATCTTCTAATCACATTTTATGAATAATATTTTATAAATGCAAAATTAACCACGAGTATTGAACATTCAGATTCTAATTAAGGGCATAAGGGGAATAATTCCCGGTGGAGTATCTGTCAAAGATTTTAGCGTTGTAACAGATACCAGCGAGGAAACCGCAAGACAAATACTAGACAACTTTATGCAAAATGGCATTGGTGTTTTCCAAGAGGATCAAATACATTTTCAAGATAATGACAAACTGAAAACCAGTTTACTTGCATTAAGAATGGGCGCTCCAATTGACGAGGTTTCACAGATCTTAGACTGGAAGGATTTTGAGGCACTTGTTTCAGAAATTTTAGAGTTAAGAGAATTTGATGTCACAAGAAATCTAACTTTAACAAAACCAAGAATGCAAATAGATGTTATTGGCACAAAAGCAGGAGTATCA
>QYQE01000038.1 GCA_007280335.1 Nitrosopumilales archaeon | reverse complement strand
TTGCAATTCTTGTTGGAGTAGAAGGTAATGTTAAAAAAACACTACAAAATCTAGAAAAAGAATTTGGAAAGACATTTTTGCAAAAACCCTTTGTTAATATGAATCAGATTGTATTATTTTTTTATAGTGACAACATTTTCAAGCTTGATGAGCTTACTCAATTGGTACAAAAAATATGGGGAGTACGTTCTGTAGATCTTTTCATACCAAAGAAGATTTCATTTCCACAAAAATGGGTAATGGATAGTATCAAAGAGGTAAAAACTTCAAAAAGACTTCATCTGTCATATCAGATACATTCATAATTGATTTTAGACTCATGAGAGTGCCTACCATGAAGAAGAAAATCTATGATGGCAAAGTTCTCTCATTGAGTCTCTATGATATTTCAATAAACAAGCGCAAAGTGCGTCGAGAAGTCATTGAGCATAGAGGTGCTGCTGCAATGCTTGCAATTGAAAAAGGTAAGGTGATTTTAGTAAAACAGCATCGTTTTCCACTTGGTTATGTACTAGAGATTCCTGCAGGAACGTGCAACAAAGGGGAAAATCCACGAACGTGCGCCTTTAGGGAATTAAAGGAAGAGACAGGTTATGAGGCGAAAAAGATGATTTCTCTGATAAAGTATTACCCATCAATAGGGTACAATACCGAAATCATCCACTGCTTTGTTGCATCCGGGATTAAAAAATCTGGCAAACTGAAGCTAGATGAGGATGAAATACTTTCAGTAGTAAAAATTGATTTTAAAAGAGTAGTAAAAATGATCTTGTCTGGAAAAATTGTTGATTCTAAAACAATTTGTGCAGTTTTAGCATATAATATGAAGAAAAAATTAGTTTGAAATTACTTTTTTCCTTTACTGAAAGATCGGGCATGATTATTGCATATAATGATTAGGGAGGATTTCTCAGTAAGATTACTTTATGAGATTAAAGTATAAAATCAAAATTGCAACCACATTTATTCCAGATTAGTGTATAGATATCGTGAAACCAGATTTTCATTTAATCATCATAGTCATAGGAATTATGTTTGCTATATCACTACCTGCTGCATATTCTGAAATCCAGCCCAATAATCACATATTGAAAGAAGATGGTATAGGTATACAAAAACAAATTCAGTATTCAAATCAAGTGTTAGCCATAGGTACAACAGATAGCACTACAAAAAATGCATCTCCTGCCAAAATAATACTAGTAGTAAAATACTCAGATCATGTCAGAATTGGATATTCACTTTTCATAAATGCAAAAGTTTTCTATGCTAATCAGAATCCTACAGGTAATTTTGATCAATACTATGGTTTTATTCCTAATTCCAAAATAACAGTTCAGATTTTAGATCCTAATGGTGTTCTAGTAAAGTCGTTTACCGGGGTTACAGATAATCATGGTTATTATTATCAAACATTTAGAATTCCTGATAACTCTCGTTTAGGTACATATTCTATCCTGATTTCTGTACATGTGGGAGATTCTGTAGATAGTAAGAAGATCATACTGTTCATACAACATAAACCATATTAATCAATAAAGACGCTCAAATGACGTTTGAATTATGGTTATGTGTATACTGGCTTTACAAGATCAGCTATATCGTTCCAACAGCGTGCAATTCTATCAAAGGAATAAACAATATCAAATAGATTAATTGAAGTCTGTTTTTTTGTCTCAAGTAAGGAACGAATCTCGGAAATTTTCTTATGATATGTCCTATGTAGTATGATAGCTTCAATTGCAAGCGATCTGTTATGACTAATAAATGCCTCAATAGATTTTTCGTGAATTTTTTCAATTTCCTTTGCAACATCATAGATCTTTTTGATTTCAGCTGGCATTAATGATAAACCTGTAAGTGAGTTGGCAAGCTCTACTATTGTATCACCTGCTGCCTCAAGCAGGTTTGCTGCTATTCTGTAATCTAAAATGTCAATGTTTTCAAGATTTAATGCGTTAGCAAGTTTCTTGTCAACCATGGTACTTCGAATCAATCTTACAAGCAGAAAATATTGTCTGTCTATTTCGTCATCACGGTTTACCATTGTTTGCAGTACAGTCTTGTCATCAGATGTCAATGTGTTTAATGTATCACGAAACATTCCAAGGGTGATTGAGCTCATTCGTTTTAGAATTTTTTCTGGACTAAGTGTTGTTGCATCCAATAAAAAATGCACATTTACATTTGCCGAGTCTTCGTCAACAATTTCCATGCCAACCAATCTACGCATTGACGTTCTGATCTTTTCTCTGTCTTCAATGGATATGGTTGATTTGCCTTTTATCTTGATTATATCATATCCAAGAAGATATGCACCTGTGATATTTGCAATAACATTTTCTTCTTTTGAAACAGGATATGATATTGTTACTTCCTTCGGTGGTCTAATATCTCCTGATGGAGTAATGGAAAGACTGTCTGAACCAGTTTCTATTTCAACTTCATCGCTTTTTTCTAACTTGTTTGTATCAATCCATTCTTTTGGTAGTGAAACCAGAATACTACTGCCAATTTTTTGTAGGCGCCGAATGAATTTAGTCAGTTTAAATCAATATAAATAATTTAATCATCATTTTTATATTTTACTCAAATTTAAATTCACCATGCAGGCAGTAGCCTTCTGTCCAGGTCACATCACAGGTTTTTTCAAAGCTGAGATAGAAGAGAAAAGACCTGAGCTTCAAGGTTCTATTGGAGCAGGATTTTGTATAAAGGAAGGTGTTACTACACGTGTCAATGTTTCAAGTTCTGAAAAACCTAGTTTTAAAATAAAAGTTACAGGATATCAATCAGATAACACCCAAGTCTCTGAATTTGTAATTGATGAATTTTTCAATCTTGTAAAAGAAAATTATTTTGTAGATGTAGAGCATCAAATCGAAATTCCAGTAGGTTATGGACTTGGTTCAAGTGGTGCTGTCGCACTAAGCTTGGCATTTGCATTAAACAAAGCATTACAAACAAATCTTTCTAGAACCCAGATTGGTCAGATAGCTCATAAGGCAGAAATTTTTTGTAAAACTGGTCTTGGAACTGTTTTATCTTCATACCATGGAGGTTTTGAGATTAGAACAAAACAAGGTGCACCTGGTATTGGTTCACTAAGAAAAATTCACATGAATTCTTCAGTAATAGTGATTTGTTTTTCCCCCGTTTCAACTAAAAAATTCATCAAAAATGATCTATCAAAAATAAACGGCCTTGGTGGAAAGATGGTGAACAAACTAATCAAATCAAGAGATTATCAGGAATTTTTAGACATGTCTTTGGAATTTGCAAAATATGTTAATGTGATTACACCAAAGATGTATACTGTAATTAAAGATCTTCAAAAAAATGGTTTCAAGTGTGGTGTTGCAATGTTTGGAGAAACTGTCTTTACTTTGGTTCCAAAATCAAAAGAAGAACAAGTGATTGAAATTTTTAAAAAATATGATAACGGTATTATGATTAAATCAAGTATTGATACTAGCGGGGCAAGGGTTTCCTAGTGTTAATTCCAAGATCACATCCTAGGGCTACATCCCTACATATCAGAGAAAAGCTAGTTTCAGGATACAAGTCAGGTTTGGTAGTAGAAGAAGGCCTTTTGGCACATGGGAGGGGGGAGATGTTTGATTATCTCATAGGGGAAAAGACCTCAAAATACGCCCTGAAAGCCATAAAAGCTGCTTCTGAGACACTCATTTTGGCAAAATCGCCTGTCATATCAGTAAATGGGAACTTTGCTGCCCTATGCCCAAAAGAGATTGTTCAGCTTGCAAAGGTAGTTGATGCAAAAATTGAAGTAAATTTGTTCTATGGAACCGAAAAAAGAAAGAGAAACATTGCAAATGTACTGAAAAAAAATGGCGCAAAGGAGATCTTAGGACTAGATCCCAAACACTCCAGAACAATTCCAAAGCTAGATAGTGCAAGAAGAATTGTTGACGAGTCTGGAATATTTTCTGCAGATGTTGTTTTGGTGCCACTTGAAGACGGTGACAGGACAATTGCACTAAAAAAATTTGGAAAAAAAATAATCACGTTTGATCTTAATCCCCTATCCAGAACTGCACAAACAGCTGATATCACAATTGTAGACAATGTTATTCGTGGAATGAAAATCCTAATTAATTATTCCAAAAAAAACATAAAGAAAAAAAATCTTTCAAAAACTAGATTTGACAACAAGAAAAACCTATTAGAATCAATCAATCTAGTACAAAAAAATCTCTGGAGAATGTCTCATGCCTAAATCTGTAAGAGACATTCTATCAATGAAAAATTCTAAAAAAATCACAGTTCTTACTGCATATGATTACACTACAGCTCAACTTTGTGATAAGGCAGGTATTGACATCTTACTTGTCGGAGACAGTGGTGGAATGGTTATGCTGGGTTATGAAAATACAATTCCAGTAACAATGGAGCAGATGTGTTTTTTTACAGAATCTGTTTCAAGAGGAAGACAAAATGCAATGCTTGTTGCTGATTTACCATTCATGTCATATCAGGCAAGTAAATCTCAGGCAATAGAAAATTCAGGCAGGCTAATAAAAGCAGGAGCAGATGCAGTCAAGCTAGAAGGCGGCCTTGAGGTAAAAGATACCGTGAGAGCAATAGTCGAAGTTGGTATTCCTGTAATGGGTCATATTGGATTTCAGCCTCAAACTACCACTCTGCAGGAAGGCTACAGGGTTCAGGCAAAGACAAAAGATGCTGCAGTAAAGCTAATCGAGGCTGCAAAAGCACTTGAAGAAGCTGGAGCCTTTAGCATAGCTTTGGAAATGGTAACAAAAGAAGTATCAAAGATTATTTCAAATTCTATAAAAATTCCAACAATAGGAATCGGATCTGGGCCAGATTGTGATGGTCAGGTACTTGTGTTTCATGACGTACTAGGATTGTATGAAAAAATAAAACCAAAGTTTGCCAAAAGATATCTTGAGCTTTCTGGCGAAATTGTGAAGGCTGTTACATCTTACAAAAATGATGTGGTATCTGGCAAGTTTCCAGCTAGTGAACACTCTTTTTCAATGGATAAATCAGAGCTTGAAAGGTTGAAAAAAGAAATTGAATAAGCATCCATCACTTGACATTGTAAGCTCTGACGGTACAGAATTTGCTGGAAAAAAAATTGTTTTGTGTATATCAGGAAGTGTTGCTGCATACAAGGCAATTGAATTGGCAAGATTACTTATGCGACATGGTGCAGATGTTATCTGTGTTGCAAGCAAAGCTGCTACAAATCTAATCAAACCAAGCTATTTCAAGTGGGCAACCGGAAATGAAGTGATTACACAGCTTACCGGTGATCTTGAGCACATCAAGATTGCAGACTACAAGCAATCTGATCTGATTGTTGTATATCCCTGTACTGCAAACACACTTGGAAAATTAGCAAATGGAATTAATGACACCCCAATTTCTACTGTTTTAAGTGTTGGATTAGGTTCCAAGATACCAATTGTTATTGCACTTGCCATGCATGAGGCAATGTATGAGAATCCTGCAGTAGTAAAAAATATAGAATTTCTCAAAAAGAAAGTTGATTTTATTGCCCCAAGCTTTGTTGAGGGCAAGGCAAAAGCTGCCGAGCCTGATGAGGTGCTTGATTTTGTTCTCAAAAAGCTTGGTTCTTCGTCTATTTTGAGAGGAAAAAAAGTGCTATTGACTGCTGGTCCCACCATTGAGTACATTGATCCAGTACGTGTTATTACAAATCAAAGCTCTGGCAAGACTGGCGTATTGTTGGCGTCAGAGCTTGTTTCTGCTGGTGCCAAAGTCACTTTCATTTATGGACCAGGAATAGAACTGCCACCTAAAGGTGCCAAGATAATAAGAGTTGAAACAAGCCAAGAGATGCTAAACGTAGTTAGAAAAGAAATGAAACAGAAATTTGATATTGTGATTTTAGCTGCAGCAGTTTCTGATTATACTTTAGAAAAACCAAGTAAGATAAAGATCAAAAGTAATCTTGATAAAATTGTATTAAAATTAAAACGAGTTCCAAAAATTATAAATCAAATTAAAAAAATTCAGAAAGATGTTTTTCTTGTAGGATTCAAAGCAGAAACTAATATTTCAAAAGAGAAATTGATCAATCTTGCAAGAAAGAAGCTAAAAAAAGCAAATACTAATCTTATAGTAGCAAATAACATAAGATTAAAAAAATACAAAGATAATACTGATTACAATAATGTAATTATTGTAAATTCAAAAAAAATAATTCAATCTGGTTGGAAAAAGAAATTAGAGATTGTTCGATTTATTAGAAAAGAAATAGAAGAGCAAATGTCATCATAAAGTAGTTTTTATTGCATATTTTTGCTATATAAAACTCATTTTGTTCGTAAAAATGGTCTAGTTTGGTCTAGTTTCTAAATTATAATCAGATCTTTTGTAAACTTGTGCATGACATCTGCTTTGTTGCTTACTATAATAGAATCTTCAATTCTTACACCAAATTTGTTTGGAAGATAAATTCCTGGTTCTACAGTTATTGCCATGTTTTTTTCAAGATTTGTCTTACTTAATGGGCTCAAACATGGCAGCTCATGAACTTCTAATCCAATTCCATGACCAGTAGAATGAATGAAATATTTTCCATATCCTTTTTTCGAAATTATTTTTCTGCAAACATCATCTACTGATTTACAAGAAGCTTTTGGTTTGATAGCTGTCAGACCAGCTTCCTGTGACTCCTTTACTATTTCATAGACTTTTTTTGCTTCACTTGAAACAGTTCCTAGTCCAAATGTTCTTGTCGCATCAGAGACATATCCCTTGTATCGTAGTGTAAGATCAACTACAATCATGTCACCGCTTGCAAATTTTCTTTTTGTTACCTGTGCATGTGGTAATGCACTGTTTGGTCCACCCGATATTATCAGAGGATTAAGTGTTGACTTGTATCCAGTTGCAAATGCTTCTTTTTCCATTGCATAAGACATTAAGATAGTTTGAAGCTCAGACTCTGACTGCCCTATTTTGATTTCATCAACACAAAGTTCATACATTTTATCCAAGATTGAAGATGCTTTTTTTAGAATGCTAATTTCACCTGTATCCTTTACTTCCCTTGCACGGTAAAATGGGACTGTAGTTGATTTTATACCAGAAATAGATTTTTTGAGTGTCTGGATAACATCATAATTGTTGTTATCGGTACAAACCTTCTTACCCTTTAGCAGTCCAATAAGAGTAGAAAGTGAGCCCTTACCGCGCTCCGATTTTACTATTTTACAGTCAGTTGACTCTTCCTTTGCACGTCCCATTTCTAGTTCCGGAGATACGATGGTAGTACCGTTTTTGTCCAATATCCCTATCGCCTCACCCCAAAAACCAGTCATGTAATAGAGATTTTCAGGCTCAAATGCCACTATACTATCACAGTCTATTTTGTTACAAAATTTTAGAAGGTTTTGCCTGCGTTTTTGCAATACACAAAATCGACAAATTCTCAATTTATGTTTGCTGGAAGGTTTAGATATCCGAAAACGAGTGATTTTTCGTGGAAGAAAAAAAGAAGATTGTTGCATTATTGTCAGGCGGTCTTGACAGCCGACTAGCTATCAAAATGATGCAAAAGCAAGGATTTGAGGTAGAAGCAGTAGCGATCAAGACTCCATTTTGTGATTTTGATTGTGGAAGAGGATGTGGTTTTGAAATACGAGAGACTGCAGATAATCTAGGTGTAAATCTAAAGACCGTATATCTTGGAGATGAATATATCGAAATGCTAAAGCATCCAAAGCATGGATTTGGGTCTGGAATGAATCCATGCATTGATTGTAGGGCAATGATGTTTGAGGCCGGAAAAAAACACATGGAAGAGATCGGTGCCGAGTTTATAATTTCAGGCGAAGTTTTAGGTCAAAGACCAATGAGCCAGCACGGTCCAGCTCTTAGAATAATTGAAAAAGAGTCTGGTCTTGAAGGAAAAATAGTAAGACCACTTTCAGCAGCTTTGCTTCCACCAACTGAACCAGAATTAAACGGTTTGATAAAAAGAGAAGATCTTGGAAAGATCAGGGGTCGATCAAGAAAGGATCAGTTAAGGATGGCACAAGAATTTGGAATTGAAAATCCACCAAACGCAGGTGGTGGTTGTCTTTTAACAGATCCAAAATTTGCTATTAGAGCAAAAGATCTTTTCAAGCATGTACAAACACCAACTACTAATGATATTGATCTATTAAAAATTGGAAGACATTTCAGATTTGATCAAAAAACGAAATTCATTGTTGGAAGAAACCAAGATGAAAATGAAATGCTAAAAGCTTTGGCATTAGATGGTGATATGTTACTTGAAACAAAAGATCATGTGGGTCCTGTTTCATTAATCCGAGGAGAAATTTCTCAAAACCTTTTGGAGTTAGCTGCAGCTATCACACTACGATATTCTGATGCACCAAAAGATGTCTCAAGTGTTGTGGTATCACAGAAAAAGGACGTAAAATCAGAAATTTTAGTAATGTCAGTTGATGAGTTTTCTTACCTGCAGTACAGAATTTAGTCGTGCAAGCTAGTCTGTGAATTGCAATTGACTAGCAAGACTTTTTGAGGGAGTACTTTGCATCTACTTTGTATGCAGACCCAAAAGGCACCCACTTACTTGAAGGCCATCACACTAAGGGATACTAGTGATGTGCATTCCGTAAAAGAGGATATTAAAAAGAACATGATTCTGGTGTTAAGGGTTACACCACTTGCACAAAAAAATGTAGATGAGTTAAGAAAAGTAGTAGAAGAAATTTATGCTATTGCAAAAACTCATGATGCAGACATTGCAAGATTGGGGGAAGAAAGAATTATTATCACTCCTCCAGGTGTTAAGATCTGGAAAGCAGAGTACGATCTAAAGTAGTCTTATTCCTTCTTGTACTTGAGGACAAACAGTTGTGATTCTAAACATTCTGTGAATTGATGCAGAAAGATTTTCACATTTCCTTCTTTCGCCGTGATTTACAATCACTCTTCGTAGTTTTGGTCGCAGTTTGTGTACATATGACATCAATTGGTTGTAATCGCTGTGACCACTAAATCCATCAAGTTTTTCTGTAGAGCAATTTATGTTAATTACTTCTATTTTTCCTTCTTTTCCAACAACTGAAACTTGTCTTGAACCATCAAGCACCCTTCTTCCGAGTGTTCCATTAACCTGATAGGAAACAAACAAAATTTTATTTTTCTGAACAGGTGCAATGTTTTTGAAATATTCCAAGACTGGTCCTCCTTCAAGCATTCCAGATGTTGCAATGATAATACATGGGCCCTCACGTAGTGGTTCTTCTCTTGCATCAGCATGTTCAATATTTGTGAAATATTCAGAATCAAATGGATTATCATCTGTTTCCAAAATCTTTTGTCTTAATTCACGTGCAAGATATTCTGGATAGGCCTCATGAATTGATGTTGCTTCTTGGATCATTCCTTCCATAAATACCGGAGATTCTACTATTTGCCCTGACTTCATGTATAGATCTATTACCATCATAAGTTCCTGTGCACGGCCAACTGCTGGTATTGGAATTAGTACCTTACCGCCATTTCGTAGTGTCTCATTTACCGATTTGATAAATGCGGCCTCAACTTCTTCTCGTGATGGCTGGATGTCCTCTTTTGCACCATAGGTACTTTCTATCAGAAGAGTTTCAACACGTGGGAAGTTCCAAGAAGCACTTTCAAGAAGCATTGTTTTGCCATACTTGAGATCTCCGGTGTAGACAAAGTTGTGATCACCATTTCCTATGTGAAAATGACAAGAAGCAGAACCCAAGATGTGACCTGCGTTGGAAAGAACAAGTTTGATGTCTGGAGAAATGTCTGTTACCGTTCCATATGGAAGTGTTATTGTTTGCTTCATGACCTGCTTGACATCTCTTTCAGAGTATAGTGGAACTCTGCCTTGGGCAGCAGCAACTTTGATTGCATCAAGCTGAATTAGATTCATCATTGGTAAAGTTGGTTCAGAACAATAGACAGGTCCCTTGTAGCCATATTTGAAAAGTGCAGGTAAGAATCCAGTATGATCAAGATGTGCATGACTGATTACAATTGCATCAAGCTCATCTAGCGTGATATTAGTCCAATCAAGTCTTGGATATGCTTCTTGTGCATTTCTGGTACCGGGGTTGATACCACAGTCTATCAAAATTTTGCTTTCATGTGTTGTCAAAAGCATGCAAGATCTACCAACTTGACTAAATCCACCCAAGGTAAGAAGAGAAACTTCGGCATCCTCTGAAAGTTTTGGTCTGAAAATTTCTTCGCCAACTTGCTTGAGGTGCTTACTTCGCTCTGAAGATGAAATCTTCAGGTTATAGTTTATAGTTTGTATTGTTTGAGATTGGTTGGCAGTAGCTTTTCTTATTCGTAGTCTCCAACCTGTCTTTTCAACAACATCAGCCATGTTAAATGTTTCAGTATTATACAAAAGCCAAGGTCGCTTTACTTCAAGTGTTACCTCACCTATGGCAGTATCAAAAAACGTGCCACGCAGATCTGCATCTTTTGGCATTGATTGAGTAAGAATCTGTCTTGCTTCTTCCTCAGATTTTCGTATGGATTCTTCTGTTCTTACAACGATTCTCTTTTTTATCACATTTACCATGTTTGAGATTACTTCGTTATGTTCCATCAGATAACGAGGTTTTCTCGTATAGATTGCAATTCTTGGGCCTTCATAATCTATCTTGGTAACATCAGCTTCTTTTGGGATACTTTGCAGTATTGTACCCATTATGTTTGTGGATGGCGATATTTCACGTTGTTGTTGTTTTCTTTGCAATTAAAATTCACTAAAGTGTAATGATGGCTTTCTTCTGCTCTTTTGTCAAGAGTCTATATCCATTCTTGTCTATGATTGCGACGTTTATTCCGTCACCAGTTCCAATGTTTCTTGTTATTGCAGCTTTTACAGCTCGTAAAGCAATTACCTTGCCTTCTTCTACATTAAGTCCATCGCGGTGCTCATTTTCTAAAAGGCCGTATGCAACTGGAGAACCGCTTCCTGTTGTCACAAAGGTTTTCTTTTCAAGGGAGCCAAACATGTCTATGTTGTATAATGATGGTCCTATGTTGTCATATCCTCCAACAAGTATGTCTGCGATAAATGGATAGTATCTGTTCTGGAAGAATATCAGCGAAGCAAGTTTTGCAATAGACTTTATCGGAAGATATTCTTGTTTTTCTATTCTGTGTATATTAGAATGATATCTTAGCATGTCAGTAACGTTTTGCGCATCTGCAACACCACCAGCAATTGTCATTCCTGCATGCTTGTCGATTTGCTGTATCTTCATGGTGTTGTTATTTGCTATGAAATAACCTGCGCTTGCTCTCATGTCTGCACACAATACTACACCGTCGGTACAGGAAATTCCTACCGTAGTTGTTCCATGTAATGTGTGTTGTTCAACATAGTCTGACAAATAACATTCTCCTAACTTAAGATACTTAAAGTAGGAAAACACCCGTTTAAATAACTTTGTGTTGAGCAAAACGGGAGATTGATAAATAATGAGATTTTATCAAAGATCTATGCCTTCCCATGTAATGGAACTTCCAAGAAAAATAGTCATTGGAGAAAATAACATTGGTGATATTGGGAAGTTTATCGCTGATTTAGCTAATCCAAAAAAGGTTTCAGTTGTCTCTGGCGATCATGTAAAAAAAATAACATACAAAAAAGTTGCAAATTCACTTGCTTCTTCTAAAATAAAAAACATTTGGCATACAAGTATAAGTAATGACGTAAAATCTGTGCAAAAAGTTCTAAATGAAATAAAGAAAGATCATAGTGATTTGATAATAGGGATTGGTGGAGGCAGATCAGTAGATATTGCAAAAATGGCAGCAGTTACTTTGAAAAAGTCTTTTGTTAGCATACCAACTTCAGCATCACATGATGGAATTGCAAGTCCATTTGTTTCTATACGTGGAGAAAAACCATATTCCGTTATTGCAACAGCTCCTCTTGGAGTCTTTGTTGATATTAAGATCCTAAAGAAAGCGCCAAAAAGGCTTCTAGCTAGCGGATGTGGAGATTTGATGGCTAAAGTAACTGCAGTTAGAGATTGGGAGCTTGCAAGAGATAATGTTGGAGAATATTTTGGAACTTATGCTGCAAATCTTGCTTCAATGAGTGCAAAAATTGTAATTGAAAATTCAAAGAATTTCAAAAAAAGACCAGATGTCAGAATGATAGTAGAAGCTTTGATCAGTTCTGGTGTTGCTGCTTGTATTGCCGGAAGTAGCAGACCCTGTTCTGGTGCAGAACATCTCTTCTCTCATGCTATTGATTATCTAGAGTCTGGTGTTGGATTACATGGAGAAAAATGCGGTATAGGATCTATCTTGATTTCAAAACTGCAAGGTCAAGACTGGAAAAAAATTGTTCAAATGTTAAAAAACGTAGGAGCACCAACTACTGCAAAACAAATTGGTCTAAAACCAGAAATTCTTGCAAAAGCTCTTACTATTGCCCAATCGCTCAGACCTGAACGATATACTATTTTAAACCAAGTAAAAATGACTGAAAAAAAAGCTATTGCACTAGCAAAAAGTACTGGTGTTTTGTAAATTTAGGCAGCCTTTGGTTGTACTGGTTTTTCTTCCGACTTTGCTTCAGCAAGTTTAGCTTCTGGTTTTTCAGGTTTCTTGTTGTTGTACGTTTCAATATAGTTGATCTTTTCTAGATTGTTTACAAACTTGAAAATGTCATTTGCTATAATGCGTTTTATTGTACTTAGTCCTTCTGCCATAAGCATCTCATCTGGCATTGTAACACTAAGTTCTGAGCCTTTTATCTCAAATTTCAGTTTTGAATCATCAACAGGTATGTTTCTCTTTAAGAGACCCATTATCTTTTCTTCGTCAGTGTTAAGAGATTTTATCACATTAACATCGTAAAGTATTGTCTTTCCAGCAAATCTATGATTGAAATCAACTTGAACTCTACCAGATCCAATAAATCTAATAATTCCCGTTCTTTCATCAATTTCTATTGTATCACCAACTGAAACTTTTTCTGCGTCATCACCAAGTTTTCGAAGTGGAATCATGCGAACCTTGGCAGGATCTCTTGCTCCAAATCCCTTCTCTGGGGGTACCTCTACATTTAGCTTGTCTCCAGCACTAGTATTAAGTAATGCATCATCTAATCCTTTGAGAACCCACGACTCTCCAACTGAAATGAGTCTTGGTTGATATCTTCTATTAACGTCATGAATTGAATTTGTTTTGGCATCATCTTCTCTAGTTGTTTCAAAAACTTCGTTAGTGTCCTTTACCTTTGCAGTATAATCCACTAAAACTAGTGTGCCTTTTTGGAAAGTCAATGTGATCGGTGCTTGGAATTCCTTATATTAAGTTAACATGAGCTTAAAGCGCTTTTAGTTTTTCTTCAGCTACTTTGAGTGCTTCTGGGTTTGTCTTGTATCCCATCATATCAAGAGTTGAGGAGATTGCAGAGATTGTTCTCATGACATGATATTTGTGAACTTCGCCCATACATCCTATTCGAAATACTTTTCCTTTTAACTCGCCAAATCCACCTGCAACAAGGACCCGGAATTTTTCTGAAAGTGTTGATCTAAATATTTTGTCTTCTAGTCCTTGCAGATAGTTTAGTGCAATTACAACAGTAGATCTTGCATCTTGCTTTGCAAATGGACTAAGACCCATTGCACTAAGACCTGAATAAAGTGCATCAGAACAAACTCTATGTCTTTTTATTCTTGCTTCCATTCCCTCTTCTAGAATAATGTCAAGTGCTTCTCTGAATGCGTAAAGTAGTGGGAGTGCTGGTGTAAATGGTGTCTCTTTGGCATCATCATAATATTTGAAATATCTTGCCAAGTTAAAGTAGAAAGTTGGGGGTGGATTTGCAATCATGTATTTTTTTGCTTTTGGACTAATTGATATTGGTGAAATTCCGGGAGGTGCAGCCATTGCCTTTTGTCCTGCTGCAATACAGACATCTATTCCCCATTTGTCTACAGGTAATTCTTCGCCGCCAAGTATTGAGACAGCATCAACTACAAAGTATGAGTCATTTCTTGAGGTAAGTTTTGAGATCTTGTCTAAGTATTTCACTTGTGTTCCTGTTGATGTCTCATTATAGACTACATAGAATGCCTTTACGTCCTTGTTGTTATCAAAAGCCCCTTTTACTTGATCAAAAGTTGCATTTTCTCCAAAAGGAGTTGTAAGTCTGATAACGTTTGCTCCTTGCCATTCTAGCATTGTAGCTAGTCTACTACTAAATTCTCCGTTTACAGGAATTATTACTTTATCTCCTTTTTTTATTAGATTTACAACTGATGCTTCTACTGCTCCAGTTCCTGATGCAGTTAATGCAACAATGTCATGTGAGGTTTGAAAGACCTTTTGTGTTTTTTCTATAACATCAGTGTATAGCTTAACAAAATCTTTACTTCTGTGATTTATTGTAGGAGTAAACATTGCACGGGTAACTCTTTCGGGAACGTTTGTTGGCCCCGGCAACATAACCAAATATTCCAAATAAATTCTCCAATCTTAACGATTAGGAACCGCTATTTATAATTACAGAATTTTTGAGAGTCGTCTTTCTGCATCTATTTTTAATAGTACGCTTTTAGCTCCTTCTGGCACAAGTTCCATCCAGTTTTTTCCCATTGCTATCATTTCACGAATGTTGGTTCCAGAGATCACTTCCCTTTGTAACAGCGGTACTGGAATAACTTTGATTCCACGTTTTTGATACAATGTTATTGTAAAATCATCATTTGAGAATACCATATCATACTTTGGTACAATAGAATCAACATGATGTGTCCACTTTGCATGATCATTGACATCTGGAATGTAAAATATCTGAACTCTGTTTAAGATGGATTTATCTAAAGAAGACAGTATCATTTCCTTTCTCTCATCAGCAGAAAATGGATTTCTTTTTTCATTGTTTTTATTTGAGCTACCTATACCTATCCAAAGATTCTCGACTTGAGAGAGTCCAAAATTTACTGCTGTAAGATGTCCTTTATGAAAAGGTTGAAACCTACCAATTAAAAGGCCATTCATAATAAAAATTGATTTTGATTCTTTAAAAAACTATCATTACTTATACGGCTAGGCGATTCAATTGTTTATGGAACCACTAAAAATAGATGGGTCGTATGGTGAAGGTGGCGGGCAAATAATTCGAACTGTAGTAACACTTTCATCAATAACTGGAACACCAGTAGAAATAGAAAACATACGCAGGGGCAGAGATGTTCCCGGTTTAAGACCGCAACATATTACAGGAATTAAAATTCTTGCAAAAATTTGTAATGCCAAAGTAGATGGATTACATGTTGGATCAACCGTACTTAGATTTTTTCCTTCCAAGATTAGTAATTCCACTTTAAATGAAAATGTCGGAACTGCAGGAAGTATTCCATTAATTTTACAGGTTTTAATTCCTGCAGTATCTATTTCGAAAAAAAATTTGAAATTATCTATAATGGGTGGAACTGATGTTATGTGGAGTCCAACAAGTAACTATACCAAATTTGTTTTGAAAGAAGCATATTCCAGAATTGGAATTAATTTTTCTATTAATATTAAAAAACGAGGATATTATCCAAGAGGTGGCGGACTTGTGGATGTACAAGTATTACCTTATGAAAAAATCAAACCTATTTCTCTACTAAAAAGAACTACAAAAAAAATAAAGATTCTTTGTTCATATTCTATGATCCCAAAAGAATCAATTGAAAATGAGGTAAATGAAGCCAAAAAAATTCTTGAAAGTAAAGGTTTGTTTTGTGATTACGAGATAGAAGAAGAGCGGGCGTTGGACAAAGGATGTTCACTCTTGGCTTTTGCACATGATGATAGCTCGATTATTGGTTCTGATGCGATATATAACAAAGATATGAAAGGAATTGGACAGATTGTAGCAGACAGGTTTTTAGAGTCAGATTTAGGAGTAGACCATTTTCTTTCAGACATGCTTGTGATTCCTTTGGCTTTGACTAGTGAGACTTCGGTCTTTAGAGTAAACAAAATTACAAAACACTTAGAGACAAACCTCTTTGTTACTTCAAAAATTACAAACTGCAAGTATGGAATAGGAAAGTTAGATGGCGGGTTTGAGGTCAGAATAAAAGGAAACTCAGATGCCAGAATGCAGTAGTGCTGCCATAAGCAATATAGCTATAGAAACAAAGACCATAATTCTGCCGAGAGAAATTATTTTTGAACGAAGTTTTTGAACTATTTCTGGCAACATTTCTTTTGATTCGATTTTTTTCTCAATTTCAGTTCGAATTATCCTAACATGAATAGCAAACATCACAAGCAAAGAAATTACAAGAATTATCTTTATCACAAGTATTATTCCATAATTTGTAGAAAGCAAAAATTCTGGTCTGTTTAGAATGTTAGATGAGCTGTAGAGTCCAGTAGCAATCAAAATTGCTAAGGATGGAATTGCAATCTTGTTGAATTTTCTTCCAACCCGAATCATTATTGCTACTCTTTCTTCTACTGATTCTGAGATTGTCTTCAATAGTGGTGCCAAAACAATTCCAATGAAAATTGAGCCTCCTACCCATATGGAAGCAGAAACAAGATGTGCCCACATTAGTATGGCATCCAAAATTGGCATTGTCAGTATATTCCATTATTACAAGTAATATCTATTCGGATCCTGAGAAGGTTTTTTAGTTCTATAAAACCCGTAGCTGTTGAATTGATTAGCAGAGGTCGAGTTGTTATATTTAGTGCATTTACAGGATTGGGTATTTTGTTACTTTCTTTAGTTTTATTTGCAAACTCAGGTCAAGATGCTCTCAAACAAGTAAACATAGATTTGGCTGGCGTAAAGTTAATTGATGTAGACAAGATAAACAATCGAGCTCATCTTGAAGTATTGTTTAATGTGACAAATCCTACTACTATAACATCCACCATTCCTTCTATCAATTACGATTTATTTGTAAATGGTAAGCATCTTGGAAGTGGTCATTATAGTACTGAGGACATTGCCATGGCTGGAAGAGCACCACTGTTCCCCAGTAGTACAGTGACATTCACCAATACGTTCGAACTTGTGAATACTGATCAAATTTCTAATGAATACCAATCCATCATAAATGGTCAACCAGTTAGCTACAAGATAACAGGTCAAGTAACTGTAGAGTCAGCGTGGACTCTTATTACGAGAGATTTTGAATCTACATTTGGCTAGTTTAGACCCCAGCTAGTCTTTGTTTTTGGTTTTATTTTAACAAAGGGTGCTTCTGTTTCTTTCCAAGGATTATCTCTGACCCATGAAAATTTTTTATACAAAATTTCATACAACTGCTGGTATTCTGATCCCTTTTCAATAAATTCTGTCGTTCCCTGTACGATTACAGCCTTATGTTTTCCAGACATGTAAATGTCTACAGTTATTGCTATTTTGTTATTTTTTTCAAGATTGGAATATTTTTTTGTATCATAATCTGTTGCCAGATAGAAAAAGCCACCTTCAAAATAATATGTAACTGGAGTAACATGCGGTATGTTATCATGAGAAGTTGCTATTCTACACGCCTCATTATTTTGTAAAAACTCAATTTCCTTTTGAGTAAATTTGGTCATTGGTACTAATCATAAAATTATAGAATAAAAACAGATGGGCCGAGAGAGATTTGAACTCTCGACCACCGCCGTGTCAGGGCGGTATCCTAACCAACTAGACGATCGGCCCGTTAAAATACGACTCTTCTTGTAGGCGTTATTAACGTTTAATTTGAGAAAACAAGAATAATATGCATTGTTACTGGTGAGTGTTTTATGAATGAAGAATTCTCCCAGGATGAAAAAAATGGTTTTTACAAAGCAGTTTTTTCAAGACGTGATGTTAGATCTCATTTTATACCAGAGCCAATTGATGACAAGACTCTGTCTAAAATTCTAAATGCAGCACATCATGCACCATCGGTTGGTTTTTCTCAGCCATGGAACTTTATTCTAATAAAAGATGTTGAGACTAGAAAGAAAGTAAAAGAATCGTTTGATAATGAAAGAAAACGTTCTGCAACTCTTGTTGAGGATCCAAAGAAAACAAAATATCTTTCCTTAAGATTAGAAGGAATTTTGTCTTCAGCAGTAAATGTCTGTGTAACATATGATCCTACAAAGTTTGGTTCTTTTGTAATAGGAAGATCAAGTATTCCTGAAACAGGAATTTATAGTGTATGTTGTGCAATACAAAATCTTTGGCTTGCCGCAAGAACAGAAGGTATTGGACTTGGTTGGGTCAGTATACTTTCAAATGATGATCTGAAAAAAATTCTTGAAATACCAGAACATGTTGTTCCCATTGCATATTTGTGTCTTGGTCATGTTTCAGAGTTTGCAGAAAAACCAGATCTAGAAACAGCTGGTTGGCTTCCACGACTTGATTTGAAAGATGTTGTATTTTATGAAAAATGGAACAGTCTGGACGATCCAACTTGGAATCAAATCAGACAGATGATAGTTTCAAATCTTGATTACGCTTAAATTGTTAACAAGACTGATTTTTTCTGTGGGCTCGTAGCGCAGAGTCTTATTGACGCGCAACATGGATAGCGCAGTAGCCTCCTAAGTTACAGGTCGAGGGATCGAAGCCCTCCGAGCCCGCTTTATCACTATATTAGATGAAACTGAAACTTTCTTAGGTTATAGTTGGAGCAGTTGTAACGTAAACTGTTTTGAAAATGTCAACAGTGTAATCTCCTTGGAAAACATTAATCACGTTATTACCATCTACAGATTTAATTCTAAAATAGTGTTCGTATGAACCATCACTTTTCACATCTACTTGGGCAAAATAAACTGGTTTACTATTTTGATAAATCTGAACTACTACTGGATATCCTGGTACAGCGTCTGTTACTGTGCCCCAAACACAACCAAATGGAAGTTTGTTATCAGCTGGAATATGCATGTACACTATTGATTTTTCTAATTGAATATCGTCATTGGCAATTAATTTTGGATCCCATTGGACTCCTTGTGATACAGAGTTCAGGCTTGGTATTAATAGTAAAAAGATTCCTACTGCCATACCAAGTATATATTTCACAAATTCTCTTTTGAAAAAGTTACATATTAAGATGACGCATAATTAGTCTATATCAATTGGTACTAGAAGAGAAACTAAATGATGGATGCCGTTGTAATTGCCATTTCAGTGGCGCAGTAAGCTGCCCAAGCTGTAAAGAAAATCATGGAAAGCATAGCTGTCAGCATTGTAAATAGTTATTTTCTCTTTGGACTTTCTTTTGCTGCTAGTGCCTTTAGATTTGCAAGCTCTGTCTTGAGTGCTTCTATTTGTACAAGGGTCTGTAGACTGGCAATTTTATTTTTTAGGTTTTCAATCTCACTATCTTTATTTTTTACAATGTTTCGTAGCTCATCTAACTCTGCACCAAGTTCGACTTTGGCTCGTTTGATTTGATTTGAAGTTACCTGTACTGTTTGTTGATGATTACTAGTGCTGACTAGCTTTTTTTTTCTTCATGACCGTAGCCGCCCTTCGCAATATAGTCAGCACTCTTTTGGGCTAACCAACATATTGCAGCAAGAAACCATGCGGCTGCGATAAATACTATCATAGCAAAGTGTGTTGCATCAGGGAGCACAAAGTATAGCCCTGTAAGAGCAGAAGCAAGACAAGTAACTACGATGGTAGGAATGTGCCCCATAATTTTATCACACGATTCCTGGAATATAACAGTAATGGAAATTATCAGATCTAAAATACATATTATAAAAAGGAAAGATTTTGCTAGTCGGTACTAGTATCTTTATCGCCTGATCCAAGTTTTGGAACCTCAGACTGCAAAATCTGAATTTTTTGTAAAAGTTCATTTCGTAGATCTCGTGCTACTCGCCTTACCGTTGGTCTTGGAACACCAAGCTCTTCTACCACTTTGGTATAGATATCTTGTTTATCTGTAAGGCCCCTGTCAAGCAACGAGTTTATGGCTTGTTTAATATTTGTGCTTTGAGTAGAGCGATTCACGTTTTGTATTTTTCAGATCTTCTATATAAGAC
>QYQE01000020.1 GCA_007280335.1 Nitrosopumilales archaeon | reverse complement strand
TGTAACTACAATATTACACTTGATCTTGTTTTCAATTAGTGCTTTGGTTGCACCGTCTGCAACTATCTTTGTTATTTTTTTATATTTTTTCAATATTGGTATTGATTGATTAAGCGAAGAACCAGCTCCGATAACAAAAATAGTTTGATTTTTTATTTTTTTTTCTAATTTTTTTAAAGGAAACTTGGTTCTCAAAATTGAATTTAAAACTCTAGCAGATTGCGTATCTTTTCTTCTACTATACTGAAATTCTCTCAAAATTTTAGTGTATTTTTTATCCCATCCTTTTAGTTTCATGTAAATCTAAATGTATGAGAGGTAAATCATAAACCATATGAATAGATTAGGCCCAGTTTCTGTAGGGGGATTTAATCCAGTACGAATAATGGGAATAATTAACACTAGTCCTGAATCATTTTTTAGTGAATCTGTAATAACTGATTCAAAAAAGCTAGCTCAAACGATAGAAGAAATGGAAGATGAGGGAGCAAATTTTGTGGATGTAGGAGGTATGTCTACTGCACCATATCTGGATACTGTAATTTCTGAAAAAATGGAAATTGCAAGAATAACTAGAGCAGTTAAGGTAATTCAAAAAGTTTCTAACATTCCAATTTCGGTTGATACTTGTAGAGCTCAAGTTGCAAAGTCTGCACTAGAACTTGGTGTAGTTATTGTTAATGATATTTCTGGACTTAAATACGACAAAGATATGCGAAAAATTGTAGAAAAATTTGAACCTTCTCTTATTTTATGTGCTTATAGTAAAAATATGATACGAGGAAATCAACTCAGACAGGTGAGAAATCTTATACGTGAAAGTCTCACAATTGCAAAATCTGCAAATATTTCATCTGACAAAATTGTTGTCGACCCAGCAATTGGATTTTTTAGAAAATCAGGAAAGAACAATTTTTTTACAAAAATAAATTCAGATTGGCTAAAAAGAGATCTATTGATTTTAAATAATTTGAAATTAATCAAACAGAAAAACCCAATGCTTGTTTCCGTTTCACGTAAATCTTTTATTGGAAGTTTATTAAAAATAAAAAATCCCAATGAAAGACTCTATGGTTCTATTGCTGCTGAAGTGATTGCAGTTCTTAATGGTGCAGATATTATTAGAACACATAACGTGAGGGCAACTAGAGAGGCAATTCAAATTGCACAAAAATTATCTTCTCATTTCAGGAAAGGCTTATAACACAATTTCATTTTACACTAGAAGGTTTAGTTGGAAATACGAGAAGGACTAACGTTTGATGATGTACTCCTCGTTCCTAAACGATCGAGTATAGTTACTAGATCACAGACTAATCTACAAACTAAACTTTCACGAAATCTTTCTCTTAACATTCCTATAATCAGCGCAAACATGGATACAGTAACCGAATCTGCCATGGCAGTTGCAATGGCACGTGAAGGCGGGATCGGAATAATACATAGATTTCTTACAATCTCTGAACAAGTAAATGAGGTACTCAAAGTAAAGCGCTCCGGAAGCATAATTATTGAAAATCCATATTTTATCAGACCGGATCAAACTGTAAAAGAAGCTGTAGAGTATATGCGAGAAAAAGGCGTATCAGGTCTTTTAGTTACTGATACTGATATGAAACTAGAAGGCATATTGACAAGACGCGATATTGTTATGCTGGAGACAGATGATCAGAAAAAACTTGTAAAAGATGTTATGACAAGTGATGTGATTACTGCAAATTTTGGAGTTGGTATCTCTGAAGCAAAAGAAATTTTGCGTAAAAATTGTATTGAAAAATTACCACTCTTAAATGAAAGGGGACATGTAAAAGGACTGATAACAAGTAAGGACATCATTAATGCAGGTAATTATCCAGCTGCTTCAAAGGACAAAAAAGGCCGACCACTTGTTGGAGCAGCAGTAGGAGTAAAAGGAGACTTTATGGAAAGAACCGAAGCCCTACTTGATGCTGGTGCGGATGTGATTGTAGTTGATATTGCACACGGACACAGTGATAATGCCCTAAATACAGTACGTCTAATCAAAAAAGCATTTCCAAATAGCGAACTAATCGCAGGAAATGTTGCAACAGCTCAAGGAACAGAGGATCTAATCAAAGCGGGTGTAGATGCTGTAAAAGTTGGAGTAGGTTCTGGTTCAATTTGTATAACAAGGGTGATAACTGGTTCTGGTGTGCCACAGCTGACAGCAGTATTGGACTGTGCAGAAATTGGTAAAAAACATGGTATTCCTATAATCTCTGACGGCGGAGTGAGAACTTCGGGTGATGCAACAAAAGCACTTGCAGCAGGTGCATCTACAGTTATGGTGGGCAGTATTCTTGGCGGTACCGATGAAAGTCCTGGTTCACCTGTGATGAGAAATGGTAAGAGATTCAAAATTTACAGAGGCATGGCTTCATTTTATGCATCCCTTGGAAGAAAGTCCAAGGAAACAGGTACTATTTCTATTGGTGATGATCTTAATGATTATGTTGCAGAAGGTGTAGAAGCTATGGTTCCGTATAAGGGAAGTGTAAATGACATCATTAAACAATTAACTGGTGGAATACGTTCAGGATTAAGCTATTGTGGTGCAAACACCATTCCACAAATGCAGGAAAATGCAGAATTTATGAAAATGTCAAGAGCAGGATTTGTCGAAAGCCAACCACACGACGTAGATTTAATGTAATCCACTTTTAAATATAGTATAACGGTAAAGTCCAATATGCTTACAAAAAAAACGGCTACTGGAATAGGAATAGGCAGTCTTGCAATCACATTAGGTGCATATTTTCTAATACTTACTGTCTCATCTAACGCTCATCAAGTTAACGATATTGTCAATATTGGAAAAAATGACGTCTTCCAATTTGATGCACAAAAACACTTCTTTGAACAACTAAATGTTACTGGAAATTCTTTTCATGTAAAATTAAAAACACCATCTGATGGATTACAGGTTGATAATGATTTTAAAAACGAGGCAAGCTTTTCTTGGTATAGTCTTAAAAATGGACAACATTTTATTAATATAACAAATACTGGCGATGCAATTCTTCATGTATCAGGTACGTTAGAAGCAACAACAAACCCATTGATAATCACATCACACCTAATAGTGATATCTTCAGGTGTGTTAATTGTTGGAATGAGTGCAGCTTTTTCAATTAGAAAACCACGAGGTTTTTAGCTCAATTCTGCACGTGGATATGAACCAAGTACCTTAAGAAATAATGTGTACTGTTTTATCTTTTCAAGCGTTTCTTGAACATGATGATCTTCTAGATTACCCTCAAAATCAACATAAAAATTGTATTCCCACGGCGTAGATTTTGTAGGCCTAGATTCTATTTTTGTTAGATTTATTTTATTTGCATTAAATTTTTCAAGGATGCTGTAAAGTGCTCCAGGGACATGCTTTATAGAAAATATTATTGAGGTCTTATCTTTAGATGTCTTTTCATGTTTTTTATTTGCAAGAATTAAAAATCGTGTATAATTATTCATATTGTCTTCTATTCCTTCTTTTATTACAGGAACCCTGTAGATCTCGGCAGCATTTTTACTTGCAATACATGCCAAACTATCCTTTTTTAATTCAAGAATAATCTTGACACTCCCCGCTGTATCATAAGTGGGTATTGGCTTTAGTTTGTGTTCTTGGATGAATTTTCTACATTGACCAAGAGCTTGGGGGTGAGAATAAACGGTATCGATTTTTTCTAAACCATTAAACCCTATGAGACAATGTTTTATTCTATGATAAATCTCACCTACTACATTTAACTTGGTTGTTAAAAGAAGATCATAACTTTCACCTACACTGCCTTCAAGTGAATTTTCAACTGGTAATATTGCATAATCAGATTCACTTTGCTCTGTTGATTCTAAAACTTCGTAAAAGGTTGGATATGGTATTGTCTGCACACCTTCTTTGAAAAAATGAATTGCCGCTGCTTCACTATAAGCACCTCTCTCTCCTTGAAATGCAGTTCGAAGCATTGTCTTTACTTGGAACCGAGTTTTATAAAATCGCTGTTTCCAAACTTACTTGAAAGCTTCCTTTCTTCAATATAGCCACAATCAACACACTTTACATTTCCACCAATTGTGACTACCTTTCCTGCACATTGGTTACATTGTGTAAACAATACCCCAAGTTCTGGTTCACTGATTGTAGCATGGATTGCTCCATTTAGATGACTTATGATCTTTACCATGATAATATCACTAACCCTTACCATGATTCTCTTTTTTGCACCTTTTGCTTGGCATATGCATTCAAGGCCAGAGTGAGTTGGTTTTCCATTAATGTAAAGTATGACTACTGCAAACATGTTGTTCATAAGCGCAGATACATTTCCGATGACTAGATCGTTTACCTGTGGAACTGCTGGCGTCTTTATCTGATTAATTTTTGCAATTCGATTTGTTTTATCAAAATTACTAGTGCCAATCACAACTGATCTTATAGTATGACCATCATCAAATGTGTTAATACCAGTTTCAAATTCTTCAATAGTTGCTATCTTATCACCTGGCAAACTTGGCTTTTCAGACAATGTCTAAATTTTGAAATCTGTTGATTATAATTGTTTATAGCCAATGTGGAATTTGCAAAAATCCATCTATGCTCTCATTTTTTAAGAGTTTTAAAAGGGCATTTGCCTGTGGAGTCGAAAGCACTGGTTTTTGAAAATGATTGTCTATTGATATTCTAGGACATGCAACCTGGATGAACGCATCAATTCCTTTTAAATTACCTAGCTTGTCATCTGTAATGTCAGTAAGGGCAAAGAGTTGGACTTTCTTTCCAGCTTTTTCAAGCTCTTTTTTAAATTTCAGGGCAGTTACTTTTGAAAACTGGCCTTCCTTTAGACCAATGACAATTCCAAAGGTTTCTGCTTCCATTGCTTTGTATACCGAAAGAATTGCTTTCTTTTGCAATTTTTCAGCAAATTCTGTCACTTCTCTTATCTCTTCAAAATATGGATCAAGAATGAAAGTTGGTTTGCCACTAGAAAGGGCTATTCCAGCAGCGTGAAAAGAGCTTTGACCCAAAAATACATTTGCATCTACACTGTTTTTTGTTTGTGATGTTGGATAAAACTCACATCCGAAAACCTGACCGTCATTTAGTTGGCCTTTCCCATCTCCAATTTTAACTGTAACTCCTCCTTCCTCAAGAATTTTTTTTACTTTTTCAATCTCTAAAAGATGTTGACTATCTGTAACAAGTGAAACTGTTTTTCCTTTAAGCTCAACAGCACATTTTCTTGCAACCTTTTCAAAAGAAATGTTATCATAAGCATCTACAAGAACAACACCTTCCCCAAAATTAGTTGAATTTATTGTATGACCAATATGAAAGAGTATTTCTGCTCCAAGAACTTTGGCTCCATTAGTGTTCATATCACATGTTCCAAAACAGGTGTCTGCAAGGACATATGCTGGTACATCGAACTTTTCCATTATTTTCGATGCAGTTTCTTGAATTTTTGGTAATAATCCATCTGGACCATTCAAAGCTATTGAAACCGGTCTTCGTTTTTCTATTTCATCGAAAATTCTTTTTTCATCAATTACTATCATTTACTTCAAATCTCATCATTTTTAATTTAAATCAACCGACGTTACACAATATTTAATATAACATGAACTAAACACCAAGACATGGCAATTGCATTTGTTCTGATAAATGCAGAACTAGGAGCAGAAAATGAGCTTGTAAATCAATTAAAGGCCATTGAAAATGTAAAGTACGTTTACGTTCTTTACGGTGCATATGATCTGGTAGTAAAGATTGAAGCTCCAAATAGCGAGATACTTAAAAAAACTATCTCAAACAACATAAGGCAACTCAAAAATGTGCGTTCCACTCTTACGATGACGGTTATTGATGAAAACTGATTCCACACTTCACATAGGTTTTGATGACACAGATTCAAGAAAGGGCATGTGTACTACATTTCTTGCATACAAGATTGTTGAATATCTAAAAAAAGAACGAGTCAAGTTTCTAGATTATCCGTATTTAATTAGATTTAATCCAAATATACCTTGGAAGACGCGTGGAAATGGAGCTGTAGCGTTAAAGATTAAAACTGATAAACCAGAATCTATTAAAAAAAATGTTATTGAGTTTATTAGAAAATATTCTGCAATAAAGGATGGCGCAAACCCCGGTCTTGTTTTTTATCAAAGTGAAAAAATTCCTTTACACTTTGCTGAATTTGGACACAGGGCATTATGTAGTTTAATTAAAAGAAATAATGCAAAAGAATTTGTTTCAAAAAATGGATTAGAGTCATTTTATCTCGGTAATGGTCAAGGTTTGGTTGGTGCTATAGGTGCAATAGGGTATGCTTTTGATGATTATACTTTTGAATTAATTAGTTATAGAAATAAATCAAATTTTGGAAAGAAAAGGGAAATTTTCAAACAAAGTGTAAAGAAAATGCAGGACTTGACATATCCAAATACATTTAACAGCTTTGATGAAGAAAAAAATAGAATTCTAATTGCTCCTCATGGATCAGATCCAGTTTTTTTTGGTATTCGAGGTGAAGACATCCACTCTGTGATTCATGGTAAATCACTTGTACACTCTTCTGAAAAATTTGATGGTTATATGGTGTTTAGAACAAACCAAGGTACAGGAGCTCATTTAAAAAATGAACTCGATGTTCATAATTTGAAACCGTTCTCATCTGGTTATGTTACTGGGAAGGTTTCTGATGAACCTAAAGTGAAAATAGGTGGACATGTGATTTTTTCCATAATAAAAGATGATCAAAAAATCAAATGCGCAGTTTACAAACCAACAAGATTGACTAAAATTGCTTCAAAGCTGATCAAAGGAGATGTGATAAAAGTTGGTGGCGGAGTACGAAAAGCAACTAAAATTCATCAAAGAATTCTAAATGTAGAGTTTCTTGAAGTTTTGAGGCTGGAAAAAAACATGAAAGCAGTTAATCCTCTTTGTCATACATGTAGTAAAAGGACAAAATCCAAGGGTAAAAATCAAGACTTTGAATGTGTAAAATGCAAAAAAACATTCTCAAACAAAACGTTTGAAGAAATTCCAAGAGAAATCAAATGCAGACTTTATGTGCCTGCTCTTTCTGCACACCGACATTTGACTAGACCAATGCAAAGAATTGGAAAATTAAACAATAAAATCGAATTTGATAACTCAAGAAAATGGTTTCATACCTCAAAATCTGGACAAATAGCAAATCAAAAACTTGAAATTAAAATCAATACTAGGAAACTAAAGCACTAATTTAATCAAATTCTTTGTAATTTGTGAAGAAAATAGCGGGGAGTAGATTTGAACTACTGATTTGCGGGTTTCTCATCAGTTTTGATTATGAGCCCGCCGGGATGACTTTGCCCAAATAGTCTGGCTTCCCCACCCCGCTAACTGAAAAGATGTCTGAGGGTGATATATAC
>QYQE01000018.1 GCA_007280335.1 Nitrosopumilales archaeon | reverse complement strand
TGATAAAGACATTATAAAATACAAAGAGTTGAAAAATAATTTCCCAGATAAGAAAATAATTGCCATGGGGCATCCAAATTATGCAGCAAGGATAAAAGAACTTGATGATGTTATACTATACAAAACAAAAGAAGTTCAAACAGGATCCATATTCATGGAGGATCCATCATTTGCGTTTGATTATGCACATATCCTTCCCCTAGTTGAAAAATGTTCCATACTTCATGGTCACACATCTTCTGTAATGGTTGAGCTAGTGGGGGAAATGAAAAACAACCTTCTCATTGATTTTGGGGAAGCAAAAAAAATCATAAAAGAAATAATTTCTATTTTAGATCATAAATTTTTCATAAATGAAAAATATCTTATAAAAGAGGACGACATCCACTACAAAATTGCGTTTGATGGTCCAAAAGGTATGTTTGATTTACAGATTCCAAAAAATACAACATATCTGCTTGAAGGTGAAGCAACAGTAGAAAATCTTTCTACAGAAATAATTAAGCTCCTAATACCGAAAATGCCAGAAAACATTGAGGCAGTAGGTGTCTATATCTACGAAGGATATAACAAAGGAGCCCATATTTTATCACACATATCAAAGTCCTAGATATGGAACCTAAGATCAAAGAGACTGCATGGAATCCAGAGATTGAAAAAGATATTCTAAAACAATGGCAGGACTCTCATCTTTATGATTTTCATCCAGAAGGAGACATTTTCGTAATAGATACACCGCCTCCATACCCATCTGGAAGACCATGGCACATAGGTGCCGCAGCTCATTATTCTCAGATAGACATGATTGCAAGGACAGCAAGAATGTCAGGCAAGAATGTCCTTTTCCCAATTGGAATAGATAGAAATGGCTTGCCTGTTGAGATGTATACAGAAAAAAAATACAACATCAGAATGCGGGAAACTGACAGGGCCGAATTTTTAAAGATGTGCTCAAATGCGTTAGATGATCTTGAAGCAGAAATGATTGAGATAATGACAAGCCTTGGACTAAGCGGAGACTTTTCTAATTATTATAGAACCGATTCAAAAGAATATCGTACCCTTACACAATCAACGTTCATCGAGCTTTGGAAAAAAGGAGCAATATATCTAGCAAATAGACCAACCAATTATGACTGGGTTACAGGTACCACAATTGCAGATGCAGAGATAACTTACGTAGAAATTCCAACAAAGTTAGTGTATATGAAATTTAAAATTAAAGACAGTGAGGATATACCAGTTGCAAGTACAAGACCAGAACTTTTGTGTGCTTGTCAAACCATAATTGTCAATCCAGAAGATGAGAGATATGCAGGTGTAGTTGGTAAGAAAGCCGTAATTCCTTTATTTAATAGAGAAGTTGAGATCAGAGCCCATCCATCCGCAGAAAAAGAATTTGGATCAGGAACCGTCATGGTTTGTAGTTATGGTGATCAAAAGGATGTTGCGCTTTTTAGAGAACTAAAGTTACAAGAAATAGTTGCAATTGGAAAGGACGGTAGAATGACAGATGTGGCAGGACCATATACTGGATTAAAAGTAAAACAAGCTAGAGAAAAAATAATTGAAGATTTACAAAATCAAGGATTTGTAGAAAAAATAGACAGCATCAATCACCGCACTCCTGTTTCTGAAAGAAGCAAAATTCCTATTGAGATTATACCTTTGGAAGAATATTACCTTAGACAAATGGATGCAGTTCCAAAAATTCGAGAAATAGGTTCAAAAATCACATTTCATCCACCCATGCATAAACAAATTCTCATGAACTGGTTAGATTCTATCGCAATAGATTGGCCAATTTCAAGAAGAAGATACTATGGTACTGAGATTCCTATATGGTACTGTGCAAAATGTTCTGAACCACATGTGCCAGAACCTGGAAAATATTATCAACCATGGAAAGATCCTTCACCAATATCAAAATGTACAAAATGTGATTCAAATGATTTCATTGGAGAGGATAGAACTTTTGACACATGGATGGATTCTAGTGTCTCGCCACTCTTTGTTTCAAAATATAAACAAGATGATGAATTTTTTAAAAAGACATATCCTGCAACTCTAAGACCCCAATCAAAAGACATTGTTCGAACTTGGCTATATTATACCATATTAAGATGTGAACAACTCACTGGCAAAGCCCCATGGTCTGAGGCATGGATAATGGGATATGGTGTAGATGAGCACGGAACAAAGATGAGTAAAAGCAAAGGGAATGTTGTTGATCCGTTACCAGTCATACAAAAATTTGGAGCAGATACTTTTAGATTTTGGAGTGCAAGTGAAATTAATTTAGGATATGATTTTAGATGTTCAGAACAAAAAATTGAAACAACAAAAAAATTTCTCAGTAAACTTTGGAACATATCTAGATTTCTTTCTGGTTTTCCAGTTTTAAAATCAGGAAAACCCAATCCTGCGGACAATTGGATTCTATCTGAGTTAGACAAGCTCGTAATAGAATGCAAAAAAGGCTATAGTGAATACAACTTTTTCATTCCTGCTACTGCAATAAGGGAATTTACCTGGAATCTTTTTGCAGCACATTATATAGAAATGACAAAAGGACGTGCATACGGAACCGGTTTTTCAGAGGAAGAACGAGACGGCACCATATTCACGCTTCACAAGGTGCTTTCTACAGTTTTGCTTTTGCTTGCTCCAATTACTCCTTTTATCACTGATTATTTGTGGCAAAATCTCTATTCTGATAAAACCATACACAATGAAAGATTTGTCAAGGAAGAAGACTATGAAGATTGGACAATATTCACAAAGGAAATTTTAGAATTTAATTCAAATGTGTGGAATAAGAAAAAAGAAGCAGGCTTGTCCCTAAAGGATTCAATTAACATTCAGATTCCTACTAACCTAGCACCGTTTGCAAAAGATTTGCAAGTCATGCATAATCTAAAATAACATTTTAAGATACTAAGATTTTAAAAACCAAAACTTTGAGGTTCTTGTTTTTCCTTTACGCTCTCTTGTCTGTTTATCAAGTAGATTCCGCTTAACATGATTGCTATTGCAAGTATTTGGTAAATGCTTATGTGCTCATGTAAAAACACAAATGCAAAGACTATTCCAAACACCGATGACATAGAAAATAGTGTGATTGTTCTGATAGTTCCAATTCTCTTTAAGCTTTGTAAGAAAAAGTAAAGTGATCCTCCGAATCCTAAAACACTAATTAGTATAATGTATGGTATCTGTGTTGGATTAATTTCCAGATTGACATGTAACAAAAATGCCATACCAAGTAGTATTGCACCACCTATAGCTGATTTTAATTGTACAAGCTTTGCAGTATCTATCTTGGTTGATAGAATTCTACTTAGATTATTATCCAAAGCCCACAGTACAGTTGATCCAAGAATAAGAAAATGTCCTGCATTTAGATGTAATAATGAACCTGAAAATTGAAAATTAGTTGTGATTATACTAACTCCAAACAATACCAAACCTATTGCTACAAAACCAATTGGTCGTAATTTTTCTTTAAAGAACAGTAATGCTAGAAGTACAGTGAAAACTATTTCGGCATTTGAAAGAAGTGAGGTATCGGAGGCAGTAGTTCGATTTAACCCTACAAAGTACAAATAGGGAGCTATCGCTGCACCACAAACTGCTACTGTTATCAATAATCCATAGTCTTTTTTTCGAAATGGTATCTTCGTTCTTTTTGCCAAGGGGGTAAATGTCAGTGCAGCAATAAGATAAGCCATTGAAGAAAGTAACAAAATATTGACGTCGGATGTTATCGGTTTTGCGATTGTAGGAACTGATCCAAAAAGTGCAGATGCTAATAATACAGATACGTATCCCAGTATCACAGATCTGTTACTTTTCTTAAGTAAGTCCAATGATTGTATACGAATTTTTGTTTAAATAAATGTCATTATTCAAAAAACAATTACCAGTGATTCTATTATGCCAGAGGCTTAAATCGGATCTTCATTTTTTCTAGTTTCATTCTCTTTCTTTCTATTATTACATAATAGTTGATAATTTCAAGAATCTTTTCTTCTATTGTTAGATTATATCCGTTAGATACTTTTAAAAAATCAAGATAATCTTTTTGGCTTATCTTTATTCGAATTTCACGCAAGAAAATAGAATCAAATATTCATAGATAAAATTGATCATTGTAAAATTAGCTAATCTATGGTTAAGGAATGTAACAAGAACTAAGTAACAAAAATTTGCGGCATTGTGCGTTCTTTAAATAGGTATTTTGTAAACAATTACCATTGAAGGCAGTTGTCATTAGGAAGCATGGTGGTCCTGATGTATTATCCTATGAAGTGATAATGAATCCTACACCAAAAAAAGGTCATGTAATTGTCAAGGTAGATTATTGTGCAGTAAATCACTTGGACATATGGGTTAGAAAGGGATTGCCTGGAAAAAAAGTTTCATTTCCACACATTTTGGGCTGTGATATTTGCGGTACTTTGGTTAATGATTCTGGAAGTTTTAAAAAAAATGAAAAAGTAGTAGTATATCCTGCAGTAGAAAGCGGCATTCCAAGAGTATCATATTCAATTATTGGGGCATTTGGCAAATATCAAGGTGGATATGCAGAATTTATCCAAGTTCCACAACAAAACATAATCAAAAAACCTTCCTGGCTTTCAGATGAAGAAGCTTGTGCGCTCAATGTATCTTATCTAACCGCATGGAATATGTTGGAAAGATCAAATTGTAAAAAAAATGACATCATGTTAATTTGGGGTGCAAATAGCGGTGTAGGTTCTGCCTCAATACTTTTGGCAAAAGCAAAAGGAATTCAAGTAATCACAGTTGCGTCAGATATGAAAAAAATAAACCAAGCAAAGAAGTTAGGTGCAGATAATATTATAGATAGAAGTAAATCAGACATCGGTAGTGAGGTTCTAAAATACACAAAAAATGATGGAGTAGATGCTGTAATAGATCATGTAGGTGCAAAGACATGGCCAATTAGTCTTAATGTACTAAAAGTAGGTGGAAAGATACTGGCATGTGGAACAACAACCGGATCAGATGCTACAATAAACATACGTGAATTTTATAGCAAAGAAGCACAAATTATTGGAGCGTATCTTGGAACAAAATCTCAGCTTGTTTCACTTCATAAATTTATGAAATTAAAAAAAATAAGACCTATAATTGATAGTATCTATAAATTGAAAGATGCAAGACATGCACATGAAAAGATGGATAATGGTAATCAGTTTGGCAAAATCGTTCTCAAGATTTAACTAACAAAATGTCTACAATCACAATCTAGGACAAGACATGTTTCTTGAGTTCTGATATGATCATCCATCGGATGCTTACATTTTATATTTTTACAAATCCTTCGTGTCTTTTCTCTTTCCACTACTTTTTGAGCAATGGCATTTGCTTTTTCTTTCGAATATCCTTTTTTGTCAATATAGTAGTGTACGACTCTATTGTAAAGCGCGTTAGGATCAAATTTTTCGTCAAGCATAATAATCACAAAAATTTAATGAGTCCTTCCACGATTCTAACTTCAGATTTGTCTATCTCTTGATGAGTAATTGACCTCATGTAATAATATTGTCTTCAAAATATTTGAATTTATTGTGTAAAATACTAGTAGAATTATCAATTCACTGGTAGCAAAATAACATTGCCTCTTTTATCGGATTTTTATAGAAAATTTAGGTTATTCTGACTTTTCCTTTTGTCGAAGAATATTCAAGGCAGAACCTGCCTTGAACCAATCTATTTGAAATTTATTGTAAGAATGCTTTAGTGGTATCTCTTCTTTTGTTCCATCAGAATGATTAAGATAGCATTTTACTGGTTTTCCAGGCTCCAAGTTGTTTAGACCCACAATACTGATTTTATCAGATTCTCTTATTTTCTCATAATCATTTGGATTCTCAAAAGTTAAAGCAAGTATTCCTTGTTTTTTCAAATTAGTTTCATGAATACGTGCAAAACTTTTTGCGACAACTACAGCGCATCCTAGATACCTAGGAGTCATGGCAGCGTGTTCTCTGCTGCTTCCTTCCCCATAATTATCATCACCAATTACAATCCATTTTATGCCATTTTGTTTATACTGTCTTGCTATCTGTGGAATTGGTTCTATCTTTCCATTGATCATGTTTTTTGCTTTACCAACTTCGTCATCAAAAGCATTTACTGCACCAAGAAACATATTGTCACTAAGATTATCCAAATGACCCCGAAATGTAAGCCAGTGACCTGCAGGAGAGATATGATCTGTAGTAGTTTTTCCCTTGGTCTTTATCAGTACTGGAAGATCTTGAAAGTCATTTCCATCCCATTTTGTAAAAGGTTCCAGTTTTTGTAGTCTATTACTATTTTTATTGATGATAACCTCTACACTGTCAGGATTTTTTGATGGCTGAATATAGATGCCTTCCGTATTTTTGAACCCATTAGATGGTACTTCTGGCGCTATTGGCGGAGGTTGTAGTTTGAATTCAGAGCCATCTGGTGCGATTAGTGAGTCCTTGAGAGGATTAAATGAGAGCCTTCCTCCAAGAGCCAAGGCAATTACTAATTCAGGACTACCAATGAAATTCATTGTTTCTCTTCTTCCATCATTTCTTCCAGGGAAATTTCTGTTATAGGATGTGACTATGGTATTTGGTTCTCCTTTTTTTAATTCTGGTCTGCTCCATTGTCCTATGCATGGCCCACAAGCATTTGCAAGAACAGTAGCTCCAATTGCTTTTAGAGAATCCATTTGACCGTCACGTTCTATTGTAGCACGTATTTGTTCTGATCCTGGAGTAACAAGAAGTGGAATTTTTGCTTTTATTCCTTTTAATTTTGCTTGTTCGGCAATGCTGGCAGCTCTTGACATATCCTCATAAGAGGAATTAGTACAACTTCCTATGAGAGCTACTGAGATACTGTCAAGATAATTATTTTTCTTGACATCGGCTGCCAATTGTGAAACTGGTCTGGTAAGATCAGGAGTGTGCGGTCCTACAATATTAGGTTCAAGTTGTGAAAGATCTATCTCTATTATTTGATCAAAATATTTTTCTGGGTTTTGTTCCACTTCAGGATCTGGAGTAAGCAAGTACATATTCTGGTTTGCAAGATCTGCAATTTTTTCACGATTTGTAGCTCTAAGATAAGTTTCCATTCTTTTATCATATGGAAAGATAGAACATGTAGCCCCTATCTCAGCTCCCATGTTTGTTATTGTTGCTTTTCCTGTACAACTAATTGATTTTGTACCTGGTCCAAAATATTCAATGACGGCATTAGTTCCACCAGAAACTGTAAGTTTTCCTGCCACATAGAGAATGATATCTTTTGGAGCAGTCCATCCGTTAAGCTCGCCTTTCAAATAAACTCCAATTCGCTTTGGATACAAAAGTTCCCAAGGAAGTCCAGCCATAACTTCGGCTGCATCTACTCCGCCAACACCAATGGCAAGCATTCCAAGACCACCTGCATTTGGTGTATGAGAGTCAGTTCCAATCATAAGACCTCCTGGAAACGCATAGTTTTCAAGAACAACTTGATGGATTATACCAGCTCCAGGTTTCCAGAAACCCATTCCGTATTTGCTACATGCTGATTCCAAAAACTTGTACACTTCACTGTTTTCATCAAGAGCAACCAAAGTATCAACCGCCCCTTCAATTCTAGCTTGGATCAAATGATCACAGTGAACTGTTGTTGGAAGTGCAGTTCTTTTCAATCCTGATTGCATAAATTGTAAAACAACCATCTGCCCAGTGACATCTTGTAAGGCCACTCTGTCAGGTCCCAAATAGACATAACTTTTACCTCTCTGTAAATTGTCCTCTTCTACTAATTCTTCCAAGTGTCCTATGAGGATCTTCTCAGTAAGTGTAAGTGCTCTGTTTACCTTCTTTTTATATTTGGAAATATTTTCTTCACTTTTTTTATAAACACATGATACAAGTTCAGGTGTGGTTTCTATTTCCATAATATGTATTGGGATCATCCACAATTTATAGTTACAAACAATGTCAAAAAATTGTTTTCCAAAAATTAAATCTATTTAGGTTGTTTTGCTAGTTTTTTTCTTTAACAAGATTTACAAAATATTTGTGTAATGAAAGATCATCTGTTAATTCAGGATGAAAGGACGTACCAAGAATTTTTTCCTGTTTTACTGCTATTATTTTTTCATTAAATTTTGATATTATTTCCACATTGCGTCCAGTTTCTATAATTGAAGGAGCTCTGATAAAGACGCCTGGAAATTTTGGAACCCCTATCTTTTCCATTGAAATTTCTGATTCAAAAGAATCGCGTTGTCTTCCAAATGCATTTCGTTCAATTTTTACATCTAGAAAATCTAACAGTGGTTGATCCATCTCACCTACTACTCGATCTTTTGCTTTTTTTGAGAGCAATATCAGCCCAGCACAAATTCCAAAAACAGGCATGCCAGAAGCAATTTTTTCTTTTATCTTTTTTAGAGAACCATTTACTAGAGAAAGTGTTCCTATTACTGTACTTTCTCCTCCTGGAATGATCAAACCGTCAAGATCAGAAATTTGTTCTGGGTTTTTTATTTCATTTACAATTCCCTCAATACCAAGTTCTTCCATAGCCATTTTTGTTGCCATTATATTTTCTGCAACATCACCTTGAACAGCAAGTACTCCAATGTTAAGCCCGCTCATGCTGTGCTTCCACGCTCTTGCATTCTAAGCTCCAAGTTTTTGGTATCAAGACCCAACATAGATTGCCTTTCGTCTATCATTTTTTGAGCTTCTTTTACTTTATCAGGGTCTTCCCAAAACGTAGTTGCAAGAACTATAGCTTGTGCTCGTTCTTTGGCATCCTCAGCTTTGAACACCCCAGAACCTACAAAAATTCCATCACATCCAAGTGTCATAAGATATGCAGCGTCTGCGGGAGTTGATATTCCACCAGCTGCAAAATTAACAACAGGCAGCCTTCCAAGACTAGCTGTTTCTTCTACAAGAGAGTATGAAACTTTCATTTCTCTTGCAGCGCTAACTAAATCTTGTTCATCACCAGAATCATAAATTGATTTTATCTTTCGAAGTTCATTGTTTACATTTTTAATGTGAGTTACTGCTTCTGCCACGTTTCCTGTTCCAGGTTCACCTTTTGTTCTAATCATTGCTGCACCTTCTTCTATTCTTCTAAGAGCTTCTCCAAGACTTCTTGCGCCGTTTACAAAGGGTGTAGTAAAGTCCCATTTCCATATATGTCTGAATTCATCAGCCGGAGTCAAAACCTCAGATTCATCAATCATGTCAACATTTGTTTCTTGTAAAACCATAGCTTCGTAAACGTGTCCTATTCTACATTTTGCCATTACAGGAATTGTTACCGCGCCCATAATTTCTTCAATAATTCTAATACTTGCAGTTCTTGCAACTCCTCCAGCTTTTCTTACATCAGATGGTAGTTTATCTAAAACCATTACAGAAACTGCTCCTGCATCTTCAGCTATTTGTGCTTGTTCAACAGTTGTAACATCCATTACAACACCATTTTTCAACATGTGTGCAAATCCTCGTTTAAGTGTGGATGTTCCTCGTTTGATGGAATAGGACCCTATTTTTTCCTTGATTATTCCTTTTGTGTCTGCAATATCACCAGAGAGTGGTATCATGAAAGATGATCCTTGTGAGATCTATTTATTTTATTATTTCTGTAATTATTCCGTCAAGTTCAGATTGAACTTGGCTTACAATAGGAGGAATGAAGGCTTGGCTTGCATTTTGTTCAGCCCAATGAAGATTAACTGACTTGCCGTTTAGTGTCACTTGCAGACCAAATTTGTCATACTCACGCGCATCTGGTTTCACAGGAAAAGAATCAGAAGGAATTTCTGTAAATCCAGTTTCTTTAATCAAAGCTGTCAGTTTTGTTAATTCTGATTTTTCTAGTTGATATTTTACGTCAGGTTCAGAATATCCATTTTGCGTGATTTGATAAGTTATTTCTCCGCCATTTTGCATGGTAAGAACTTCCGTTTTATCAGCACCTAGACTTTCGGTCAATCCAAATGATACTTTCTTTAAATGCTGTTTGTCATATTCTATAGAAATTACATCATCCGAATTTACTGCAGATGTCGGAACTTCTGGCCTGATGAGTTGTGGTACTACGATAAAAATAGCTACCAGCACGGGAATGGCGCCAAGCAAAAGCATTACAGGTTTTACCATTTTAGATGTTCCTACACAAAATTAGGTTCATTTCCTATAGTATTTTCTCTTTTCATCATTCAGATTTACCAGCAAATTAATTGAAATAGTTGAGACAAATTTTGACAAAACCACACTAACAAATTAGATCGGTATATAGCAAATAAATCTTCGGCAGTTAAGTAAATTAAAATTCGAGTGGTTTTATGTTCATTACGTGGGGTCGTAGCCTAGCCTGGCATGGCGACAGGATAGATCACATGATCACCGCTAAGGGCTCCAGTGGTTCAACTAGCTTCACTGACGAAAGGATGATGTACAGTTTGGAGCTGTAGTGACCCGTGTGTCGCCGGTTCAACTCCGGTCGGCCCCACCATTTTATTTTTTATTTTAGAGAACAGTTATAAGCTAAAACCAGATACATAAGATCTGATCTTAGTGTGGATGTTTCAAGTTAATATGAAATGTACTGGAGGTAACTATTTTTGAGTCGCAGTAATTTTCCAAGTTTCGGCGGATCCAAAACTGGCACATATGTTTCCACACTGAAAAACTATAACCTACCACATTTCATTCTGGAAAAAGTGGCTCAGGATTGCAGTTCTGAACTTATTAAAAAGGGCAGAATTGAAGATCGCCTGCAGAGCATGAATGACACTGCTCTCGAATTGCTTCATAGAGTTTTTGTTGATTGTGCAGAAGACGCTTCTGGTCTTTATGCAAATTATCGCTTTTTTGCTTACATATCAAGCATGTTCCACAAGTGTGAGATTTTACTTAATGAGAAAATTCCTGGTGTATCAGGTAAAGTTCACAAAGTGCCAGTTGCTGTAAAAAATAATGGTATGTACATTGCCGTTGGCTTTAACAAATCAACTGGTGGCCCCACATCCAAAAAAGAGGCAATAAAATTCTATGAAATTGTTGACGACATAAAGAAAGGTGAACATGGAAATCTTTTAACAGACGGAATTTTCGGATCTTCAGTAGGTTTTGATGGCGAGGCATTAGTGAATCTAGAGAGACTAAGCAAATCTCGTAAAAAAGATCCAGAAAATAAAATAGACTTTAAAACAGCAAGTTTTGAAAACAGAATCTATTCTGTAACAAAGTGCTAGCGTGCTTTTTTAGCTGAACAGAATTTTTCGTGTACTTGTTTTTCAGCATTTAGTGTAGTTTCATTTTCATGAAATAATTTTTGTCCGCAATCTGGGCATATGAATTCTGGCATAAAAAAAATTTCAAAGACCTACTTATAGTCTTTTACAGCCATTTTATACCATCTTTTTCATAATACTTTTCTTTTGCCCTAGAATGCCGTGGTCTAACATGTAATATTGCACTACAGCAAGGGCATTTTGTACCATCCCATCTGAAATACACACCACAAACGCCACATCTTTTTTGTCCATCCATGTAACGAAAGATAGTTTTTCCAAGAGATAGTTTAAACTTGGTTTTACATTTTCCTCTACAATTTAACATTAATTCAATATGAAATTTTGAGATTAAAAGAAACTGGTGATGCTACTATAACCGAAAGCCTGAGACATCAATTGTTGCAAAAAACTGCTGTTTGTTAGTCTTTACAAAATTTTCATCATAATATTCAAAAGGTAATGATGCAAAAAGGTGCTTGTCCCATACGTCATGTACAAGTTCCTTGTAATTTTTGTAACCAGATTGTCTTAAAAACTCATGAGCAAGTTCGTGCGAAACTTTAACGCAATTTCTATCCATTAGAAATGAAATGTCGTCTTTTTTATCATTTTTTTCCCACCAAACCATACCAAAATTTTCAGCAAAATATCCTTCACATGTACAATCTGTCCATAACGGCCTAAAATAGGTCAAATAAAAGTGAAAAATATCTTCACCTCTTTTTCTGTGATCTTCGATAAGAGCCGGAATGTTAACCAAATTAAAAG
>QYQE01000051.1 GCA_007280335.1 Nitrosopumilales archaeon | reverse complement strand
TTTTGGTGCAGAAAATTTTGCTTTTGCACAAAACCCATCAATAACCATAATCACTTTAACAACTAACAACATCCTACTTGGTGGTGCAGAATATTCCATTACACCAAATCCATTAGGAAGTTCTGGAACTTTTACCATAAAGGATAATTCTGCACTAGATTCTGAAAAAGACAAAGACGGAATAATTATCATAACTGGTATAAAAAATGGAAACTATACAATTTCTCAGATTAGTGCACCCATTGGATATGATACCGACAAGCTTTCAAAAATAATCCAAGTAAAAGACTCATCTGTAGTTTCAACATTTACTAATGTTCTTTCTGGAATGAATTCGATAGCAAGCAATTCGGTAAAAAACATAACATATACAGCAAAATTCGAGTGCGGTTCAATCTCTGCTGATGAAGGACCTCTAAGGCCTGGTCATTACGATACGGATCTTAGTATTTTTAACAAACAAAACCATCAGATTTCAATATTATGGAATACCGTATTAAATGACGGACCAAGTTCTAATGCAGTTTTAAAAAGCCTTGATTCTGAGACATCAACATCTCTTACTTGTCAAGATATTAGAAAATTACTTGGAAACAATAATGGAAATTTTGTTGAAGGCTTTGTGATAATTAACGTGCCCTTGGATTCAACGTTACAGCCAGAAAAAGGAACAACATTACAAAATCTTTCGGGAGACGAGATCAATCTTCTTAATGTTCAGGTATTTTACACCGCTAACGCTCTTCCAACCCTTCCACATGAAGTAATAGTGGATAAGATCTCATTTTACATAATTCAAGACGATACAGGTAAGATTCCAAAAGAAATGATTCGCAAAACACTAGATATTTCAATACCATCAAATCTCAATGAATTATCAAATACCGAAACCAAAGTAAAAAACATCCTTGCGCAAAAATACAATCTTACTGATGATGATCTAGGCATGATATCAGTTAGAATAAAAGACATTTCAGTTGGAGTTGGTGTTCTCATAGATGATCACGCCATATCATTAATTACAATACAGCCCCAAACAAGCTCTTAAATCAAATCTAGAATTCTATTACAAAATTAATTTTATGTATTATAAAAATAATAAAAAGAAAATGAAAGATTTAGAGTTTTAGAAATCCTCTAGTCTTTGCAGTAACTGCTACCACACTGACTATTGCAATTACAAGAATTAATGATGCAATTGAACCAAATTCTGGTACTGCATTATTGTCTGTAGTTGCTGGTGGCGTACTTGGAGTGCCTGTTTCTCCACTAGCTGCTCCTACGGTTACCATTCCTGTCATCCATGGATGAACTTGACAAAAGTAGTTGTATGTTCCAGCATCAGTGAATTTGAATGCAAATGTTCCTCCAGCTTTAACCAAACTGCTGTCAAAGACAGTTCCTGTTTGATTGTCATTTGGATTTCCACTTGTTACTGTATGTGAAGCTGTATCATCATTTGTCCATGTAACTGTATCACCTGGTGCGACCTGCGCATTGGCTGGATCGAAACAGTTGCTTGCTGCAACACAAGCTTGACCACTTGAAGAACCTTTGGTCATGCTTACTGATGTGTCTGCAAATGCAGATGGGGCAAATGCCATAATGCCAACTACTAGAGTCAAAACAACGAATAGTGAACCTATTAGTTTTGACTTCATGGATCCTGCTAATTCTAGGGCACTATAAAAACGTGTTTGCTTTTCTCATTATTTTTGCAATTACCCAAGAAGAATAGATTGCACCAACTCCCACAAATGTCAAAACTGTTGCAGATGTTGTGATCATAATAAACTGCAGATTATTCGTAACAATAGAAATAACCGTTAAAAACAATACTCCAGAAATTATTGCAATTATAATTTTTGAATTTGGTTTTTTAGCTTCTCTAACAGATTTGACTACAAGACCTATAGGCCAAAGATAAGTTGCACCAATCAACGATGATGCCATTATTCCTGACATTATAACTGAAAGATTGTCATTTCCAATTGTTGAGAATTTTGCCATTTGAAGAATTCCAAGAAGTGGCGATATTCCAGCTCTTACAGTTTCTTGTAAAAGAGGATGTGTTCTTTCTGCATCAGCTACTGTTGGACTAAATGAATAGTAAACAGTATTGAATGCATTAAGAAAACTTGAACCAGCTACAGTTGTCATGATTGTATTGTCTCTATATTCTCTTAGGAATTGCACTTGTGGTGCAAGCTCTGACCCAAATGCTGCAGTTGCTATGAGACAACCGCTTTTTGGTTGAACTGGTGGAGGTTGAGATCCACCAATAGTGATAGAAAACGCTGCTGTCTCTGGCGGAATTGGTTGGAACAATATTCCTTCTACACTAACTGTAACCTGGTAATCTCCTGCATTCTGAAATTGATATGGAATGCTGACAGAACCTTCTGCAGTATGAGTAATTGGAATTCCAAAGACTTGGTTTTGTCCTTGTGTTACTGTAACTCTGTAATCTATATGCTGTTGAATTGCATTTTGCTTGTTTATGAAACTGATTTTAAGTTCGGTTTGATCTCCTGGATTTGGATTTGCAGGATCTGTTGAGAATCCAACATTAATGGTTCCACCACTTGTTAGTTTGATTTGTTGTGATTGTGTTTGTCCGAATACAGGTAAAATTAAGAGTGGTAACAAAACTAATACAAAAAAGAACTTTAGTAATTTGCTATCAAAAATCAAATTTTTTCACCTTTACGTGAAATAGCAAATACTGCTATAATTATTCCAGCAATACCAATACCTATTCCCGCCATACTTATCATGTATAATTTATCAGTAGTATCCTTTACTTCTTGGAAGGATTTTCCAACGTTTGCCACACTTTGGGTAGCTGAATTTGCATTATTTTTTGCTTCTTCAATGTCGCTTGTAAGTTGGTTGATGATTGTGCTAACTTGTCCTATATTGGAAGTATCTGCAGAACTAGAAGGTGGAAAATTAAGAGTGTCTACGCTTGCAACATCATCTAGAGGTATTTCAGTATCAATACTTTGATTTTCTATAGTACCTTTCATAATAAGACTATAAGTTCCAACTCGAGTTGGGATCAATGGGGAAACATACTGTCCATCAACTGTATTATCAGGAACAAAATCCAATTGTTTTGTGACTGAACCATATTTTATTGAGATTTGCATGTTAGCTAAAGCATTGATGACAGGTTTGGCACTATCTCCACTGCCTTTTTTCACTTCAACTATAGGTGAGTTCAATAATCCAGCATATGTTGGCTCATTCTGCCAACCAACTGTTACAAGATAATTACCAAACACCGTGGTTTTGTGTGCTGAAGCTGGTTTGATGTCAAAGGGAGAAATAGAAAATATTAATAAAATCAGAAGAGAGGCAGATGCGAGAGTTACAATTCTTGTTTTCATTTAGCTTAAAGTAAATGATCTAATATTTATTGTCTTAACTTGATAGATCTAAATCTTGTTATTGCTATCATGTCTATTATAGAGACTATACCATACTAGTAATAACGCTACAATTTTTTCATTCACGGAGCTAGTAATCTTTCCATTACTTAAATATCTTATAGTACAAATGTCAAAATACAATACAAAATAAAAATAATTTTTACATGTGTTAAACGATCAAAATTCCATTACGTTAAAAAAATCTAATTCGATTGTTGTAGTATTTTAGTAAGAACCATATAGTAAAGTTGACTTTATTATTACATATGGATAAATTTAGAAAAACTTCATTTCAAATTATTCTAGCTGTTATTATTATTTCATCAATAATATTTGTAATTCCAAATATTCCAAATTCTTATGCACATGCTTTTGTAACAAAAAGTGATCCTGCACCATCACAATCATTGGCTACACAGCCATCAAAAGTTAATGTTTACTTTAATGATCCAATAGATATTCGTTATAGTCAGGTAAAAGTTTTAGATTCTAATGCAAAAGAAGTACAAGAAAAAGATGAACATTACATCAACAGTGATCAATCTACGTTGAGTGTATCATTACCAGCAGGACTTGAGGATGGAATCTATACTGTAACAACCAAAGTCCTTGACCAGACAGACGGTCATGTGACAGAAAATGCATTTGTGTTTGCAATAGGCCAAGCTGTTCCTCAAAATCTTTCTTCTCCTTCAACAGCTTCTAACTACGAAGAGATTTCAGTACCAGAAGCAATTGCAAGGTTTCCCGCATTAATAGGTCAAGTTATGGTAGTTGGAGTTTCGTTTGCAACACTATGGTTATGGAGACCGATATCCAGAATTTCTTGGTTAGGAAATGCATTAGTAGAAACACGAATCAAAATAGATCAAAACATGATGAAACTAGAAGTGATTGGTTCTATCATTCTTGTTTCTTCTGGATTTGTAATGATATCTGTTCAAGCTTTTTCAATTAATGCTGGAATTTTGGATGCAATCAATACCAAATTCGGCAGCATATGGATGATAAGGATGATTGTATCAAGCGTATTACTTGTACTATCTTTTACAATGTATCATAAGATAAAAAAATCAAATGCAGTATGTCCCAAAAGTCATGCTTTAGTATTATTTGGAATTGGACTCGTAGTTCTTACAACGACAAGTTTAATCAGCCATGGTGCAGCTACTGGCAAGATACTACCGTTAATAGTTGATTTCATACATAATGTAGCAGCTTCATTTTGGATTGGAGGTATAATCTATATTGCATTTGTTTTAATGCCAAAACTCAGACAATTATCAAGTGATGTTATTAGTGCATCTACCATATCAATAATAATTCCACGATTTACTATAATTGCAATAACAATTCTTGGTGCCATAGTAATCACAGGACCGATTTTGTTGTATACTCTTGAAAATAATCTAGCACTAACGTTAGCTTCAACATATGGTAAAATTCTTATCGTAAAACTTTCGCTTGCTGCTGTTTTGATAGCCATTGGAGGCTATCATGAGATTGCAACACGTAGACGTGCAATAACTGCAGTCTCAATTTTAACAGCAGAAAAGAACAAGGATATTTCACAAGATATTGACATAAAATCAATATTATCAACCTTCAATCGAAATATAAGAATTGAGGCAATAATTGGAATTGCTTTAATTGCTTCAATTGCAACATTAGTTGATTCTGGGTTACCTGCAAGTGAATTTCAAAACCAGCTACAATCAATACAAGAGCAAAATGTCTTTGCCCTGACTACATCAGACAACATAATATATGAAAATGGATTGACTGAGGCAAAATTTGTAGAAAATGGAAGTAGAATAATCATGACAATTAATCCATTTTTTACAGGTAATAATAATTTTAAAATTTCATTCTTAGATTCTAATAAAAATCCAATTGATATGAAATCGGTACAGCTGAGATTAACACAAGTAGATCAAGGAATAGGCCCAATCACGATAGATGCACAACAAGTTTCTACAGGAATATTTTCTGCAAGTACCGCATTTGGATTTCCAGGAAGAGTGATGATTAAAGTCTTATCAACAATTGCAGCAACAGATCTACTGCTCCAAGAATGTTTTGTAAAATTTGCGCCATTACTTCTTAAAAGTTCATCAATACCTGGAATAATACGCGGATTTAAAGATTGGACTGCATCTGGAGTTACATCTCTACTAGAAATTCCAGTCCCCCCAGTAGTTATTAT
>QYQE01000036.1 GCA_007280335.1 Nitrosopumilales archaeon | reverse complement strand
GACAATGGCAGTAAAGATTACTCAGCTTAGACCCTACCAAGGTTTTGCTGCAGAAACAAGTGCAGCTACCATACTTGCAACTCTTGCATGGCTTGGAATTCCTGCAAGTACAACCCATGCAATATCTGGAAGCATAATGGGCGTAGGAGCAGTAAGAAGAATGTCAGCAGTAAGGTGGGGCATAGGAAAAAGAATTGTATGGGCGTGGATTATAACAATACCTGCTAGTGCAGCAGTATCATTTGCAATAATGCTATTCATAAAAGCAATATCACATTAATCATCATTTCAAACACCAGAAATAATCAGATCATAACTTAAAAGAAATAGTATACTACAATGAATATAATGAACGAATATTTAGATTTGAACAAAAAGCCATTTCTCAAGAAATTTGAAAAAGTACAAGATGGGTTCTATCAGAAATTACATGATTACATAAAAAATCCAAATGATGAAAACATTCATGATATCAGAGTTGCAATTAGACGTTTAGAGACTGCGCACAAGATACTGCCAAAGAATGTAAGAGAAAAAGAAAAAAATATGAATTTTGTAAAACTGGCTAAAATACTTTTCAAATTAAATGCAAAGATAAGGGATTATGATATAATATGTGCAAAAATGGAATCCAAATATCAGGACCAAACATATGATTTAGTAACTATTCTTAAGAATTACAGAATTGAAAAACTTCACAGTGCTAACGAAATCGCATTAAAAATTCTACACGCATCTACTCCCAAGATCTCTTCAAATATTCTAAAAAAATCAAAATTGAATAAAAGATATTTCAAGGCATTAGGCAAGATTGAGTTAAACATACAGAAAAATACAATAATTGCACTTGGAGATGAGAAAAAAATAGAAGAACTTCACATGCTAAGAAAAGATTTTAAAAAATTACGATACTCGCTTGAATTATCATCAAACAAAGGAAAAACAGTTCAAATCCTCAAAAATTTAAAAAAAATTCAAGATATGCTAGGAGATATTCATGATAGTGACATAATTATCGATCACCTTAGGAGTATTGAACAAAATTCAAAATATTTAGGCATTATAGAATCTGAAGTTTTAGAAAGAAGTAGAAAGTACAATGCGTTTGTATTTGCCTTCAATAAAAGTAGACCAAAGACGGGATATTTCTAAATTACAATTCAAGGACGGAACTTTGTGAACTTCCCTGATATGGACGAGTTGAGAGAATAATTTTAACATCAAATATAGTCTCAAACTTTTTCAAGGCATCCTTGAGTAAAAATTTCTGAGTTGAACGTGATTGTATGATAGCGATTTCTATTATTCGTGTACCGTGTTGTCTTAATTCAATCTTTGACTTCGTTCTTTCAAGAATCTTTCCCAGAGTAATCAGTGTGGAGATTTTCTTCATTGATACCTTATCCTGTTGAGATAGAATTGTTTTGTATCTGGCAAATAACCAGTCAGATGTTTTTGTATGTCTTGCATGCACCAAAGAAAGTCCTAGAACCAAATGATCATTATGATCAAGTGGAATATCTTCATCCATGATGGAATAAAACACACTCTGTGGGCTGCTAAATGATGATCTTTCTGACATTATTTTTTCAGCATAACCAAGTATCTTTCGTTCTCGTTTAGAAATTAGTTTTATAGATAACAGAGTATTAAGAAAAGTTTCTTTTTCGGGACTAGTACTACGTTGGTCCTCAACACCAATTGTTTTTCTAATTTGCTCAGCAGTGAGATATCCGTCATGATATGCCTTTGGGTCTTCTAAAAATATTGAAAGTGCTCCCTCTCTGAGTCCGTGGTTACTTACATACAGATCAGAAAAATCATATTTTTCCATCAATGTTTCAATCACATAAGAGCCTGCAATAATTGTCTCAGCTCTACTAGAACCTAAGACTGGGATCGTTGCAATATCATCTGAATTCATTTTTGATAATCCACTAATTGCATAATCAAGAGATTTACGACTAATTTTGTAATTGTGAATTTTATCCAAGGGGTATAATGAAACTCTTTGTTCATATCTTGCCAAGGCACGCAGGGCACCTCCAACTCCAACAAGCTTTGTACTTTTGCTCATGCCCAAATCTTTTTTGCCAGGAATAAGATTCCAGATGTAACGTTTTAGGTCTTTGAGATTCTTTTCAGTAAATTTACCTCTTCTTCCATCAAATTGATTGGTCAATCGCAGAGCTCCAAGAGGTAATGAGATGACTTTTTTTATCTTGAATCGTTCTGCGTAAACAATCTCCAAGCTACCTCCACCAATGTCAAAAAATAATGAATCTGGGATATGAAGTGATTTTATCGCTCCAACATAGGAGTATAGTGCTTCCTCTCGTTCTGATAGAACTTTGAAATTAAATCCAGTTTCCTTGGCAACAGTATTTAGAAAATCGTCCTTGTTGCGTGCCTCTCTGACTGCACTAGTAGCAATAGGTAGTACAGATTTTATGGGATTTAATTGAATGATATCTCTAAAAACTTGAAGTGTATCAGTTGCTCGTGACATGGGTTTTTTTCCCAATTTGCCTTTTTCGTCAAGCCCTTCTCCCAGTCTTACTTTGATTCCTTCTTGCTGATAAACATCAAATGAATCATCATCTTTTACATTATAGATAACTAGCTTAGCAGAGTTAAAACCAAGATCAATTACAGAAATCTTCAGCTAATCAACAACCCCATTTTTCTATGAACATATAGTATTAATCTACTTCTGATTTACATTTTTTTACTAAATGAAAAACATAGGGAACGTATACCTATGCCAATTTTTTCAAAAGTTTTGGAGTAAGCAACCATCTTAGAGTCCCTTTGAGTTTAGGAAGTGTAGATAATACTCTTATCCTAGCTAAACCGGCTTTTTTTAGATTTATCCTACAATCAGATTGGGATATTGCTTCACCTATCATTTCACTCAGATACGGTTCATGCCCTACTACAAGCACCACCGAATCTTGTTTTAACTTTGATAAAGCAGAGTAAAATTCTAGCCTACTACCTTCAGGTTTCAAGGAGTTCAATTCTTCAATTTTACCTTTGTATTTGAAAGATTTTGCTACAATTTCAGCAGTATTCTTGGCTCGTAAGAGAGGACTGGTGAGGACATAATCCAATTTTACTTCCAATTTTTTTAGGCCGTCTGATAGTTCTATAATCTCTTGTCGTCCTTCAGCGGTAAGTGTTCTCTTTGAATCTCCAGGTAGTGGAGATCGTTTTCCAGCTTCACCATGTCGTAATACTAACAAATCCATAGACAAGTCATCGATTTTTCAGATATTTATGAGTTAAAGAAGCTTTGGTGTGACAATCCATTCCACAGATTTGAAATAAAATAATATCTAAAATTCAACCATGATTTCCTATTTTTCATAGTGTTACATTTACTATATAGATCAAAGTCATTACCTGATGTAATTCTACAAAACACATGTCAGATGGAAGAATTACAGTAAAACCTAAAATTGCAGTCATGTCACAAAGTAATTCTAGGTTGTAAAAATGGAAAAGAGGGGCAAACTAATCATAGTTGAGGGCATAGACGGTTCAGGAAAATCAACCCAGCTTCATCTTTTAGAAAAGTGGCTTGCATTCAAGGGTGTGAATGTTTTCAAGTCAGAATGGAATTCTTCTGAAATGGTAAAAGAGATAACATCCAAGGGGAAAAAGAAAGGGTTACTCACTCCAACTACATTTAGCTTGTTACATGCTACAGATTTTGCAGACAGATATGAAAGAAATATTTCTCCATTATTAAGAGCAGGTTATTTTGTTTTAGCGGACAGATTTGTTTACACGGCATTTGCAAGGGACATAGTTAGAGGTTGTAATCCTGCATGGGTAAAGAAAGTATACGATTTTGCAGTAAAACCAGATGTTGCGTTTTACTTTAAGGTTCCAGTAGATATTGCAGTGGATAGAATTCTCATAGGTAGGCCCAAGCTAAAGTATTACGAAGCTGGAATGGACATGAATCTGAGTAATGATCCATATGAGAGTTATAGAATTTTCCAAGGAAGAATAATTGAGCAATATGACTCACTTGCAGAAAGTGAGGGATTCACCATAATTGACGGAACTCTAAACATCGAAGAGCAGCAAAACATTGTGAGAAAAAAGATCATGCCACTTTTAGAGAACTTGAAACCTACGAGGATAAGGACTAGGCGATAAGAGATGACACGAGACAAATACAAGAATCTTGGAACGAGAACTGTAGAATTTTATGGTCATGGAATTAAGAATTTGCAAGACACTGAAGTCAAGGGAAGGTTGATTGTAATTGAAGGTCCAGATGCATCCGGTCGTAGTACACAGATTCAGTCAATTACCACAAGATTAGAAGCAGATGGTCATGCAGTACTCAATACAGGCCTTAAAAGATCAGAACTTGTTGGCAAGGGAATATTGGAAGCAAAGGAAAATTTCTCCCTAGGAAAAAAGACTCTAGCATTATACTACGCTGCAGATTTTGCAGACCAATTTGAATACAAGATAATTCCTGCATTGCAAGCAGGATACATTGTACTTGCAGATAGATACATCTACACTCTCATAGCAAGAAATTTGGCAAGGGGATTAGACAAAACTTGGTGTCACAATCTATATGGATTTGCCATCAAGCCAGATATTGTATTTTATCTAGATGTTGAACCAACAGTCTTGATACACAGAGTTTTCCAAAAGAATTCCACATTAGACTATTATGAATCAGGAGCAGACATGGGATTATCAAATGACATGTATGAATCATTTTTAATTTATCAAAAGAGAGTATCACAAGAATTTTATTTGATGCAAAAAAGATATGGTCTAATTCCTATCAACGGTAATAGAAGTATGTTAGAAATTCATAATGACCTGCAGAAGAGAATAGACAGTTTTCTTCGTCGTGTAGGTCACAAATAATTAAAAAACCAAGTCATTATTGTATTATAAAGAAATTTTTTAAATTGGCTCGTGCGAAGTGGCTACATCTGTTGCAGTTTCCTGAGTTTTTTCAAGAGATTTTACAAACTTGACCTCCTCCAAGGTAGTATACACTGCTTTTCCTTTAGATATAGGAACTAGAATTTTTTTCAATTTTTTTAGATGCTCAGTTTTTTGATGTATTTTCTCGGCATTTTTATCAACAAAGGACATTATGTGCACAAGTGACGCACTGTCATCCTCATCTTGAAACACTTTGTACTCGATTGTTCCTGGTTCATTCTTTTTTACTTCGTCCACATACTCAGACAGTACCTCCTTTACTTTAGCAAGTTTTTTCTTTTTTATTTTGTATTGCACTATCTCTGTAATTGGTTCCAAGAGTATATTTACCTAAAAAACAAGTATTAAAATGATAAATAAAAACCTGATCGTTAAATCACTAGTAAAATTAGGAACAAATTGAAAGGACATACTACATAATCTCTTATCACTATATGGATATCATAGATAGCAATATTCTATACTGCTTATCCTTTTGAGCTACCAAATCCATCTACAATGTATGACAGTCGGATATTTTGAGAGCGCATTTGGATTTGACATATTATGTAACGATATTGCAAGTCTAGATGAGAATATCGAGATGGTTACTGTTCTAAATCACAAAGGAAGATCCATAGAAATGAAGGTTAAAGAAGGAATAGAAATGGATCTTACACCAGTAAAGAAAGAGATGTTTTTCATGCAAAGCGTTCTCCAGACTTCAATGAACAAGGATCAAGATGATGAATTTGGCAGAGTCAAATGCACAATTTTTGAGAGAGAAAGATCTACAGTATTTTCATTTGAGTTCTTCAACCATGTAATTCTAGTAGTTTCAAGATCTATCTCAAATCCAATGCATCTCAAGAGTAGCATTTCAGATAAGATAGCCAATATCAAGAAAGTAGAACTAGTACAATAATTTTTTATTTCTTCAAATTTTAATCAGGTTTACTTTTAGAATCATTTGTTGAAGAATAGTTCTGAAATTGTTATTATCCATTTGAGTTTTGTACCACAGGATTCTTTGGAAGAGTTATGATAAAACTAGTCCTAGAACATACCTTAGATTTTACTTCAATCTTTCCGCTATGATGTTCTATGATAGATTTACAACTTGAGAGTCCAAGACCTGTACCAATTTGTTTAGTAAAAAGAAAGGGGAAGATTTTATGGGAGTATTTGTCCGGTCTTGTCATTCAACAAGAGTTTGGAATTATCGCCGTCTTCAAAGTCGAACATGTTGTTCAAGCTATGCGCCCTTTTATCAAACGATGTTGGGTCTGGTATTTGACCAACTTTCCAGTTATCCTCAATGAACTTCAAAATTGAAGTCTGATCAGATATCTCGTGGCTTACAAAGTTTGCTTTTGCATATGGGGATATTATAAGTAATGGTTGTCTTGGGCCATAACCACATCTATCGTCTTGGCCACCTGAAACCTTTGTGCCTCCACATGTTGAAGCAAAGTCATATTCTGGGTCGTTTGAGTTATTGACAATCTTTGGCATTACATGGTCATAGAAACCATCAGAGTCGTCATAAGCAATGATTATTGCTGTATTTCTCCACTCGGGTCTCTTCATCAATGTGTTTGTTGTATTGACCAAGAATGATTGCTCGTCAATTGGGTTTGAATATCCAGCATGACCATCTTGTATTCTAGGAGCCTTTAGGAAGCTTACGGCTGGCATATTTCCAGCGTTTACTGCTGCCCAAAAGTCAACCATATCATATTGATGATTTGCCTGGTCACCTATCTTACCTATCAATGCCACTGAAGTTGGTGGAAGATGATGTTGGTTTGAGGTGGAGGCATAATACTCAAATGGTTCATGGTGTGCGCTGTAGTCGTTTAGTTCACGACTTGGACTTGGATCTACAATACTAGGTGTCTTATTGTGACATACTGCTTTGTGAGCTGGATTACCATCCCATGGAGTTGATGGTTTGAATCCACTTTGGAACCATCCCCATGTGATGCCTTTATCATTGAGCAGATCACCAATATTCTTTCCATGCATTGTAACTAATCCATTTGCAGGATTAGAACAGTCATCAAATGCACCATCTGGATCTCCAATCACTGCGCCATTTGCTACTGCATCTGGAATATTTGGAGATGCTCCACCTGTCTGACCTGAAATTAAGTTGAGCATTCCAGGAGTTGATGGACCAAATGTAGTGCTGAATGAGTGATCACTCATGGCGTAATGTTGTGCATAGTTCCACAATGCTGTAACACTGTTTCCATCATAGTAACTCATTGTAAGGTTGTTACTTGTTGGATTGGTGTTTGATGGACATGTTACTGTTCCATCAGCGTTTAGTTGACCAATACCTACTTTCTGTACAAATTGATCCAGTAATCATGGGGTGTCAAACCATTTGCATGTGGCGTGTCTTCTGACGCTACAAATTGTGGCTCACCTGGCAGATTAGCTGCTTTTGGATATGTTCCAAAATAGTGATCATATGAGACATTCTCTTGGAAGATTACCACCAAGTGTTTGATTGGTGTTCTAACTCCGAGATGGTCGTCATTGTCATTTTTCAGTGCATAGCTAGTGCTGCTCAGAAAGAGCGATGCAATTAGTAGTGCTGCGATTGTTGTTGCTATAATTTTCGTCATTGAGAAAAAGATTATTCTTGATACATATCTCCATGTCCCAAATAGATTTGGGTGTACTACTTGGAAAATAATGATAAAATAAATTTCGAATCAATATACTCGATCTTATTGATCGCGTAAGAGACTACATACCAAACAAGTGGGTCATGTTGCGATCGATAAAACTATAGGTAATATTTAGATAAAAACAAATACTCTGTAAATCGGTCTACAGAGATTCCTTTACATGTCAAGGTTTTCTGGATTTTTGTAGACCCTCCCCGCAATTACTAGTTCTATCGTTTTTAGATGACAAGAAATGAAGAGAGAATTGACAATACCTAGGAAACTCGCTCTAAAAGTGATTCGTTATTTTCATAACATATACGTAAAACAGAGTCATCCTCAAGTGGTTTTAATAGATATAGCACTCCTCCCTTTCTGACCTTTTTGACGTCTTTTATGATATAGATTTCTTCTGAATTGTTTTCTGACTCTATGATTCGGACCTTTTCGGCACGATTGTAATCTGGCATATTTTTGGAAAAGAACGGAATTGTAGATTAGTCTTACTCATAATTTATCACTGACAGAATTTTCCAATTCTTGCAAAAGAATTCCTATGATTTTATTTCAGTTCTATGGTATAGTTGAAAATGTTGTTTAAATCTATATACAGTAAGATAAACAAGTGAAAAAGAATTAAGACATACTGTTGTAAATGTGGTACTCAATTGGTAACTCCAAAAGATGATGAAGATAATGATAGAAACGCGGATGTAAAGAGGGAGGAATTGGAGGACGGAGAGGAATTTGAAGATGATATAGAAAAGGAAGATGAAGAAGACGACGAAGAGGATTAACAAATACCGAATCTTCAAAAAACTCTAGTCAACAATTTTTCTATTAATTTGCGAAGAAAAGTAGAGTTTACAGGATAACAATAAAACAATTAGACTCTCAAGAGTTGAATAGAATACTTCTATCAGTATGTGCAGTCCTGCTTGAAATTACAATCATAATGTCAAATGTCCAGGTTTCAGACTCTATCCTGTCTGATAAAATGTTGGTAACAGTCAAGGTAGAAAAAGATCCTATAACAGAGGGGGGATATCCCATCATACTTGGAACAGTAAAGGACCAAGGCTACAAGCCTGTACCAAATGCTAATGTGTTAATTGCATTTGGATCTGTAATAATCACTATAACTAGTGATGCTCAAGGTAACTTTAGGTACCAATCTGCCACGCCTTTTACTCATGGAACTTATGAAGTAGATGTCACCGTATCAAAAACAGGCTATGTCAAGGGATTAGCAAGTACTACTTTTACTGTAAAACCAAATGTAGTTGCATCCACAGTACCAAAAACCATAACTGGCCTTCCAATCCAGGTAGGAAATTACATGGTATTTTTAGGCAAAGTTACTCAATGGAATCTCGAGACTACATGCTTTGTAAATTTCTCTGACAAGCACATGAGATTTTTAAAGACGTGTGACTTGTTTGGTTGGTCTCCTGATGATTTTAAGACAGACCAACCTATGATATCTACAGTATCGGTTTTACAATATCATGACATATTCAAGTTATTCTCAAAACAAGTATATTTTACCGCGGTAGGAATGACAAATGATACCGTGTTGAAAAAATTTGTTTCAGACACTTGGGCAAGTTAATCTATGGAATAATAATTTCTTTAGCCTACTCTTTCTAAAAGCAATTTTTTATTTTCATAGTATAATCTCATGATAGAGTTTTTTTCAAGAGATTTTAACAAATATAAAATTCCTCCTCTTCGAACCTTCTTTATCTTTTTTATTTTATATACTTTTGATTCATTATCTTTGACAATTCGTACTCTTTCTCCGCTTTTGAACACAGACATCTCTTTTCACGTCTATGATACATAGGACAATAGATAAGCGCACTCTATAGTTTTTACAAATATCATATAGAGTCCATCTATTGTCTTTTTAAGCTGTTACTGGTTCTTCTTTTCTTGTACTAATAGTAGGTTTTGAGTCTGACTTGGGCGCCATAATATTTTTTGATTTAATCCACGTACCTATGTCTGGCCATAATTTTTCATGTGCGCTAGTTCCAATTATCAAACCCACATGACCGCTTGGAATGCTGATTGTCTTCTTATCCTTGCTGGAAATATGTTCATTTATGGCAAGTGACGAGATAGGTGAAATAAGATCATCTTTTTCAGCATATACCGTTAACACTGGAAAGTCAATCTTTTCAAGATTGACTAGTTTTCCATTTACATGCATTTTCTTTAATATTAGCAGATTGTTCTTGTAACAATCATCTATTATCTGACGATAAAATGCCCCCGGTATTGGAGGTATGTTATGTAACCATTTTTCAAGAGTTACAAAATCGTTTAGATATTTCTGGTCGTGTATTTTGTTAAAAAGATTGGCATATTTTTCATAATTTCTAAATGGATTTCTCATGACAAATGCTGTATCTAGCATTAGCGGATCTAAATGACCAAATTCGTCCAAGATTTTATCCATGTCCAGATCTTTACTCCAGACTGAAAGGATGCTGTTTTCTTGGGTAAAATCTATGGGGGTTGCCATAAGGGTCAAGCTTTCCACTTTTTCCAGATATAAAGCAGAATAAACTACAGAGAGTAATCCTCCCCAACAATATCCCACTATGGGTATTTTTTGTCTGGCATGACTCTGGCAAATGGCCGATACTGCCTCATCAAGATAGTTTTCATAATCATCAAGTTTTAACCCATCATCTTGTATGCCTGTATATCCCCAGTGAATGACATAAACATCAAAACCTTGTGAGATGAGATTCTTTACAATACTTCGATTTGGTTTTAGATCCATTAGATTGAATCTATTGATAGGCGCATAAACAAGAATTAGCGGAATTATGTTTTTTTTATCTGTTATATAATGAAGTAATTCTATCTTGCCTTTTTTAAAAACAACTTCTGAAGGAGTTGCAGTAGCAGAACATTCTAGGTCCATTGCACTCGATAGCTGAAAGAGATATTTTTTAATTTGATATAATGCTTCGTCATAATATCTTACTGGAATGTTAATTCTCTTCTGAGTTTCTCTATAATCTACTAACGAATTCATGTATTCTGATAAAATAGATGTGAATCGTTTAGTCCGAAGTTCCTTGTCAAAAATATTGTCAAGATTATTTGCAAGCAATTCATAAAATGCCTTTGGATCAAAACTTTCTTTATTTTGCTCCAGAGTATTTTTAATCGAGTCTAGATACATTGCATTGTATTCCAAATTTAATTTAACAAATGAGGATAATAATCTGGCATAATCAGTAAATGTTTCATAAAAGTTGTTTTGCATCACATTCTTCAAGCATTAAAGATGATTTACCAATTTTAAATATTGATTATATAGTAGATTACCTGCTATGATTGATACATAGTCTACATATTTCATTATAAAAAATATGATAAAATATAGCTAGCTATATTCTATGATGATAAAATTTTAAATCTAAAAATTTTCCTCTTTAATGTTGTCATCTTCTAGTGCAATAGATTACGGATTACTGTCAATTAATGCAGGAGTAATTGGAGCGATTTTCATCTTCTTCGCTCTTGCTTCAATGGTAGGAAATTCTGCAATCTTCAATTTTAATCAAGAAAAATGTTCTTACGGATTTAGCATGACTTCAAATGAGTCACAAATAGCCGTCATTATTGCGGTTGGGGTTTTGCTTATTCCTTTTGCCATATCATCAGTACTCATCCTTCTAAATAGCAAAGGATCTAGATTTATGACTACCATAGGATTTGCTTTGATTGTAACTGCATCTGCAATTATAATTGGTTCATTAGCGTGTAGAATCTCGGGAAGTTTTCTTTCAAGCATGATGATAGTTCCTGCATTTATGACGGTTTTAGTAGTATCAGGTTTGCACATTTTAAAAAAATCACAATTTTCTTCAAGACTAAAAACAAAAATTAATCATAAAGTTGAATTCAAATCTAACCAAGACGATTTTGAGATATCGACATAATTGGTAATCACATATGAAATATCAAATAATTAATGAGCTTGGTGCGTCTTACTTGCTTTTACCAAAGGCTATCAATGATGGATTGGTGGCAAATGACAGAGTAAAGTATTTTTTTACACTGCTTCAATTAGCAAAAAGCTCTGCAGATGATCCTGAACATGATCACCCTGACTTGAAAAAAGAGCGACTCATCTGTAACATAAACAATACATCATTTGATACAGTAATAAAACAGACTACAAAAGATCAAAATAATAATTATAAAATTTCAGAGATGATTCTAATTCTAGAAAATATAAAATCAAACATAAAAGAAATGTTAATGCCTCTAGAAATATCAGCTAAAGTTTCAATCGAGGATAATAAAAAACTCATAAATTATAAAAATAGATTTGAAAGCCTGGTTTCATTACAACATGATATGAATAATTTGAGTGGCTTGATGATAAATCAAATCATATCTGCAAATAGGGATGAGAATGACAGTCTTCACATTCTTGTGATGGATCTACACAAAGAGCTCAACAAACTGCAATCCGAAATTTCTGATGAATCAGTAAGCGGAGCCAAAGTATATTCAATACAAGAACAAGACCGAGATCTGATAAATGCATTCATGTCTGGGCTTAACAAAACATCTCCTTTGAAATTTGATCATCCAGGACTTGGAACCACAGCTACAAGGAGTGGAGATTCATTGATTATTCAAAATGATATTGGTAGTACAGATGCACATGTACTAGTTATAAAAATTAAAAATTCTACTGTTACATTAACGTATACTGATGTTCATATGCAAAGGCTGGTGTTCTTCAAATCGCTTTTTGAAAATTTTACTATTGAATGGCAGGAAGTTATATCAAAAAATTCGAAGAATTTTCAGGATGAGGGGACATATCAGATGTGTATCGGAATATACCGTGTAAAAGACATCGATGATCTGAAAAAATATCTTAGTTATTTAGGCTCACGGATTGTATTTCTGATAGACTGGAACAGGGTAAGAAAACGTTTGAGGAACTTTCTTAACAAAAACGATTGTTCAGAGGTACTAAAATGGGCTGCGGATAATGACTACGGACATATGGGGTTTCTTAGAATGGGTGGAGACCAACTAATTTATGATGCAATTGAAAGTACGGGAAAAAACATCATAAAATTTGGACAACAGTTTGATGAAGTTCTCGGTAAAGAAAACGCTATTAATTTTTTAAAGTTTGTAATCAAGACTTGTTCAACTGGACTATTAGAAGGAAAATCTGAAGCACTCATACGAAACGAAATCCGTGCCGAGCTAACAAACTACTTTCAATCAGCTTATAATGATATGCTTGATTTGACATCAAGACATGCTACACTGGTACTAGAAATTGCTACATGTGTAAGAGATGGTGTTATTGGTATACGTTATACTGAATCAAAAGAATCGTTGGGAAAAAATGCAATAAAGGCCAAAAAATGGGAAACTAAAGCCGATTTGTTAGTCAATGAGATGAGATTCAAGACAAAAAATTCTACAGATACTGTAGCATTCCAAGAAATACTACACTTTTCAGATGATGTTGCTGACGCATTAGAAGAATCAGTGTTTCTGCTACCACTAGTACCAAATGACGTACCTTTAACCTTGTATGATTCATTACAAGAATTGGCAGATCTTATAATTCAAGGTTCAAGAGAATATCTCAAGGCAATTGAGAATGCAAAACATATTCAAAATTCCACATCAAGAGAAGAAATAGATGACTTTCTTCAAGCTGTTGACAATGTTTTCACTTTAGAGCATAGATCAGATGATGCACTAAGAAATGCCAAAGTGATAATAATGAAAGAGACCAAAGATCATAAACAGATTCACATCCTCTCTGAAATTACCAGCAATATTGAAACTGCATCGGATGGATTGATGAAAGCATCCTTGGAGCTACGAGATTATGTATTAGACAAGTTGATTACAAAATGACTGAACTTCACTCCATATCAATAGAATCTAAGAAAAATCCAAATGATACTATCTTTTTCTTTGGGAATGGAATTGATTATCCACAGTTTCCATCTGTTGAGACAGTAGGTTCAAAAGCATACAATCTCATGAAATTAACAAATCTTGGTCTTCCCATTCCTCCAGGATTTGTATTGAGCACATCTTTTTGTCATGATTTTTTTGTAAATGGGCAGAAATCACCTTCAGATTTTCTAGAAATGCTCCAGTCAAACATAAAAAAATTTGAAACTATGACACGGTTTACTTTTGGAGGATCTAGAAGACCTCTTCTGGTTTCAGTCAGATCAGGAGCTGCAGTCTCCATGCCAGGCATGATGGATACCATTCTAAACGTAGGTCTGTGTGATTCAACAATAAGCGGATTAATTCGTATGACTGGAAATCCAAGATTTGTTTGGGATTCCTATGGACGTCTGGTCAAATCATATGCTGAAGTTGTACACCATACATCTCCCGATCCTTTTGATTCCGTGTTAAAGGAGTGTCTTCAAAAAAATGATGTACAAAACAGCTCTGATCTTGATTCTGAAGAATTAGAACATATGACTCGTGAATACTTGCAAATTTTCAAAAAAACTAGCGGGAAAAAATTTCCTCAGAGCTTGTTGGAACAATTGATTGGCGCTGTTGAAGCAGTCTTCAAATCATGGGAAAGTCAAAGAGCAATCGAGTATAGAAGAATTAGAAACATCACGGGATTGATGGGAACAGCTGTGATTATACAAACAATGGTCTTTGGCAATATGGGAATTACATCAGGTTCAGGTGTTGGATTTACACGCAATCCGACAACGGGAGAAAATACTTTGTTTCTTGACTACCTTTCAAATGCACAAGGCGAAGATGTAGTATCTGGGAAACATTTGTGTCGAGATGTCCATTATCTCCATACTATTTTACCTCAGGTGTATAGTGAAATTCAATCTATGAGAAGAACAGTGGAACTTGCTTTCAAGGATGTACAGGATTTTGAATTCACTGTTCAGGAGGGAAAGTTATTTTTGTTACAATCAAGGACTGGGAAAAGAACTCCTTGGGCTGCATTAAAAATTGCTGTTGACTTGGTCAATGAAGGAATAATTGATCATATTACGGCAATAAAACGATTAGAAGAATACGACATACATTCCATCAAGCGGCCTAAAATTCTATCAAAATCCGTGCTACAATCCCTATCTATAGGTACGTCTGCAAGTCATGGTGTAGTGGTAGGAAAAATTGCATTTACGTCAGAAAAAGCAAGAGAGCTCAAAAATGCGGGAGACTCGGTAATTTTAGTAAGACAAGACATTCTAACTGACGATCTCGAGGGAATATCTACATCAGATGGTATCCTTACTGCCATGGGTGGAAGAACTTCGCATGCAGCAGTAGTTGCAAGACAATTGGACAAGGCATGTATTGTTGGATGCCACGACTTGATAATAATTCCTGGAAATAACATGTGCAAATTGGCACAAACAATTTTGAATGAAGGAGATTATATCTCACTTGATGCCAATTCTGGCAATGTTTACAATGGCAAACTTGAGATTGTTGACGAAAAACCAACTGAATTGATTAGTCAAATTGAAAAATGGAAGTAAAACAATTCCATAAATAAAATATGGAATTCTATGTGCCTTATGTGGTTCTAAGCTCTCTATTGACATGATCCTCATAAGGACGAAATTACACAATAAAGAAATGAGTAAAACAGCTGAATTATCAAGTGAAAGAACCAATAAAACAGAAGCAAAAGAAATGTATGCATTATGCAAACAGAATGTAGACAAATACTTTGAAGAATCTGAGAAAAATATTACGCAATACATGCAAGCAATTTCTAACCTGCGACAAGAATTTGTTACTGCATACAAGAATGCAGTAGATGGCACAATTGAATATCAGCAAGAAATGATAGCAAAGAGCGGCCTTGGTGCAAATCTTCCCCAGTCGTATGTGAAGGCAATCAATGATGCAACAGATGAGTTTGTAAGAACCAGTTCTGTGCAGAGCAAGACAATACTGGCATCAATGGAGATAGCAAGACAAAATATCAAGACATTCAATGACAACCTAAAAGCACTTTCAACAATGGATACAAACATACTGCAATCCTGGTTCTCAGCATGGAAGCCTACACGTAACCCGTAAAGCACTTAGCCATTCTCCAGACAATATCCCCCTTACAATATTTTTTAAAAAAAAGAGAGTCAATCATCTTTTGAGTTACACGTATTTACTATTATTTTCTCGTAAAGCAAATATAGATTACTTTATGATGGGATTTGATTCCTTTTGTTTGATTATCTTTCCCAATGTTATGGTATCAAGAGTTGAACGAACTTTTCCTTGCTTGATTTTATCATTCCATTCTTTTACCTTGTCAAACTTGCTCCCATCACCAATTATTTTTGTAGCCAAAACTTGATTGTTTGACCACCATGAAATTGCAGTCTGGATTACATATTGCAAATCATTGTCCGATATGATTGGCCAATGCTGACTTAATACATTTTCAAGTGGTAGATCAAGAAGACCAAGTCTTTTTTTTATCATAAATAAAATTTCTATAAACCTAGGTGGATCTTCAAGTGCTGATACAGATATTCTTACCATATTTCCATCTTGGGCACTTTTATCATTGTCTACAAATATTATCTTGACCAACCCTCGAGTACCTGAGATAGTTAACCCATCTTTCTCAGTCTCAATTTTACCACCCATCTCTTTGACAATATCCAACATGACTTGAAGGCGTTCTTTTTGTATCTCTTCAAGTAGTATAGGAATATCAGATTTTTTCTCAGACAGTGTAGTTATGGTTTCAGAAGATTTTACCAGTTCAATCTTTATGCATCCTAGTACAGTTTTTACCAACTCATAGTCATCATTTTCAAATATCAAGGTATCTTGGATTCTTTTGTCTACAGTTGCCAGTCTTCGTAAGACATTGAATATTTCATCAGGTACATTTGGTAACTGATTTTGGTCAATAAATCCACGTTTGTCCTCACCATCAGATTTCCAAATAGCTGTGATTGGTTCAGCAATAGTAGATACAATATTGTATACAGCACGCTTCTCCATAGGAGCAAGCATTGGGGTGGTATCCTTTAGATAAGTACGAAAGTAAGTTGTTCCTTCAAAACTTGAACATTTGAGTACGTTACCAAGATTTACTTTGGCATAGAATTTTTCTTTCTTTGTTTCAACTTTTAGCGGAGCCCAGTCTCTTGATTTAGGATCAAATGCTTCCCAAGTTTCTGGGCTGGGAAGTTCAACTTGTTTTTCTTCCCCAAGTTTTCTCACATCTGGCTTGTAAAGCCTTGTTATAGTTTTAACATGATCTTCTAACGTATGAACCGTAATTGCCATTCCCCACAATGAATCAAGAAATTC